>NZ_JBHTRI010000031.1:0-108928 GCF_042796085.1 Streptomyces sp. NPDC056452
GCGGGTGGGGTCCCCGCCGGCCGCCCCCGGGCGGGTGTCAGCGCGCGCCCAGCGCGACGTAGTCGTACATCCCGAAGGACCCCGTGACGAACACGTTGCGGGCGTCGGGGTGGCGGTAGAGCAGCGAGCGCGGATAGAGGTAGGGCACGATCACGGCGTGGTCCATGGTCAGCCGGTCGATGCGGTGCCAGATGGCCGCGCGCTCCTCCAGGTCGCCGCTGACGGCACCCCGGTCGAGCAGGTTGTTGATCTCCGGGTCGTCCAGCTCGCCCATGTTCTGGTTGCCGCGCTCCTTGATCGCGCGCCCGTCCACGATCTGCTGGAAGAAGCCGTACCCGTCGGGGAAGTCGGCCCCCCACCCGAACATGATGATTCCGATGCCGTGCTCGCGCAGGTACGAGGGGCTGCCGCCGTAGCGGTCGAAGTAGTCGCCGGACGGGAAGTCCAGCACCTCGGCCTCGATGCCGACGCGGGCCAGTCCGGCCGAGAGCGCCTCGGCCGCCCGGTACTCCTTGAGGCGGTCCTTGCGGGCCGCGATCTTCGTGCGGAAGCCGTCCGGCAGGCCGGCCAGGGCCAGTTCGGCGCGGGCCGCCTCCAGGTCCCCGGTGCCGTCCTCGCCGACCGGGTAGCGGTCGAAGGGCTGGTAGCCGTCGATGGTCGGCGGAAGGATCGTGGTGGCGATGTCACCGCCGACGGGGCCTCCGTACGCCGCCTGCATCGCCGCCTTGTCGGTGGCGAACTGCACGGCGCGCCGGCAGTGCACGTTGTCGAACGGGGTGATCCGGCTGGACAGGCAGTAGATCCAGGTGAAACCGGTCAGCGGGTTGTCGGCGTTGGCCCGCAGCGCGGGGTCGGCCAGGATGCGTTCCTGGACGGCGGGCTGCACCCCGAATCCCGCGAGGTCGATGTGCGCCTCGCCGGCCAGCAGCATCAGGTCCACCTCGTGCGGGTCCTTGCCCAGGTGGACCTCGACGCGCTCGGCCCGCTGCCGCCGTACGGGGTCGGTCGCCGGGTCCCAGTGGGGGTTGCGCTCCAGGACCACGAGCCTGCCGCGCTCGTAGGACTCGACACGGTACGGCCCGGTCGCCACGGGGCCGAGCCGGTAGCCGATACCGGTGTCCCTGGCCCTGGGGACCGGAGTGGTGCTCGGCATGGTGGCCAGCAGATCCATGCCGGCGAAGGGCTCGGTCAGCCGCAGAACCAGGGTGCGGTCGTCGGGAGTCTCGACGGTGAGCGGACCGTCCACCTCGGGCTCGCGCCAGGGGCCGCCGTAGTCGGTGCCCAGCAGGTGACGGAAGTAGGTGGGGCCGACGCCCAGCACGTCCGTACCGTAGTTGCTCCTGGCGATCGCGTACTTGACGTCCGCCGAGACGACGGGGGTGCCGTCCTCGTACCGCAGGCCGGGACGCAGCCGGTACGTCCAGGTCCGCCCGCCGTCCGAGGCCTCACCGAGCGACTCGGCCAGGTCGGGGACGAGGCGCTGGCCGGCCTTGCCGGGCGCGGTGTCGAAGGTGACCAGCGTCCGGCCGATCAGGCGCAAGAAGTTCCAGGTGTAGGCGTAGTAGGTGTTGCCGGGGTCGAGCGAGTCGAAGTCGTCGGTGCGCACCAGGCGGAGGGTTCCGCCCAGGGTGTCGGTCGGGGCGACCACGCCGTCGACGGCGGCGTCGAAGCCGGTGGTGCCCGACTGTTCGGTCTCCATGTCCCAGCCCTTCTCGCGGTGATCTCCGCGCCAGTCTGCGGGTGCGCGGGGGCCCGGAGAGGGGTGGAAAGGCAGGGGCGCATAGCCGACGGCGGGTCGGTATAGCAGGAGAGTTCGGTGAGAGGTGGTGGAGAGCCCCGGCTGATTGGCTCGCGTCCCCCCACGCGCGAAGCGGACGCCCGCTTCCCCCCACGCGCGACGCGGGCGTCCGGACGAGAGGCGAGTAGAACGTGTCCCGAAGAAAAAAATGGCATATACCTGTCATAACAGTCGCTGCCGCGGCATTGCTGGCGGGCTATCCGTCGGTGTCGATGGCCAAATCCCCGACCCCACCCCCTGGAGCCGCCCAGGGGTGGTCCCAGAAGGACGAGGCGGACGCCGCCCGGCCCGGTCCCGCCGAGCTCCCCGAGGCCGTTCCCGCAGGCGACCGTGCGGAACTGCTCGGCTCCGGCTACCGCACCTCCGACGATCTGGCCTGGACGACTTCGGGTGACGCCACCGGCTTCCACGTCATGGTCGCCGCCGCCGAGGACGGCTACCACTGGCGGACCGCGGCGACCCTGTCCGAGCCCGGCTTCGACACCGACACCTGGATCGGCAACGCCTGCCTCACCGCCTCCGGCAAGCGCGCCGCCGTCACCTACGCACCCCGCACCTTCACCAACAAGCCCGCGCTGATGACCCGCGGCGCCTTCACCGCGATCGTCGACCTGACGACCGGCGCGGTCACCAAGCTTCCCGTCCAGTCCAGCCTGAGCTACTTCTCACCCGGCTGCGGCACCACGGAGAAGGCGGTCTTCTCACAGTTCTCCGACGACGAATCGGAACGCAACGAGACCCGTCTCGTCGGCGTGGACACCGCGAGCGGCAAGGCGGCGAAGCCGCTCGAGCTGCCCGGCCAGGTCACCTCCGCCGTCCCCCTCGCGGACGGCTACGCCGCCGCACAGGGCGCCCGCCTGGTCCGCGTCACCACCTCCGGCGACGTACGCGTCGCCGCCCGTACGACAGCGGTCCCCTTCCAGCTCACGGCTGCCGCGGACGGCTCGGTCGTCTACATCGACCGGCCCGGCACCGACCGGTCCGCGAAGACCAAAGCCGTCACCGAGCGGGCGGAGGTCCGGCGCGCCCCGGCCTCGCTCTTCGGCGCCGCCGCCGCCGGAACCACCCGGCGTCTGGCAACCGGCGCACTCGCCGACTTCGACCTGTCCCGCGCCGCCCGCACCGGCACGGTGTACGTCACCGGCAAGGCCGAGGCCGCCGGCACCCTGCCCGCGTCCGTGCGCATGCCCGCGGGGGTGGCCAAGGACGCGGTCCTGTCCACCCGGGGCGACGCCGCCGTCACCACCGCATGGGCCGACGGCAAGGACTCCAGGATCTCGCCGCAGGAAGCCGCCTCGGCGCGGACCGCCCGGACCGCGATGAAGCTCCTGGACACCGGACGCAGCGTCACCCTGGACGCCCGGCCCGGCACGACCGTCGGCTCGACCGCGACGACAGCGGCCGGCCTCGTCACCTCCCCGGCACTCACCCACGGGACCGCGGCGGCGACACCGAAGCTCGCGGCGGCCTCACCGACCAATCCCGTCGAGGACGAGCGCTACTGCTCGGTGCCGCGCGGAGACGTCCGCAAGCAGGCCTTCCAGCCCACCCCGCGGCAGGTCGAATGGGCCGTGGACCAGGCCGTGGTCGGGAAACTCAACACACACGTCTCCCGCGCCGCCAACTGGAAGAACACCGGGATGTCGGCCTACCAGCCGCAGTCCCTCTTCCCCCTCAAGACCATGGCGGGCGACCCCAACGGAACACCTGACGCGGCCGACGGGTACCACATTCCCGCGCAGGTGATGCTGGGCGTCACCGCCCAGGAATCCAACATGTGGCAGGCCACCAGGTTCGCCGTACCGGGGGTCACGGCGAACACCCTGATCGGGAACTACTACGGCATCAGCCACGGTGCCGACGGAGAGACCCCGGACCCGTGGGCCATCAACTGGGGAGCCGCCGACTGCGGTTACGGCATCGTCCAGGTGACCGACGGCATGCGCATGGCCGGGCACGAGAAGCCCGGCGAGACCGCGCTGTCCGTGCAGAAGCAGGAGGCCGTCGCCCTCGACTACACCGCCAACATCGCCGCGGGCGTCAACATCCTCGTGGACAAGTGGAACCAGACGTACAGCGCCGGGATGTCCGTCAACGACGGCGGACCGGAGTACATCGAGAACTGGTTCTTCGCGCTCTGGGCGTACAACTCCGGCTTCTACCCCCAGTCCAGCGCCGGGTCGCACGGCGGCCACTGGGGCGTCGGCTACACCAACAACCCGGCCAACGCGCTGTGGAAGGCCAACCGCACCCCGTTCCTGGAGAATTCGGGCGGCGGGGACGACTACTCGCACGCCGCCCACCCCCAGGACTGGCCCTACCAGGAGAAGGTGATCGGCTGGGCCGCCCGCCCGATCTCGGCGATGTTCGCCCCGGGCGACTTCCAGCCCGGATACCGCGCGGCCTGGTGGACGGACCCGCTCTTCCGCACCTCGGCCAAGCCGCCGCTCGGGACGTTCTGCGACTCCTCCAACAACTGCGACCCCAGCAAGATCAAGGAGGGCGACACCGACACCAACGGGGCGTGCCAGCTCAACAACCCGGCGGACGAGTTCTTCCTGCACTGCTGGTGGAACAAGAAGGCGACCTGGAAGAACTGCGAGTCCGCGGCCACCTGCGGATTCGCCCTGCACCGCTTCGACGCCACCTATCCCGAACAGCCCGACGGCAACGCCTACCCGCCCCGGTGCTCCAGCGGGCTGCCCTCCGGTACGTACGTGATCGACGATGTGGCCTCGGGCGTCACCCCGGCCGGTTCACCCGCGCGAAGTTGCGGGGCGACGACCTCACCCGGCACCTTCGGCTTCACCTTCTCGGCCGACGGCGCCAACTACCCGGGCAAGATCGACACCCATCAGATCGGGGCCGGCTACGGCAACCACTTCTGGTTCTCGCACACCAGGAACCAGGCGACCGGTGACGGCGCCCGGATGCGTACGACCGGCACCTGGACCCTGACCAACGGCATGACCGGCTGGGCCCGGGTCTGGGTGCACCTCCCCGACCACGGAGCCCACACCCGGCAGGCCACCTACACCATCTCCGGGACCAACAGCACCAGCCCGGTACGCGTGCACCCGCAGCGCGTCCTGGAGAACAAGTGGGTCTCCCTCGGGGTGTTCCAGTTCACCAGCGCCCCGAAGATCGCCCTCTCCACGCACGCGGCCGACGGCAACGGTTCCGAGGACGTCGCATGGGACGCCGCCGGCTTCCAGCCGCTGTCGGCCAAGCCCAAGGACATGGTCGTCGCGATGGGCGACTCCTACTCGTCGGGCGAGGGCGCCTCGGCCGCAGGCGGCGTCGACTACTACAGGGAGACCAACTACCGGGACCCCAGCAACCCCTCGACCCGCGACGCCTGCCACCGCTCGACCAAGGCATGGTCCCGCCAGGCCACGATCCCGGGCCGTTCGGCATCCGTGGGATCCCTGGACGACAGCCGGTCCGCGGCCATGGACTACCACCTCGTCGCCTGCTCCGGCGCCCGCACGTACAACATCGCCTCCGTCGGCGAGAACGGCGAACTGCCCCAGCTCTCCAAGGGCTACCTCGACCAGAACACCACGCTGGTGACGATCTCCGTCGGCGGCAACGACGCCCGGTTCGCCTACATCATCCAGAAGTGCATCTTCGGCGGCATCGGCTGGCCGACGCTGTGCCAGAACCAGACGTTCGAGGACGACGACTCCCACGTGGACGACGCGGCCTACCAGGGGCTGGACATCGGAGTGGCGGCCGAGCGCCTGGCCAAGGAGCGGGTGCGGCCGGCCATCACCGACGCCCTGAAGAAGATCCAGGCGAAGGCACCCAACGCCAAGATCGTCCTGATGGGGTACCCGCCGCTTCTGGAGGGGGCGGGGCAGTGCATCCCCGGCATCGGCACCGAGGAGGCCCCCTGGCTGAACAGCATGGCCGGCACCCTCGCCACCGAGATGCAGGGCGCCGTGGACGACGCCAAGGCCGCCGGAGCCAAGGCCTGGTTCTCCAACCCCACCCAGAACTTCGCGGGCAAGGCCGTCTGCGGCGACCCCGAACAGGTCCACGGCATCGTGCTGGACCTGGTGGAGAGCGACGAGCCGCAGATCGACTGGCCGATCCTGCAACTCGGAGCCTCCGCCCAGTCCTTCCACCCGAAGGTCGGAGGGGCCCGGCTGTACGCGGACTCCCTCGAGCGGACGATGGGGGGCATGGGTCTCTGATCCACGGCACCCGACGGGCCCTCCCCACCCGGGGAGGGCCCTGGACCGGAGGTGAGCGATGAGAAAGGCGTCCCGCCGCGGTGACATCACAGCGGCCCTGCTGCTCCTCGTACTGGACGCGGTCCTTCTGGCGGTCCTGCTCTTCGGGGTGCTGATCTCCGGGGGCCTGACGGGCAGTCCGGACCGGGTCGCGGCGGGCCGCGAGGCGTCCCGCGCCGCGCTGGTCTGCCTGGCCGCCCTCCTGGTCTCAGGCGGCATCGCGGCGGCCGCGCGCGCATGGGTCACCGCGGGAGTGCAGGTGATCGTGCTGGGAGGCGCCGCGGCCCTCGCCTGCGCGGGGTTCGGCGCCTGACACCGCAGCGCTCCGCGGCAACGGGGCCGGGGAGCGCTGCGGGTTATCGGGGCGGGTCAGTACCGGGCCATGCCCGGCACCGCCGAGAGCATGTCGGCGTCCTGGCGGAGGATCGCCCGCTCCAGCGTGGTCAGCCTGGGACCGGGGTCGATTCCCAGCTCGTCGGTCAGGGTATTGCGGGCCCTTCGGAACACGGCGAGCGCGTCGGCCTGCCGGCCGCAGAGATACAGCGCCTGCATCAAATGCGCGTACGGCTCCTCACGGAGAGGGTGAAGGGCTATGAGGTCGGTGAGTTCACCAATGGCCTCCTCGTATTGCCCCAGAGATATTTCCAGGCAAATGCGCTGTTGCAGTGCGGCGATGCGTTCCTCTTCCAGCCGGGCCGCGCGGGTTTGCAGCGCACTGCTCGAAATCGTGGCCAGAGCCGGGCCCCGCCAGAGGGCGAGCGCGTCCTTGAGGAGTTCCAGTGCCTCCTCCTTGAGGTCGGCACGTACCATTTTCTTTGCTGTCGCGACGTTGCGCCGGAAGATGTCGCTGTCGATCTCGCAGTGAGCGGAGTCCAGTTGGTAACCGGAAGCCGTCGACAGGACGGTCTCCTGCGGCGCGCCGACCATGGCCAGTGAGCGGCGGATCATCCACACGCTGGTCTGTAACTGGCCGGCGGCGGTCCGGGGCGGACGTTCGCCCCAGAGGTGCGTGATGAGTTCGGGCGTACAGACGGCCCTGCCCGACACAAGTGCGAGAGCGGTGAGAACCCGGAGCTGTCGCTGACCGGCCAGGGGGACCGGAATGTTCCGGGAAAGCATGGAGATGGGACCCAATATGCGAATCTGCACGCCGGCCATAGGGGTTCTCCCGTTCTGCCTGTCCATGGCTGAATTCCCCTGCCATGAACTGCTGGATTTTCGCACGCAATGTTTTTGGATGCGCTGGTTCATGAAAATACAGTGGTTCCGGCTTCGGCCACTACGCGCGTAGCGGGGTCTCGGCTCTCTCGAGTCGGGAGAGTAATCAGCCAACCTTGCCGCGTCAACGAAGCCGGGATGGGGGACGGCTGAAAACTGTCGTACCGGAACCGGCGAATAGCATGCGCGGGGAAACTGCAGATTACGTAGGGAAGATGGAGTGGCCGGGAGTGCATGATCGCGAACTGCGCGGAGTAATCGCCGGGGCATATGCCCCTCGCCGTGCGATGGGGTCGCGGCTCCCGGAATGCCGCGCCCTGGCGGAGCGTGTGCTTCCGCTGTGAAGGAGGCGGGGGTCCTGTGCGCCGGGTGAGGTTACGCAGCGCATTGATCCGGACTCGAAATCGCCGGTTGACTGGTCTAGACCGGTAATGGCAGAAATCATATGCCGAGGAGGCCGTGCGGCGGGCCCACGGCGCCCGGAATGCTGCGCCGGACACCCGGCATTCCGGACCGGGACGCCCTCGGGGACCGGAGGGCGTCCCGGCCCGGGGTTGAGATGTCCGGCCCGCACGGAGCTCAGGCGGTCCGGCGGTTCACGACGCCGGGAGCTCCGTGACGTCGAGCAACTCCAGGTGCCGGGGCGCCAGTACGCGTGTGCCGCCGCCCGGCTGCCGTCGCTCGGCTGCCTGCATCAGGGCGGTCGCCGCGTCGGGGGACGCTGTGCGGGAGATCCCCGAGTCGCCCAGCGGGGTCACCATGTCGTCGTGATGGCAGGGCAGGAGCACGGGCGGCGACCCCAGCGCGGACAGCAGCCGGTCCGGATAGCCATGGACGGCGGCGTGGCCGCTCATCCCGATCACCGCCACATCGGGCCGCGCGCCTGCCAGTTCCCGCTCCGCGACATTGCTGGTGCCGGTCAGAAGGACGGACGGTCCCCCCTCGACGGACACCTGGAAGGCCAGTGTCCGCCCCTCGACGAGGTCGCCCAGGGTCCGGGGCCGCGCGGGAACGGAGTCCCGCCTCCCGGGGGCGAAGGACGTGTAGTCCTGCTGCCTGCTGTGCAGACTGCGGAACACCTCCACGCTGTAGCCGTCGAACTGGAGGTGATCGCCCCCGCTCACCGCCACCACGTCCGCCATGCGGTGCGCGGGGGTGCCCATCGCGCCCAGCAGATGACGTGACGTGGTGTCGCAGAGCGTCCGGATCCGCCGGCCGCCCCAGCCCGGCCGGGACAGCAGGTGCGGCACGTCGGCGAGATGGTCGAAGTGGCCGTGGCTGATCAGGATCAGATCGGGTGCCCCGGTCAGTCCCTCCTCCACCACGTGCTCCACGGCCTCCGGGTCCACACGCAGCGGCAGCGCCGGATCGAGGGCGCCGTCCCCGTCGGCGTACGGCATCCGGCTCAGATACGGATCGAAGAGCACGCTGCGGCCCGCGAAGGACAGCTCCCAGCCGGCCACGCCCAGCCAGCGCAGGCCGAGCCCTGTTCCCTTCGGTACCCGGCGGGCGTGTGCGGTCGGCAGGGGAGCGGCGCCGCCGACCAGCAGACCCGCCGCCCCCGCGCCCAGCGCGCCCTGGAGGACCGACCTTCGCGACTGACTCATGCGCCACCTCGTTCACGTTGTGCTGATCACTCGTCACCCTACGGATCGGATGTGAGGAGGCGGCACATTTGAGTCAGTGGCGGGGCCGGGCACGGCGGCTCAGGTGGTGTACTCGGAGTTCAGCCGTACGTAGCCCTCGGTCAGGTCGCAGCCGTACACGGTGAACTCCCCGTCGCCGATGCCCAGTCCGATACCGATCAACACCTCCTCGCCGCGCATGTGCTCGGCGACCTCGGCCCGCAGCGCGGCGTCCCCGGGGCCGCCGGCGCGCTGGGGGTAGACGAGGGTCCCGCCGAAGCGGACGGTGACGTTCTCCTGGAGGATGTCCGTGTCGTCGGTGCACTTGCCGATCGCCATCGTGACCCGGCCCCAGTTGGGGTCGCTGCCGTGCACGGCGGTCTTGACCAGCGGTGAGTTGACCACCGTCTTGCCGACGCGCTTGGCCTGGGCCGTGTCCCGGGCTCCGGTGACCCGCACCTCGATGAGCTTGCTCGCACCCTCGCCGTCGGAGGCGATGTTCTTCACCAGGGCGAGCGCCACCTCGTGCAGCGCCTCCTCGAACTCCACCGGATCCACGTCGCCGGCCAGTCCGTTCGCGAACAGGACCGCCGTGTCGCTCGTCGAGGTGTCGGTGTCGATGGACACCGCGTTGAACGTACGGTCCATGACGCTCCGGAAGATCCGGTCCTGCTCGCCCGGGGGCAGCCGGGCGTCGGTGGCGAAGAACGTCAGCAGGGTCGCCATGTCGGGCTCCAGCATTCCCACACCCTTCGCGATGCCGACGAGTGTCGCCTCACCGCATCGCACCCTGACCAGCTTGGGCCGGGTGTCGGTGGTCATGATGGCCTGCGCCGCACGCTCGAACCCGCCCTCGGGGAAGGGCCAGGACAGCGTCTTGATGTGTGCGCGGATCTCCTCCATGGGGTACTGGAGTCCGATCACCCCGGTGGAGGCGATCAGCAGTTCGTCCTCGGCGAGGCCGGTGGCGGCGGCCACCGAGTTCCGAATCTCGCGCGCGTTGCTCTCGCCCTCCGGACCGGTGGCCACATTGGCGTTCCTGGCGATGACGACGACCCCGCGCGACTGGCCGTCGGCTGCCGCCGCCCGGCTGAGCACGACGCTCGGGCCGGCGAAGCGCGACTTGGTGAACACCGCACTGACCTGCGTGGGCGCGGTCGAGGCCAGCACCGTGAAGTCGTCCCGCCCGTCGTCCGACAGCCCTACCGGGGCGGTGTGCACCATGAACCCCGCGGGGTCCCGGGTGGTCGTACCGGTCATGATCGCCTTCTTCCCTCTGGCATGTCATTATGCGTTTGCCTGTATGTCTATTCATCTATCACAGGTGGCGCGGGCGCAAGACCCGAACCGGCCCCCGGCCGACCGGAAGCGCACTACAGCGCCTTCGGATAGGCGCTGGAGAGGCGGTGGAGAGAGCGCACCGGCACGGTGACGGCATTCCGCTTCCCGTCGACATCCTGGAGACGACGCCGCATGTCCCGTGTATCGACCAAGCCCAGTGGCAACCCGACGGCCGCACACGCCCTGCTCAAGCGTCTCCACGAGCACGGTGTGGAGACGGTGTTCGGTGTCGTCGGCCGCGAAGCCGCCTCCATCCTCTTCGACGAGGCACCGGGGATCGACTTCGTTCTCACCCGGCACGAGTTCACCGCCGGCGTCGCCGCCGACGTCCTGGCCCGCATCACCGGCCGGCCGCAGGCCTGCTGGGCCACGCTGGGCCCCGGCATGACCAACCTCGCCACCGGCGTGGCGACCTCGATCCTGGACCGCTCGCCCGTCATCGCGCTGGCCGCCCAGTCCGAGTCGCACGACATCTTCCCCAACGACACCCATCAGTGCCTGGACTCCGTCGCCGTCATGCGCCCCATGACGAAGTACGCCGTCGAGCTCCAGCGCCCCGACGAGATCACCGACCTCGTCGACTCCGCCGTCGCCGCCGCGATGACCGAACCCGTCGGCCCCAGCTTCATCTCCGTCCCCGTCGACCTTCTCGGCGCCGACATCGACTCCACGGTGACCCACCCCGCCGCGCAGACCCCGGCCAAGCCGGTCGGCGCCGTCCAGGCAGGCTGGGAGACCACCGCCGACGAAGCCGCCGCCCTGGTCGCCGGAGCGGAGCACCCGGTGTTCGTCGTCGGCGCGGCGGCCATCCGCTCCGGCGCGGTCCCCGCGATCCGGGCCCTGGCCGAACGCCTGGACGTCCCCGTCATCACCACCTACATCGCCAAGGGCGTCCTGCCGCACGGCCACCACCTCAACTACGGTGCCGTCACCGGGTACATGGACGGCATCCTGTCCTTCCCCGCACTGGAGACCCTCTTCGCCCCGGCCGACGTCATCGTGACCCTCGGATACGACTACGCCGAGGACCTGCGTCCCTCGATGTGGGCCCGCGGCGGCGAGAAGAAGACCGTCCGGGTCTCTCCGACCGTCAACCCGATCCCCAGGGTCTACCGCCCGGACGTCGACGTGGTCACCGACGTGCTGGCCTTCGTCGAGCACCTGGACGCCGCCACCGCGGACCTCACCAAGAAGACCCCGCACGACATCACCCCACTGCGCGAGCGCATCGCCGAGTTCCTGGCCGACCCCACCGAGTACGACGACGGCATGCGGGTCCACCAGGTGATGGACTCCATGAACACGGTGATGGAGGAGACCGCCGCCGCAGGTGAGGGCACGATCGTTTCCGACATCGGCTTCTTCCGGCACTACGGGGTGCTCTTCGCCCGCGCGGACCAGCCCTTCGGCTTCCTCACCTCGGCCGGCTGCTCCAGCTTCGGCTACGGCATCCCCGCGGCGATCGGCGCCCAGATGGCGCGCCCCGGCCAGCCCACCTTCCTCATCGCGGGCGACGGCGGCTTCCACTCCAACAGCGCCGACCTGGAGACCATCGCACGGCTCAACCTGCCCATCGTGACCGTCGTCGTCAACAACGACACCAACGGGCTGATCGAGCTCTACCAGAACCTCGGCCACCAGCGCTCCCACGACCCGGCCGTCAAGTTCACCGGCGTCGACTTCACCGAACTCGCCCGCGCCAACGGCGTCGAGGCCGTCCGCGCCACCTCCCGTGAGGACCTGCTCGCGGCCCTGCGCAAGGGAGCAGGCCTCGGCCGCCCGTTCCTGATCGAGGTCCCGGTGAACTACGACTTCACCTCCGGCGGCTTCGGTGCCCTGAGTATCTGATCATGGCGCATACACTCCCCGCCGCCACGGGGTTCCTGGTCTCCGCCCAACAGGGCGGGGACCGGGCCCCCGGTCCCGTCTTCGCCACCCGGGGCGCCCACGAAGCCGTGGCCGAGCCCCTCCGTACCCAGACCCTGAACGCCGTACTCGTCCACTCGGGTTCGGCCGAGAACGCCGTTGCCCGCTCCGGCGACACGGCACTCGTCCTGGCCGGCGAGCTCTACAACCGGGAGGACCTGCTCACCCTCCTCCCGGCAGGCGCCGACGCCGGAACCGACGCGCAACTGCTGCTGGCCCTGCTGGGCGTCTACGACCTGCACGCCTTCCGGCTGCTCAACGGCCGGTTCGCCGCAGCCGTGGCCCTCGGCGACCGGGTGCTCCTGGCCACCGACCACGCGGGCTCCGTGCCCCTCTACACGCTGCCGGCCCCCGGCCGTGTACTCGCCGCCACCGAGATCAAGGCTCTCGTCCCGGCAACGGCCCAGGCACCGCCGTCCGGACGGCCCGTCACCGAGGCACGCAGGGTCCGCCGGGTGCCGGGCGTCCACCAGGTGCCCGCCGGCACGGTGCTGGACGTCGACGTCCGTACCGGCACCGCCGTGCCCACCCGGATCTGGACCCCGCCGGTGTCCCGGCGGATCCTTCCCGAGGCCGACGCGACCGCCGCCGTACGCGAGACGCTGGAGCGGGCCGTCCGGGCCCGCACGGGC
The DNA here is from genome assembly GCF_042796085.1 of Streptomyces sp. NPDC056452. Classification (NCBI taxonomy): domain Bacteria; kingdom Bacillati; phylum Actinomycetota; class Actinomycetes; order Kitasatosporales; family Streptomycetaceae; genus Streptomyces; species Streptomyces sp. NPDC056452. The sequence goes on from NZ_JBHTRI010000031.1 coordinate 12,779, forward strand.
GGCAGCACTCCGCTGGTGGTGCTCTCCGGAGGAATCGATTCTTCCGGCGTCGCCGCGCTCGCCGCCGCGCACACCGCCGGCCCCCTGGACACGCTGTCCATGGGCACCGACACCTCGGACGAGTTCCCCGAGGCACGTGTGGTCGCCACCCACCTGGGCTCCGCCCACCGGGAGATCACCGTCCCGACGGCGGACCTGCTCGGACAGCTCCCGTACGCGATCTGGGCGTCCGAGTCCGTCGACGCGGACATCATCGAGTACCTGCTGCCGCTCACCGCCCTCTACCGGGCCCTCGACGGGCCCGCCCGCCGCATCCTCACCGGCTACGGAGCCGACATCCCGCTCGCCGGCATGCACCGCGAGGACCGGTTGCCCCAACTGGACACGGCCGTTGCGTTCGACATGGCCACCTTCGACGGACTCAACGAGATGTCCCCGGTGCTCTCCGGTATCCAGGGTCACTGGTCGACCCATCCGTACTGGGACCGCGACGTACTGGACCTGTTGGTGTCGCTGGAGGCAGGGCTCAAACGCCGCCACGGCCGCGACAAATGGGTCCTGCGGGAGGCGATGAGCGCCCTCCTGCCGCGGGAGACGGTCACCCGGCCGAAGCTCGGCGTGCACGAGGGCTCGGGGACGACCTCGTCCTTCAGCCTCCTGCTGTTGGACGCCGGCGTGCCGGACGCGGACATCCACCGGGCCAAGTCCCTGGTGGTGCGGGAGATCTTCGACCGGGTGGTCGTCGAGGGCCTGCCACCCGCCGAGGTGAGCACCGCCGACGCCGTGCACCAGGTGACCGCACGGCTGAAGGAGACCGAGTGAACCACCCCAGACTCCGTACCGGCCGCCAGCGGCCCCGACAGGAGGCATGACGTCGTGGAACGTGTCGACACCGCGATCTCGCCCCGCTACGCGCAGATCCCGACCTTCATGCGCCTGCCGCACGAGCCGCAGCCCACCGGCCGCGACGTCGTCGTCATCGGCGCCCCCTACGACGGGGGCACCAGCTACCGGCCGGGGGCCCGCTTCGGCCCGCGCGCCATCCGCAACGAGTCCGGCCTCATCCACGGAGTCGGCATCGACCGGGGGCCGGGCACCTTCGACCTCATCGACTGCGTGGACGCCGGGGACATAGACCTCACACCGTTCAACATGCACATCGCGATGGAGACGGCCCACCGCCACCTGCGCGGCCTCCTCCAGGACAACGCCGCCTTCCTGATGCTCGGCGGCGACCACTCGCTCACCCTGGCCGCCCTGCGCGCCGTGGCCGAACAGCACGGCCCCGTCGCCGTCGTCCACCTCGACGCGCACTCCGACACCAACCCCGCCTTCTACGGAGGCGAGTTCCACCACGGCACCCCCTTCCGGCACGGCATCGACGAAGGACTCATCGACCCCCGGCGCACCGTGCAGATCGGCATCCGGGGCCACAACCCCCAGCCCGACTCGCTCGACTACGCCCGCGGCAAAGGGGTGCGGGTCGTCACCACCGACGAGTTCGTCGAGACCGGTGTCGCCGGCACCCACGCCCTCGTCCAGGAGCTCATCGGCGACCACCCGGTCTACGTGTCCGTCGATGTCGACGTCGCCGACCCGGCCTTCGCCCCCGGTACCGGAACGCCCGCGCCCGGCGGACTGTCCTCCCGCGAGGTCCTGGCCCTGCTGCGCTGCGTGGGCGAGCTGCGGCCGATCGGCTTCGACGTCATGGAGGTCTCGCCCCTGTACGACCACGCCGGGATCACCTCCATCCTGGCGACCGAGATAGGCGCGGAACTGCTCTACCAGTACGCCCGCGCTCACATCAAAGGAAGGAACGACGCGTGACCGTCATAGACTGCTCCGAACTCCGCGACGAACTCCTGGGACTCGCCTCGCGCCTGCCCGCGGTGCCGCGCGCGGACCTCCCGGCCTTCCTGGCGGCCTCGAAGGAGGCGTCCAGCGACCTCCCGGCGTCGATCGCCGAGGCGCTCGACGCCTTCAACGTGTCCGGCAACGAGGACGGCTACCTCCTGCTGCGCGGCCTCCCCGTGGAACCTCAGGACCGCCTGCCGCGCACCCCCGAGTCCACCCCCGCGCCGACGGAGCGCCCCCTGCTCACCATGGAGGCGATGCTCGGCATCGTCGGCCGCCGCCTCGGCCTGCACACCGGGTACAAGGAGCTGCGCAGCGGCACCGTCTACCACGACGTGTACCCCTCACCCGGCGCGCACCACCTCTCGTCGGAGACCAGCGAGACCCTGCTGGAGTTCCACACGGAGATGGCCTACCACCAGCTCCAGCCCAACTACGTGATGCTCGCCTGTTCCCGTGCGGACCACGAACGCAGGGCCGCGACCCTGGTCGGCTCGGTCCGCAAGGCGCTGCCGCTGATCCCGGACGGCTTCCGCAGCCACCTCTTCGACCGCAAGGTGCCCTGCTGCGTCGACGTCGCCTTCCGCGGCGGCGTCGAGGACCCGGGCGCCATCGCCCAGGTGAAGCCGCTCTACGGCGACCCGGACGACCCGCTGCTCGGCTACGACCGGGAGCTGCTGGCCCCCGAGGACCCCCGGGACGTCGAGGCCGTGGAGGCGCTGTCCAAGGCGCTGGACGAGATCACCGAGGCCGTGCACCTGGTCCCCGGCGACGTCCTGATCATCGACAACTTCCGTACGACGCACGCCCGTACACCGTTCACGCCGCGCTGGGACGGGGTGGACCGGTGGCTGCACCGCGTCTACATCCGCACCGACCGCCTCGGGCAGCTCGCAGGCGGCGAGCACGCGGGTGACGTGGTCGCCTTCACCCCGCGCGACTGACCGCCCTCTGCCCACGGCCCCGGCGGGCCGGTGGCGCTCCCGACCGTGGGGAGCGGCCACCGGCCCGTCGTGCTGCCCGCTCCGGTCCGCTCTCGGCTCACTCTCCCGGCGCTCTCCGTTGTGGCCCGGCCCCCCGGGGCAGCGGTTAGCGTGTCGGACAGGTGACCGGGCGGTCCGGTCACGGGAGACGCATCCGCAGAGGAATCCGCAGCAGACGAGGAGACAGCGCCAAGTGTCGGACCCCACATTGCAGCAGATGGCACGTCATGACCGCGCACGGCGTCACGGATCGCGCAGAGGACCCGTGCTGGGTGTGGCGGTGGCCGTCGTCCTGGCGGCGGGTGCGGGCTGGTGGGGGTACCGGGCATGGTCCGGGGACGGGACGGAGCGGGACCCCGAGGTGACCGCGGCCACCGAGAGACTCCAGTCGTTCCTCGGCGCGTGGGCGGCGGGCGATGCCACGAAGGCAGCGGCACTGTCGGACTCGCCGGAGAACACCGAGTCCCTGCTGGCCTCGGTCATGACGAACCTGAAACCCGCGAAGGCGGAGCTGTCGGCGGGGGAGGGCGAGAAGAACGACAAGGGCGAGGTGACCGTCCCGTACACCGCGAAGTTCACCATCCCCGCCGTCGGCCTCTTCCGCTACGACTCCGAAGCGACCCTGGTCAAGAAGGCCGGGCAGTGGACCGTGGAGTTCAGCTCCCCGATGATCCACCCCCGGCTGAAAGCCGGACAGACGCTCGCGCTGAAGACGGTGGCCGAGCGCGCCGCCGTACTCGACGCCAACGGCGACGACCTGCAGGCCGCCTCGCTGCGCGGCTCGGTGGACGAACAGGGCAGGGGAACGTTCGGCCTTGAGGCGCGCTACGACAAGCAGTTGCGGGGCGGCGGGGGCGCGGCAACCAGTGAGGTGGTGATCGCCGACCGGCAGTCCGGTCAGGCCGAAGCCTCCCTCACCAAGAGCTCCGCGAAGCCCGGCACGCCCGTGAAGACCACCATCGACCCCAAGGTGCAGGGCGCCGCGGCCAAAGCGATGGAAGGGCTGAAGGTGAATGCCGCGCTGATCGCCCTGGAGCCCTCGACCGGGAACATCCTCGCCGTCTCGAACCGTCCGGCAGGCGGCCTGAACCGTGCGCTGGCCGGCCAGTACCCGCCCGGGTCGACCTTCAAGGTGGTGACCGCGGCGGCGATGCTGAAGGCGGGCGTGAAACCGTCCGACGTCGTGGAGTGCCCCAAGTTCGCCCGTGTCGACGGGCAGCGGTTCGAGAACCAGAACCAGTTCACGCTGCCGACGGGATCGACCTTCAAGGACTCCTTCGCGAAGTCCTGCAACACCATGTTCGTGGAGAACCGCGCCAAGGCGGGCGGCTCGGCCCTGCACGACGCGGCGGCTGCCTTCGGGATCGGCGGCGTCTGGGACGTGGGCGACTCGACGTACGACGGATCGGTCCCGGTGAGCACCTCGGACAACGACCTCGCCGCGTCCACCATCGGTCAGGCCCGCGTGCAGGCCTCGCCACTGGTGATGGCGTCGATCGCGGCGACGGTGAAGGAAGGAACCTTCAAACAACCGGTGCTGGTGCCCGACGCGGTCAAGAAGAAGCACGAGGCGACCGCCAGGATCGCCCCCTCGGTGACCGGCGACCTGCGCGACATGATGCGGGCGACGGTGAAGTACGGAGCGGGCAGCGCCCTGGCGGGAATTCCGGGGCAGCCGCACGCCAAGACCGGGACGGCGGAGTTCGGCGAGGAGAAGCCGCCGCGCACCCACGCCTGGATGATCGGCTACCAGGGCGACAGCGATCTGGCGTGGTGCGTGATGCTGGAGGACGGCGGCTCGGGCGGCGCCGACGCGGGGCCGGTGGCGGCCAGGTTCCTGAAGGGGCTGACGGATGCGGGCTGAGCGCGCGTGACCTGATCCGAGCGAGTGGGCTTGCGCACGGGGCGATGCCTCGTCCAGTACCTGATCGAGGGCCGACACCGTACTGAAGTGACCGGATGGGGGTGGCCCCTACATCAGGCGGAGCTGTTCTCCCGGAGGCTGTGGCAGGAGCACGTTCTGCAGGCGGCGGATGGTTGCGCACCAGGGTCCGCCGTCCGCCTCGGCCCATAGGTCCATCAGCTCGGACGGCTCGGCCATGACGCGGTCGAGCGCCTGAAGGGCGAGATCGCGCAGACCAGTGAGGTCCGGGAGGGACTCCTCCGGCCCATAGACGGGATCGGTCGGCTCACCCCCGGGGCACTGCGCGGCGACGAGCGCGGCTGCGGCTACTGCTTCCTCGGATTCCGGCGCTTCGAGGTATACCGCGGTGTCGATCACACGTATGAGAGCACCGCGGACGATGCCCTCACGTTCGCCTGCAGCTGCCTCGTCGAGTCCGCCGCCAAAGTCCGCCGCAGTGTCGTTGTCGAAGGGGCCGACGTCCCAAGTGCCCATGGTTTCTCCCGATCATGATGTTGACCGGGGCATCCTGACAGAGGCCACTGACAGAAGCAGCGCAGCAGTCCGGAGTGGGTTGCGGCCGTGGTCTGCGCGGGGAGCCTGGGCTGAAACGGAGGCCGTGACAATTCGAACTGGTTGTCACTCGGAGCGGTAGACGTTCTCCCGCCCTTCGGGGTCCTCGTATTCGATGCTGTAGGGCGTCCCCATCGACGCGAGCGCCTGAAGCAGGACGTTGACACGGTCCGGGTCGACGAAGCCGCTGAAGGTGACCGGAACAGTCGGCAGCACCTCGAGCTGGGCGAAGGTGTGCTCGGCCTCGAACTCGGTCCAGCCCGACCGTCGCACCGCCCAGCCTGAAGCTCGGAACAACTCTGCCGCCTGACGGGGGCCGGCCGCGGACAGGAGTGTCCCCCAGACGTTGTTACCGAGGTCCCCGTGAGCGAGCGCGGCGTGGTCCAGCCGTGGGCCAACAGCTCTGCCTGAGGTGAAGTCCATGGCGGCCAGTATCCACCGCTGCGACGGCGGGGCTTGATCGCCGTGAGCACAAGGCGGGAGGTGCAGGGCGCCGGTGACCGATCGAGGATCGAGCGGGTGACGGAGTCCCGCCACTGCCCGGATCGGGGGATGAGCTCTCGGAAGTATGGAACCGCGCGTCGATGCGCAGATCGGGTGCGCGAGGGGGCTTCCACCTCCGTGGCCACGCGCTGACCACCGGCATGGCGAGGCCCGGCCGCGTACGGTCGCGGCCGGGCCGGAGCTGGTGGCTGATCAGGCTTCGGGGCAGAGCGTCTTGCGCAGCCCGATGTTGATGTGACGTCCGTCGTCATCGGTGAGCGTGACACCGTCGTAGGAGAACCGCTGGGCAGCACTGTGGTCCGGATTCGTCGCGCCGCCATCGAGGGCCGCGCACTGGTTGCGGGCCGCGTCGATGGCCTTGTCCTCGTCGTGGATGAGGGTGCCGTGGACGTCTTGGACGGCCTTGAGGACGGCGTCCCGATCGGCGCCGGTGGGCTCGGGGGGCAGGTCGGCGTTCTTGGCGGCGCCGCTGTTCTCTGCGGCACCCGACGCCTCGGTGACAGTGCTCTTGGTGGCGTCGGCCTTACGGTCGCTGTCCTTGTCGCCGCTGCAGCCAACGACGGTGACGGCGAGTACGACGGCGAAGGCCGCGGTGGTGGTGCCTATGCGCATGATCCCCCCTGGTGTGACACGAGTAGGGACATGGTGCGGCCGGCGGGGTACTGCGGCTGGGGCGGAGACAGGATGGTTACCTGCTGCGGACGCGTTTGCAGCGATCCGGCTGCATTCTCGACGCACCCGGCCCCGCCGACCTCGGATTCGCAACCTGAAGGCGAGGGGGGACGGCCGAAGCCGCATCGTGATCCTGGCGATACCTTGCCGGGCTGGTACTTCGGGTCTGCCGGTGTGACGTTGGCTGGCACTCTCTACCGATATCGAGGTCCCACATGTTCGGCCTGGCCTTTGCCGCCCCATGGCTGGTGCTTGCCTCCACGCTCTGGGCGCTGGTGCCGCTCGCTTTCCCCCGGCGGCGCCGGCCGGGCACCGTCATCGCCCTCTCTCATCTCATCGTGACGCTGGCGATGACGCGGCCCTGGACCGAGGACTGGTACTGGCGCGACGGAGCCTGGCTGATCCTCGTCTTCGGGCAGGGCGCCCTCATCGCGTCGGGACGGCTGGTCTTCGAGCTCAGCCCGCTCGGCGCCCGCCGCCGCGAGAAGACTCAGCCCCAAGGCGGCGACCCGGTGATGGCCCAGACTCAGCCGTGATCGTGTCCGGCTCGTCGACCGGAGGTGGTCACACGCTGCTGTTGGGTCAGGCGACCACCGAGGGACGGTTCGGCTCATGCCGGGGCGGCCTCGTCGGGCCGCTGAGGTGGAGCAGCGGGTCGTCGCGTTGTGACCCCGAGCACCCGGCATCGACGAGATACTTCGAGCACCGGGCGCCGATCCAAGGAGGGCCGACAGTGGTCTGCCGGCCCTCGAGGGGTTACGTGCGTGTCGCGGTCCGGTCAGATCCGGCCGCCGGTGAGGCGAGTGATCGGCCCGGCATGGGTCCTGGCCGTCTGGCGTCCGAGGGTGAACGCGCCGGCGAGGAGTCCACCGACGCCTGCGGCAGCGCCCACGGCCATGGCCTTGCGGTGCTTGCCGACGGTCCGTGCGATGGTCGCGGTCGATGGCACCCTGCCCGCCGTGTCCAGGACGGTCTGCCGGCCCGATTCCCACCCGGTGACAGCCGCCCGCTTCGCCGCCAGGCCGGCCGACCGCACACCGGTCCCCGCCGCCTCGGCGGCGTCCTGGGCCGACGACTTGGCGTCCTGCGCCGCTGACTTGGCCTTCGAGGCCGCGACCGCAGCGCCGGACGTGGCCTGGTTCCCGGACGCCTCAGTGATCTGTCGACCACCGGCGGCACCCGTACCGGCCTTCGCCGCAGAACCGTTCACATTCTTCTGGGATTCATCGCTCTCTGCAGTCATGGTGTTCGTGTTACCCCTCGATGCGGCTCGAAACAGAGCGACACTCAGGAAGGCAGGCGTTGGTACCGCACAGCACTGCACCGGGGTGCTGGACCGGGCGTGGTTCTGCGGGGATGGAGGGCGTGCCGGACAGGCGGAACCTTGTGCCGGACAGGCGGAACCTTGTGGAATGTCCTGGATCCAGCATCACCCCGACGGCAACCCATCGCGGCGCAGTGACGACGCTTCGCGGCCCGGACGGTCTACTGGAAGCTCAGCCGGTGTGGATGTGCCGGATCGGCCGGGCAGGTGTGCACCCGCATCAGGCCGCGACCGAGGTAGACGCCGACCGGGTCGATTACGCGCGGGTCGTTGTCGGCATCCCGGTCCTCGACCGGCAGCCAGCTGCGTGAGGCGCCGTCGCACTCCCACTTGTCCACGGTGAGCAGGGGTGGCATCGCTGTTCCGCACACCTGGCAGTCGACCGGAGCAGGATCGGTCAGGTGCCAGGAGGCGAAGCCTCCGACCTTCCAACCGGGGGCGACCGACAGGTCGCTCATGTAGTCGATCTCTTCCGGTTCCCCCGCTCGGGCTGCGGCCATCGCCCCCTCGTACTCCTCGTACGTCGCGTAGCTCGCCGGCGAGGAGGGGCCGTCATCGTCCTCCTCCTCCTCCTCGACGAGGAGCGCTTCCTCCCATTCGGAGATCTCGTCCTGGAGCGGCTCGTCCAGCAGCCCGAAGTACTCGTGCTCCACGACCCGCTCCGGGTGTACTACGCACATGGTCGGGACGCATTCCGCGCGGCCGGCCACCGGGGGTTCGGGCTGCGGCGACAGTACGGCGCCGACGTCGTCCGAGCGTCGCCACTTCAGCACGACGTCGATTGTGCCGTCGGCCCCGTGCACCTCGAAGGGGCACCAGAAGACCTGCAGGAGATCGTGGCCCTCGGGTCCCACGAGATCCGGGACCTCTCCTGCGAACAACTGGGCGACGGCCAGCATCGGCAACGGCCAGTCGTCGTGGAGGCCGGGGGCGTGCTCACCCCGCGTCATCCCGTCGAGGAGGCGTTGTTCGTCCTCGGTGTACTCCCGTCCTCGTGCATCACCCTCGATCCGGCGGCGCAGCCGCACGTCGGAGAGGAGGTGGCCCTTACCCTTCGGATGTACGGCCGTGCACACCGGCCACGGTTCGTCGGCCGGCCACAGCAGGGGGCCCGCCAGCGAACTTTCCTGTGCCCTGGGAGCGCCGCGACGGGGGTGAAGCCGGGTTGCTGTGCGCCGGTGGGCCGCAAGGGCAGGGAAAGCCGCTTCAATGTCGAGGGGACGCGGCGGGGTGGTGCGGGGCATGGGAAAGCCTTCCAAGTACATTCGGAAGCGATGCTATACAGCGGTCCGGACACCGGCGGCGGGGCTCCCGACTGCACGTGAAGGTGTGGGTGTCTGCGTCTGCATGACGAGGTTGTGTCAAGTCCAATTTGCCCTTTCCGACGCCACCCAGGCGGTAGGCGACGGCACAGACGCGAGGCGACGACCGTCACGAGCGGGCTGTACTACGATGCGCCCGACGACCGAGTCATGCAGCACCCTCGCGTGTCCTTGTCCCTCTTGGGCGAGGCTGACCGGAAGGGCACGGTGAACATGACCGGGCAACCCGACCGTTGGGCGGAACTGACCGGCGGACAAGCTGGGGAAGACTACGCTCGACGTTTCGCGCGGCTCGTCGAGTCGGGCCATGACATCCATGGCGAGGCCGCCTTCTGCGCAGCATTGTTGAAGCCTGCCGCCCGGGTACTCGATGCCGGCTGCGGCACCGGTCGGATCGCGATCCGGCTCGCCGAGCTGGGCCACCACTGCACCGGTGTGGACGTCGACGCCTCGATGCTCGCCGTCGCCCGCCGCGACGCCCCCACACAGGAGTGGCTCCTCGGTGACTTGGCCCGTCTGGATGACCTGGACCTGGATCCGGGCTTCGACCTGGCGCTCGCCGCCGGAAACGTCATCCCCCTGCTGGCCCCCGGCACCGAGGCAGCCGTCGTCCGTCAACTGGCTGCCGCATTGAGCCCCAACGGTCTGCTCGTCACGGGGATGGGTCTGGACGCAGCACACCTGCCACTCGCGGAACCGACGGTGACCATTACAGAGTTCGACCACTGGTGCACCGAGGCCGGTCTGACCTTGCGACAGCGCTACGCCACCTGGAGCGGCGATCCCTATGACGAAGGCTGCGGCTACGCCGTGAGCGTGCACTCCCGCCACGCCACGTGAGGCATCACCCTCCCGCGACCGTCCGGCCGACACGCCCGAGTGATCCCACGCCTTGATCGTGTGCACGACGAGATGGGCGGCAGGGCGTCGACCGCGGCCACGGACCCAATCTTGAACTGCGGTCTGCTCCGGGCGGGTGGGTGGGGACCCGAACAACACCCCGAATGGTTCACTCACCTGGTCAGTCGCCGCACGCGAGGGCGGTCTTCAACCGATCCTGTACCCAGCCTACCCAGCCACAGAAGTACCGGATCAACCGAAGGCCCTGCCAGGAATGTGGTGCGTCACGATGTCCGGAGGGCAGCGTTCGTGGAAGCGTCACAGGACTGGCAGATGAATGGACCCGGAAGGCTATTCACGCGGTCGATGAGGACTGGCCCGCGAGCGCGGCATTGCTGCGGGGCCAGGTGATCGAACTCCGATGAAGTAGGTAATGCCATGCTGCTGGAGAACAAGACAGCCATCGTCTACGGCGGCGCTGGAGCGATTGGCTCCGCGGTTCGCCCGCGTCTTTGCCGGCGAAGGCGCCACGGTCCACCTGGTCGGGCGCACCCATGCACCTCTTGAGGAGCTGGCCGGCAGAATCGCCGAATCCGGGGGTCGCGTGGAGATCGCCACGCTCGACGCGACTGACCGCGCCGCAGTCGAGCAGCACGCCGAGGCCGTCGCCCGGCACTCTGCGGGAATCGATATCGCCTTCAACGCCACGTCCAACGAAGACCTGCACGGCACCCCGTTGGTCGACATGGCCGACGAAGACGTGCTGCGCCCCGTCACCAAGGCAGTCACCACCCACTTGACTCTGGCCACCGCGGTCGCCCGCCATATGATCCCCCGCCACGCCGGGGTGATCCTGGCCATGGGGGGCGGCAGAGAAGCCATCCCTGGCCTCGGCGGCTCCCACATTGCCTGGTCCGCCCTTTCCGGGGTGTGCCGCCAACTCGCCGCCGAACTCGGCCCGCACGGCATCCGGGTGGCCTGGCTGCTCTCTCCCGGCTCGCCGGATCCGTCCAACCCGCCCGAGGATGATCCTGAGGCGACCGCGACTCTGCTCAACCGCCGGCCCCGTCTCGAGGACGTCGCCTACGCCGCCGCCTTCCTCGCCTCAGACCGCGCACCGACCATGACCGCCACAGAGGTCAATGTCACCGGCGGCGCCGTCGTCGACTGAAGTGCGCTCGCCGAGCCGTCGTCCCAGTCTCACTTCGCCACGAAGACCCCACAGACCCACCGGTCCAGCTGCGACCGCTCGGCCTGATCACCGGTGCGGCCTTTGTCACCAGCCGTGGCCCACATTCCGTGACAGGCGGAACGGCGGAGCGGGCTGCTGCCCTGGTACGTGTCCTCGACGCGGAGCCCGGCAATTACCCTCGAGGTAATCGCACTGCCCAACCACCCTCAGCTACGTTCTGGTCATCGCTCACACTCCCGGAACGAAAAGAGAGCCCCGTGGTGCCCGCTTACGGCTTCGCCCATCTCCGCAGCCGCCGGAATCACTCCGACATCATCGAATATCTGGAGCGCATCCAGGCAACCCTCGACCCCTTCGCCGGCCGCTTCGTCATCCACGGTCCGCCGGTCGAAGTCGTAGAGGGTTCGTGGCCCGGCAGCATGGTGCTGATCGAGTTCCCCAGCCTGGCCGAAGCCCGTGCCTGGTACGACTCTCCCGCCTACCGGGCCATCCTGAGTTTGCGTACCGACCACGTGGAGGGCGACTTGGTGCTGATCGAGGGCGTCGGTCCGAACTACGACCCCGCCGAGCGAGCTCGCACGCTGCGAACAGAAGCAGGCCGAGCCGGCCAGCCGACCACACAATCCTGAGCCTCGCCCGGAGGGCGGGGCAGGATCCGGCATCGTGCAGTGCCCCTCAAGGCTGAGCGGCACTGCCCGTGCCCGTTGCGCAATCGCGGGTGCCATGTCGTGCAGCCCCCAGCGCAACTGGTGCCTGAGCCCACCAACCCGACCTCACCAGACGGGATTTGGTGGTACCGGCGCTCCTGCAGGGCGTGGATCGTTCTCCATAAGGGTGATGGGGAGCCCGGTGAGCGGGATTGGTGGGCGGCCTGTCATTCTGTGGCCCCTGACTCACCATCGACTGGGGAGAACAAGCACCCATGCGTTCAAGACTTCTCACCGCTGCGGCTCTTGCCACCGCACTCTCGGCCGCCAGTATGCTCATATCTGGGCAGAGCGCCGTGGCAGCGGCGCAGTCCAGCTGTGACTACAAGGTCCTGTGGCCGACGGCCGGCGTGTACGAGGAACCGAACCCCTACAGCGTGATCGTGAAGACCAAGCAGGCCGGTGACATCGTGGGCGCCCCCGGCCCTGGCTGCGAATACGCCAGCTGGGTCGACAACTCGTACAACGTGACCTACGCGCGGGTCAGTACTGCCGCGGCGGCCGACGGTGTGGGCTGGATGCGGTACGAGGCACTCGTCCGCGTCTGACGGTCGCCGCGCACCCATCGAGACACCGCTTGTGCGCCTAGCGCATGACCGGCGCCCAACGGGCCGAACGTGCACGGAGCGCAAGGCTGCTGGCGCCGCCGGACATCCGGCGGCGCCAGCAGCGCGCTCGGCCCTCCACCGCTTCGGCTGTGGCCGAGTCCCGGTGCCCCGGCCGGGGTTGCGTACGTTCGACGACTACGGCTTGAGCTCCCGCCTGCGTACGGATGAACGGCCCCGGTGAGATGAGCCCGAGGCCGATTCGCCGTTCGCCAGCGTGGCAGGGGAGTGAGGCAGTGACTGGGTGAGAGGTCCCAGCCGTACCCGTTGTGAAACAGGGCGGCCCACCTGTGAAGCAGAGGCGAGGCGTTGGCGGCCTGGCACCGCCGGAGCGAGGCTCCACCCGTACGCCGATCGCAAGCTCGCCGACATTTGATCCGCCGACCTCACCCCGGCTCGTCCACACCAGCAAGGGCATTGCCGTTTGACGACCGGCACATGCACGGTGATGCGTATCCGCTTCCACCTGAAGAGCGCGGAGGAGGAGAGAAACTCCTCGCCGTCCTCGAGTGCATCACTCCGCGCGTTCAGGCGTTCGCCGATGGGGAACTCGTCGTCCAGGGCACCTGCAAGGGCTTGGGCGAGGCCCGCGCCCGACTGCCCGTCGGCTAGCGGGTGACCGAGGACGAGCAGGTGCGCAACGCCCGCGGCCTGCTCACTCGCCCGGATGGCATAGGCAGTCCGGATCTCCGGCTGCCGGTAACGAGCCACCTGCTCCGGCATCGCAGGGTGTGGGATCGATCGAGGACGGGTAGAGAAGCCCGCGAAACCGGTGATCTTGGTCGAGAGCCCACCTATCAGGACCTTCGCGAGGCAGGAGCGCCGAACTCATGCTCAAAGCAACAAGGTTGGCAAGGCCCAGCGATCGGTACACCATTCGACGAGTACCCACGATATGTACCGGCACACCCCCGACTTGTGTTCGGGTGGCGGCCTGCGACCGGGCACGCGAACGGAGGTGCGTGACACGACCTCCAATTCGGCCTTCCCGATATCCGGTTCCCTTGCCCCGTCGCGCGTCGGCAATCCGCTGTAACGAGCCATGGCGCGGCAGTCAGCGGACTCCTGGCCCGCGCAGGCTTGGCTGCGAACCAATTGTCTGCCTGAGGGACCAGGAAAGGTTCCGCGGCCGTTGTCGCCGGTCACTCCGCGTCGGGCAGGACGACAGCGAGACGCTTTCGCAGACAGAACCCAATGCGGCGGGTGTTCACACCGACGCGGAGATCTACCGAAGGTGACGTGCACCCGCAGCCTCGTCGGTATGCGTAACAAGACCAACCACGTACAGGGAAAGGAAAAGACGTCGTGACCACTCAGCTTCAACTTCCCCCGGCAGCCCCCGGAAGGCTTCCGCTTCTCGGCCACGCTCTGTCCCTCGTGGGCGGAAGTTCCCGGCTTGATTTCCTGCAACGGCTGCGTCCCCTTGGGCCCATCGTGCGTATCGCCGTGGGTCCGAAATCCTTGATGGTGGTCAACGACCCTGACTTCATCCACGAGTTGCTCACCGGACGCCTGACGAAGAGCCTCGACAAGGGCCTTCTCTTCGCCAAGCTAAAACTCTTCGGCAAGGACGCCCTGCCCGTCGCCGAAGGCGCAAGGCATATGCGGCGTCGGCGGCTCGTGCAGCCAACCTTGCACCACAAGCAGGTCAGCGGCTACGTCGACGCGATGAGTAAGACGATCGAGCAGACCATCGCACCGTGGCACGACGGCGAGACACTGGACCTCAAAACAGAGATGCAGCTGATCACTCAGTCGGTGATCACGGAGACGCTGTTCTCCTCGCACCCGCCGCGCGACGCGGCAGGCACGATCCTCAGAAGCGTAGACACGGTCTTCATGGCAGCCCTCCAGCGTGCTCTCCTTCCTCTGCGCGTGCTGGAACGCCTGCCGACCCCCGGCAACCGGCGCCTCAAGAAGGCCAGCGACACATTGCGCCGGACGGTCGAGGACATCATCGCGGCGCACAGGAACCAACCTGACGCATACGACGACGTCGTCTCACTGCTCCTGAACCTCACGGATGAGAACGGAGCGCCGCTGGAGGACGACGACATCCTGTCCGAGGTCACCGGACTGCTGGCTGCGGGATCCGAGACGACCGCCGTCGTCATGGCGTGGCTGTTCTACGAACTGGCCCGCAACCCCGACCTCGAAGACCGACTGCACCGCGAGATCGACTCCGTGCTCAAGGGCGCTCCACTGACGGCCGAGCACATACCCCAACTCACCTTCACCGGACGACTCGTCACGGAGACCCTGCGTCTGTATTCCCCTGCCTGGCTCGTGACGCGGCGAACCACCTCGGATGTGCAGCTGGGCGAGTTCGATCTGCCTGCAGGCACAGACCTGATTTTCAGCCCCTACACAATGCATCGCGATCCTGACCTGTACCCAGACCCGCAGCGCTTCGACCCCGACCGTTGGCTGCCGGAACGAACTCAACCGCCGCAGAACGCGTTCATCCCTTTCGGCGCCGGAAAGCGGATGTGCATGGGTGACAGGTTCGCGGTAACCGAGGCAATCTCCATTGCCGTCCATGTTGCATCCCGTTGGCGGCTTCGGCTGGAGCAGGGGCCCACCGTACGACCCATTGGGGCGATCACCACTCACCCATCGTGGCTTCGCATGGTCGCCGAGGCGAGGACACCGATCACCGCAGACGCATCGTCGAATTGACCGCCCTTCTCCTGAACGTGGCGCCGGACGGCGGCATGGTCCGAACGAGGCCGCCAGGATGCCGCCCCGCCTGTGTCCTGGCGCCGTTTGGAGAGGCGCTTGCCAACCGGGCACGGCTACGCCCGGTGATTCCAGCTGGCAGCGGACTGCCGAACTCGGCCTGCGTTTTGGCGAACTGTCACCTTCGCGGAGCTGAGCCCACCCGCTTGTACGGGTGGGGCCGGGCCGCGCGGGTCAGCGGCGACACGCTGCCACACCGTCCACGATCGAAGGCGAACAGTACGTTGCGCGGAGTTCCGTACTTGGCGGCGTAGGCCAAGGGGCACGTCACGGGCGCAGTTGCTCAGCCAGTCCGACGATGATGCCTTCCGGGCCGCGGAGGTAGCAGAGCAGATAGCTGTCCTCGAACCGGGCGATCTCGCCGACGAGTTCGGCGCCGTGAGGGCGCAGGCGGGCAACGGTGTCCTGGATGTCATCGACGGCGAACATGACGCGATGCGTGCCCAGAATGTTGTGCGGCGGGTTTCGCGGCCCGGCGCTGATCGCCGCGGGGCTGCGGTACTTCGCCAGCTCGAGCCGACTGTGACCGTCCGGGGTCCGGACCATCGCGATGTCACAGCGTACGCCGTCGAGTCCGGTGCACTGGTCGGCGACGAGGCCCTCGATCTCCGCCTTGCCCTCGAGCTCCATACCGAGTTCCACGAAGAATGCGATGGCGGCATCCAGGTCCTCGACGACGATGCCGACGTTGTCCATCCGCTGAATCGCCATGCTGGTTTCTCCTTCTTCCTCGTGCGGCCGGTGGTGGCCGCTGATGTCCCTGGGACGGAGCCGGTGACACGTTCTCGACATCCCCGGACCGCCGAACTCCGAAAATCTGGATCGCGCCTCAGCACCGCTGCGGCATACCGCGAGCCAGGCGCCACCACCGAGGGCGAGTGCGGCGCAAGTGGCCGCTCCCATGAGGACGATCGAGGGGTGGGGCTCCCGGCCCCTGTGCCATCCGAGACGGGTACGCAGATCACTCCTGGATGGGCTCCGGCAACCCGCTCCGGCACGTCATCGGCCAACCGAACCTCGGCACCGAGGAACGCGCTGACACAGCGGCAGACCAAGGGCAGACAACGGCACCCATCGCGATACCTGTGTACTCGGGATGACCTCGCCCTGGTCCGCGAGGTGAACGCGCACCCGTACTGGAACGAGCCCGGCCATTCCTGCACCGCGCTGGTCGAGCTCCGACCTGACGCCCGCGCTCGGGGGTGTCTGGGGCAGTGGGAATGGCCGGCCTCACTGGCGCGCCGACTCGGATGGGAGGGGCCGAGCAGCCCTCGGCGGTTGCATCCGGAGGGGATCGCGACCAGCCACGATCAGGCCCGAACCGCTCCCGGCCCCCATTCGAATCGACCTGGTCGGATCAGCCCTCCGGCGGGCCCTCGGGGATCGGGTGCACTTCGACCGGGTCGTTGCTGGGCTTCCCGCCCGCACCGGGACATGCGGATGCCCGTGCGGCGATCTCCAGGGCCCGGTCCTCGCTCTTGACGTCGACCACCCAGTACCCGGCCAGGACGTTCTGGTCCTTCTGAGCCGGCCCATCGGTCACCTGCGGGCGTCCATCGCTTCCGGCCCTCACCGTCTTGGCCAGTGAGGGGCCGCCGAGGCCCTGACCGTCGACCCATTCGCCGGCGGAGTTGATGTCATCGTTGAGGGCGTTCATGTGGGCGAACATGGACTGCATGTCGGCCTCGGAGTAGCCCGACATGATGGCGTCCCACTGGGCCGCAGGCACGTTCATCTGGATCATGTACTTCATGTTGCTCACTTCCCGGGCTGGCTGTGATTTCTTGGGCTTGCGAAGAGGTAGACAGTCGGAGAACGCGGAACTCATCGGTGTCCCATCCTCACCATGCTCCGCCGGTACGTACCCGCCAGGGAGAAACGCCCGACAACGCGGAGATAGGTTGCGCGGCGGGGCGGGCCGCCTCATTCCAGCCCGAGGGCCCGCGGCCCGCACCAGACCGCCCACCGCCAACAGCACGTACCCGAGCAGCCGAGTCCCGTGGCGGAGTGCGGCCCGCACAGTCCGGTGACGGCGGCGTTGCCGCCACGCCCACGCGACGATCGAACAGTCTCTGACATCGGCCCGCACGCGGAACCGTCCTTTACTCATGCGTGCACCGTCGTTGCCCGTGGCCTCAGTGGGTGAATCCCGATCGCGGACGAGCGGCGGAAGACCACGCGCGCAATAGCTTCGCAGCACTCAGCGATGAATTCCGCTGGCCTGGATAGGCTCGCTTTCGTCACGCCCATCACAGGAGGAAAACATGGATCAACTACTGAGGGTCCAGAACTTCAACGTCTCAAGTGACGGAATTGGGGCCGGAGAGAACCAGACCCTCGAAAGACCGTTTGGCAATGGCGTCGAACCCGAAAGGCTGTTCGCATGGGCGGGCGCCACGGCAAGCTGGCCGACGCGCACGGACCCGGGAGGGAGCCGGGGTCTGGACGACTACCTCACGCGGGACTACGACCGCAACATCGGGGCCGAGATCATGGGCCGCAACAAGTTCGGGCCCCAGCGCGGGCCCTGGCAGGACCACGAGTGGCAGGGCTGGTGGGGCGACAAGCCACCGTTTCACACTCCGGTGTTCGTCCTGACCCACCACAAGCGTCCTTCGATCACGCTTTCCGACACCACATTCCACTTTGTCGACGGCGACCCGGCCACGGTCCTCGAGCAGGCCCGCGAGGCGGCGCAGGGCAAGGACGTCAGGCTCGGCGGCGGGGTGACCACGATCCGGCAGTTCCTCGACGCCGACCTCGTCGACACCATGCATGTCGCGGTCTCGCCCTTGAAGCTCGGATCCGGACTACGGCTCTGGGAATCCCCCGATGAGCTGCTCGACCGCTTCCACCTGGACGTCGTTCCCAGCCCGAGTGGGGTGACGCATCACCTGTTCTGGCGAAAGTGACCGGGCCTCAGAGCCGGCCCCGGTCGGCTGCCTCACCTCACGAGACCGACCTGAGGCGGGCCGTCGAGCCCTGCCGCGGAGAAGGGCGAAGCGGTGGCCGCGCTCGCGATGATCTGCGAGCGCTTCACCGGGGCCCGGCGGCTACGGCACGGTCGTCCACGGGCCGTTCCCGGAAGCGCGCGCTCATGCCGAGCACAGCTGCGGCGTAGTCATGGGGCTGGGGCGAGCGCAGGGTGGAATAGCGAGCCCGAAGCGCCCTCCGAGCGCCCTCTGTTCCTCAGAAATACAAGCCGCCGATCTCGCGGGGGAATGAACGGATGCTCCTTGCGGATCTTGGGTTTGCCCGTTCACTTCAAGCGGTGGAGCGGCGCGACGCGGTAGGTGCAGGAGTGCCTGCTACGCGTCCGGGTCGCGCGCGATCCAGCCCGGCGAATCGAGCCGGATCGCACCGTCCCCGACCAGCGAGCGGAGCGCCTCCTCGAGTACCGAGAGCGACGCCGCACCCACCTGCTTCTCCCACTGCTCACGCATCTCGTCGAAGATCGCTTCGCCCTGCTGCAACAGTGCGAGCCCGCGCTCGGTGACGCGAAGTCGTGTCCGTCGGCGGTCGACGGGGTCAGGCTGGCGCGCTACGTAATTGCGTTCCTCCAGTGCGGCGATCGTCTTGGCGGCCGCCTGTCTCGTGACCGACATCCTGCGGGCGAGTTCGGAAGCGCTGTCGGCACCGGACAAGATCGAGTGGAGGGCGAAGTCGTGCACCGACCGCACATCCTCGTACCCGCGCTCGGCGAGCTCGGCGGTGGCTCGATCCGCCAGAGTACGGAAGCCGGCGAGCAGGAGCAGGGCGAGATCGGCGCCTGATCTGGACATGCAGCCAGCATACGGCCACCTTTGACATAGGCAACCTGGTTGCCTATGTTGGTTGACAACCAGGTTGCCTATTTGGGAGTTGCTCGTGACCACAACCACGCCCTTCGGCGCAACCCTTGCCGGCGTCACGCATCACCTTGCCGACGTCAACGGAACGCAGCTGCACTATGTCTCCGCCGGCACCACCGGTTCGCCGATTCTGCTGGTGCACGGCTGGCCGGAGACTTGGTGGGCGTTCCGCAAGCTGATTCCGCTGCTCGCCCGGACCCACCGGGTCTTCGCCCTCGACCTTCGCGGGTTCGGCGACTCCAGCAACGCCGACACCGAGTACGGCGAGGTGGTAGCTGCCGAGGACCTGCACCATCTCGTGGAGCACATCGGCGCGGGTCCCGTTCACCTCGTTTGCCAAGACATCAGTGGTGGTACCGGCTTTCGCTTCGCGGCAACGCACCCCGAGGACGCCATCAGCTTCACCGGAATCGAGACGGCCCTGGCCGGATTCGGATTCGAGGCTCTTGCCGACGTGAACAACCACGGCTCATGGCACGTCGGATTCCTCGGCACTCCGGGCATACCGGGAATGCTCCTCCCGGGCCATGAGCGCGAGCTCCTGGCCGACTGGGCTTTCCCGCTGATGAGCGGGACGGAGGGTTCCATAGGAGATAGCGACATCGACGAGTTCGTTCGAACCTACGCGCGCCCGAACGCCTGGCGAGGAACGGAGGGCTTGTACCGAGGCATCTTCTCCGACGAGGGCGCAACCAAGGCCCTCGCCGATTCACACCCGATAGCAGTGCCCGTACTGACCGTTGAGGGTGCCGGCCATCGAAGGATCACCGAGACGACCTTCCGCCAGGTGACCGTCAGTGAGGTCACCGCAGTGCATCTGGAGGGGGTTGGCCACCTCATCGCGCAGGAGGCTCCTGAGGCACTCGCGGCCGCAATCCTGGATTTCACTCGAAGGATCGACAACGAGGAGGCCTGAGCACCATCGGGTTCGGGTTTGGCCACGCCATCTGCGAGCCGCGCGAGCCGTCTGACCCGACGACCCCGAACGGTTGGAATGGCCCCTGCATCATGACCGCGCCGCGACTGGCCTCACCTTCGGCCAGTTGGTGCGTCGGCTCGAAGCGGACCTCGGGGCCCCGTGCGATTCCTAGCGGGACGCCGAGGACTCCAGCGACTACGGGCGCGTCCGCCTGCCCGCGGACGCGACGATCGGCGGGACGCGGATCGTGGTCTGCCTGAGCACGTTCGGCTCCCTCGCCGAGGTCTGCGCAGACAATTCAGGGACCTTCCGCGGCCTGGACAGGCGCCCACGGCCGATGTCGTGTCCGAGCGGCTCAGCAAGCCCAGGACAGGCAACGGCGCGGTGCCCGATGGGGCACCGCGCCGGAGTGTATGGGTATGCGGGACGCAGAGGTCAGCCCACGCTGCAGCTGCCGACCGATGGGGACGGGCTGCTGGGTCCGCTGGCGGTGAAGCCGAACGACGTCGACTGCCCCGCGCTCAGGGTGCGGTTGTGACTGACCGGGGTCACTGTCAGAACGTTCCCGCTCCGACTCGAGGTGCCGTTCCAGAGCGAGGTGACCGTCTGACCGCTGGCCAGCGTCACCGGTACCTTCCAGTTGGTGACGCCGCTGCTGCCCGCACTGATGGTCACCTCACCGTTGAAGCCGTTGCTCCACGAGCTGGTGGTGCGGTAGGTGGCGGTGCAGGCACCTGTCCCCGGAGGAGGAGTTGTGCTCCCGCCCGGAGGCGGAGTGGTGGGCGTGGTCCCGCCGCCGCCCAGGCTGACGCTGGAGCTGCCGGTACTCTGGTAGCCCTCCGTGGCCATGATCATGTAGTAGTTGAACGCTCCCATCGGCATCCCGGCCGCTTGCCAGGCGTCGAAGTGCGTGCCGGTGTTGATGGTGCCACTGCTGCGCTTGCTCTGTCGGATGCTCCAGTACTGCTGGAAGGTCTTGGTGCCTTCCACGGAGGGCTGGTTGGTCCGGGTGGACTCGTAGATGTCGTACGTACCGCCGCCGTCGGTGACCGTGCCGCGCCTCGTGCCGGCCGAACCGGGGTTGTACGGGCCGAAGTTCTCCACGATGTAGTACTCGACCAGCGGATTGGCGGTCCACCCGTACAGCGCCAGGTAGCCGTTGCTGCCCGGGTTGAACGAGCCGGAGTAGTTGACGGCCCGGCGGCTGCCGTTACTCCAACCGAGACCGCCGACCCAGTTGTTGGTGTTGCTCCACTGGCTGCTGTACGAGCCGGCCGTGTCCGACAGCGTCATGCTGACGGTGCCCGGGTTGTCGGTCCAGAAAGAGTAGTAGTAGCCGTTGTGTGTACCGGTCGCGTTGCTGGTGAGGACCGTCGCGGCGCGCGCCGTCTCGGGCAGCAGCAGCCCTGCTGTCCCGGCTGCCACCAGTGCCCCGGCACCGCCGAAGACGAGTTTCCTACGGCTGACCTGACGTGGTTCGGAGTTGTGTGGGGTGTCGCTCATGCGTTGATTCCTCCTCGCGAATAGCACGGTCTGTGACCAAAAGGCACGCCGAGCACACGTCGGCGCCCATCGATGAGGTGACACACAGCCCGGTCGTGTGCATCCCATGCACGGCCGGGGAGCGTCACAACAGTCGGGCCTGGCAAGGGAGTTGTCAACGGTTTCCGTAACCTTTCCGAAACTCACGCGACACCCTGGATCTCTTCCTTGCTGGTCAACATGGGTGCGGATAAGGAATCGAGAGAGGTTGGCCGGGATCTTGCGAATCCAGCGGCATCGAAACTTTCGAACCGTCGAAACTTTCGGTCCTCTCTTCGGTGAGATGCGAGGTGGCTGGTGTCCGGACGGGCGGCCGTGGCGGCGGGGGGCTTCCGGGGGTGCGTGGCAGCGGTCGTGTGGGGCCGCTCATGCCGGCTCCACCCGTGAACGACTTCTTCCTGCAGGCTTCCCAGAAGCGGAACGAGAAGAATGAACGCGACGAGCGGGACGCTGCGGCAAACATCGGCACCTGCCTGCTCGTACGCGGAGGAACTGGCCGGCGAGACACGACACCGGTTCCGATCCGGAACCCGGCGGGGACGGGCCGCCTGGTGGTCCGAGGGCCCGAGATCCGGCTGCCCTGGGCGCGCTGACGACGAGCTGCTTGGGGTCTTCTCCAGCGCCGAAGTGTGAGCGCGTTCCGGTTCCTGCCCGGTGGGGCCGGATGGCTCTCTACGATCGTATGCATGAGGGATCCCGAGCCGCTGGAACGGCTCACTGCGCGGCGCGCGGATCTGGACGAATTCGAAGAGCAGCCGGCGGAGGTGCGGGCGGAGCTGGGCACGCCAGCGCAGGACGGTGAGGGGCGAGAGCTGAACGCGTACGAGCGGGTCCTGGTGGAGGATCGTCGTGTCAGGCGCGAGATGCTGCGTACGAGCGCCGGTGGCTCCCATTTCGGGCTCGTTGTCACCGTTTTCACGGTGGCCTTGTTCGCTGCTTTTGGAGGCGCTCGGTGGGCGCTGACGGTCGGTGGGGCGGTTGGGGCATGGTTCGCCCTGGTCCTCATGCTTGTTGTCCTCCGCGGGCGCCGCGGGTGGACTGCGGTCAAGCGCGCGTACCTCCTGACCTTCGGCTGGGGCAGCTGGATGTGACAGGGGCGAAGGTCCGTCGGCGCTTGCTAGCCAGCAGTCGGACGGCGCGGAACTTGTCGGCTGGCGGGGCCGCGCCGAATTGGGAGCAGAGATGCTCGCGAGCCTCCGACACTGCAGTTATGGCAGCCTGCTGACATGCCATGGGAGTTGCAGGAACACGCAGGTCGTCACTACGCCGTCCTGTTCCACTACGCATTGCCCGACGATGCGTGGGCCGTGGAGCTGAGTGAGGCCGTGCCTGCGGCGGCCAAGGGGGCTGAGAACCCGGAGGCCGCAGTGACGTTCTTGCCCGGTGCTGCCTTCCTGGTAGCGCTTGTCCCGGACGAGGACCCGGACCTGCCACCGGTCGTCCGCGTCTACAGCCCCGAGGAGCGCGTTGTTCCGTACGAAATCATGCATTGGTTCATGGAGCAGGTGGCCGACCAGGTAGAACGCTGCCGCATCGCGTTCGACCAGCAAGAGCCTGAATCCCTGGAATGAGCGCGCGGTGGCTGGTGTGATCACGCCGGCGGCGCAGCCTTCCTGGGAATTCCCGCAAAGATCTTGGAGTCACTGTGACCGTGACGGGGGCTGTCCGCTCTCCTCGCCTAAGACTTATCCCGTCATCTTGAGAGGCGCCATCCTCGTGCCCACGCCTGCCGACTACCTCGCTCTGGCACATGACGAGAGAGATGGTTTGGCCCTGCAGCGTCTCGCGAAATGTCCGTACCCTTTCGTCTGGCAAGCCCTGGCTGCCAATCCCCACACGCCGCCCGAAGCCCTCCAGGAACTGAGTGCGGCCCGCGACAGCGTCTGGAACGACAACAGGCTTCTTCGCCTGCTCGCAGACCATCCCAGTGCGAACCCTGTCGTTCTTCGAGCTGTTCTCGAAGCTGTTGCAGCTAAGCTCGATGAGGGTGAGCGGCCCTACGCCGCCGTACTCGCTCTCGCCGGCCGGCTGGAGCTTGAGGTGGATGAGGTAAGGAAGCTCGGAACCCTTCGTGGTGCGTCTGCTCGTCTACGCCATCTGCTTAACCTGCGGTTGAGTGTCCGCATCTGAGCCCCTCTGGTCACGGGTGAGATGATCTTGCTGGCTGGTGTGATCACGGCGTCTGAGCCGTCCTGGACAGCTCTGTTCACCGGGCTGAGCCCGCGTCTCTTCGGCAAGCTGGTGACCGCTCTGCGACGTGCGGGTGCAGATCCGGTCCGCAAGGGCCGTGGTCTCTACCCCTGGAGGACCGGGTGCTGCTCGTGGCGGCCTACTGGCGCACGAACGTGACGATGCGCCAACTCGCTCCGCTCTTCGGTATCTCGAAGTCCTCGGCCGACCGCATCATCGATCAGCTCGGCCCATCACTCGCGCTGCAGCTCCGCAAGCGGTTCGCCAAGGACACCGTGCTCAGCCCTTAGGCCGGTCTCTTTCGGATCTTGCCCCGGGTTGCCCCTGCCTTCGGCTCCCGCCCGGCGGCAAGATGGGCGGATGGCGAGGAGTGAGAGGGAACTACTTGCTCTCATGCGAGAGCTCGACGACCCCGGACGGCTGGAATGGCCGTTGCACTACGACCGCACCGCGACTGGCCTCGCGTTCGTCGGGCTGGTGCGCCGGCTCGAAGCGGACTTCGAGGCCCCGTGCGAGTCCGAGCGGGACTCCCAGGACTCCAGCGAGTACGGGCGCGTCCGCGTGCCCGCGGACGCGACGGTCTGCGGGACGCGGATCGTTGTCTGCGTGAGCAAGTTCGGCTCCCTCGCCGAGGTCTGCGCAGACAATCCAGGGGCCTTCCTGGGAACGGAAGAAGCCCGAGAGGAAGGCGCGCTGGACCCCGCCGACCTCGCCACCGTGGAACGGGCTCTGGCGGAACTCGGCTACGTGAGCATCCCTGAAGAACTCCTGGAGAGCGACTACGAGGGCCCCAGCGCGCTGGAGCCCTTCGCTGGGCGGCCCACCTGGTGGACCCGGTTCTTCGGCACGGTCTGGTGAGATTCGCCCGCCAGCGGCCTCGCCGCCGATGCCTGCGCGCCGGCTAGGAGCGCTCTCTGGCCGGTGGCCGCTCGGTTGGTGGTTGGGTGGTCGGTTTAGTCGTGGGTGTGGGTGGTGCCGAGGAGTGCTGTGTGTTCGAGTACGTCTTCGAGTGGGTCGTCGATCTGTCCGGTGTGGATGAGGCTGACGTGGGGTGCGTTGTGTGAGTTGGTGTGGGTCTCGTCGGCGTGTGCTGTCCCGGTGGGTAATGCCGCGGTCATGAGGGCGGCGCCGGACCCGAGGAGTAACCGGGTCAGTTTCCATGTCTGCTGTGTCCGCATCCTGAGCCCTCATTCACTTTTCGACTGATATGCCCGCCTGTTCATACCTCTCAACCACGGGCGTGTTCAAAGGTCACGCAAGATCATCCCCGCGCCGCACCGAACGGCCCCGCGTAGCCTCATCGCACCGTCTTCCCGCCTGGCCCGTGCCCGGCCCGCCTGTTCCGGCCTGATCCGTCTGGCGCCAGTTGCGTGCCGGACTGAATTGCCCGGGGCCGCCTGGCCCGGGGTGTGCCGTCCGGTCGCTGCCTGTGTGGCTCGGCCGGGGCTGAGACTCCTTCCGGCAGTTGCTTCCGCTCCGAGTCATGTGCCTGGACGACCTCGTGTGCGGGCCTTTGTGTGGGCAGCCCTGTGTGGCGCGGCGCGGTGCTGTGTGGTTCGGCATGAACGCGGCACAACCATCCGGGTGTGCTGTGGGTCACATTAGGTGTGAGCAAACCGCTCTCTGAGGCACAAGGGGGAAATATGAGAATCACGCGTAATATTGCGGCTGTTGGGGCGTTGACCGCTCTGGCGGTGGGTGCCACGACCGCGCTCAGCACGACTGCCTCCGCCGCACCGAACGTCACACCGCGGACTGTCTGCGGCAGCGCCTACAAGACCGTCAACTCGGTTCCTGTCGGCTCGCTGGGCACCGTCTACCTGACGTACAACTCCACGAACGGCAAGAACTGCGTCGCGACGATCCGCAACAACCCCGGTTCCGTCAAGAACATGTCCACGTACATCTACGTCCCCGCGACCGACGAGTGGGCCGGCGACTACGGGAACTTCACGTCGTACGCGGGGCCGGCCTACGTCTACGGCAGGGGCTACTGCGTCAGCTGGGGCGGCAACATCGACAATATTTACGTGTCGGTGGAGAACTCCAACTGCGCCGCCCTGCGGGAGCACCGGGTCACCGAGATCCGCTGATCCGGCTCAGCACTCTGCTGCACATCCCCGCGCCACCGCCTCCCACGGGGCGACCTGGCGGAAACTGTGGCTGATGGCTGCAAGGCAGCTATGAGTCGCAAGCGGTGGTGCGGGACCTCGCAGCGTCCTTGGCCGGGCTGGGCCGACGGCCGCCGCCCGGCCCGGGCAAGGGCCCTCCGGTCGCTTCCATGCCCCGGCCGACGATGCGGCCGATCGCCGATCTCTGTCCGGGCGAGCCCCTGACGGACGCGAAGGATGCCCAGGGCAAGCACTCCGACTCTCGAACGCATCCGTGTTCCGCGACGTGGCGACGGCCGTCCGTGCACGCGCCCTGATCCGGCGTAGAGAGCGACCGTTTCCTCGGTGCGCTTCATCATCGCTCGGTGGCCCCTGTTCTCCGGACTTCGGTGTGTCTCATGAGGCACACATCCAGACGGGTTTCCCCGAGACTCCTGCCGGGGATTTTTTGTCGGTCGGGCGTCCCTGTACGGATAAGCGCACCCGATCAGGCGATGTCCCCGCCTTCTCCCCGTGCGAAGTCGCTGGCGGTCGTTTCGAATGAGGGCATGGCATCGCCCGATCACTGGCAGAAGGTTGAACGAACTCTCGCCCTCCTGGCTGCTGCGAGCGCGATCGCTGTCTCCTCCTTCACCTGGAAATCCATCACCCAGGTCAACAACGAGCAGGCCCTGACGCGGGACGAGCAGATCACCGACCGCTACACCGCGGCCGTCGAAAACCTTGGCCACGAATCCTCCGAGGACGTCCGTCTGGGAGGTATCTACGCACTCCAGCGCATCATGACCGACTCGCCCCGTGACCAGCCCACCATGATCGTCGTGTTGACCGCTTTCGTGCGCGGGCACGCACACGCACCCAAGGACCCCGTTCCAGGCGAAACAGAAGCACCCGATGAAGACCCCAAAGCTGAGATCGCCGCAGCGCTCTCCGTCCTCACCACCAGGGATCCCCGCCACGACGGCAGGGGGCGGATCAACCTCACAGGGGCCTACTTAGGCAACGCGTCTATGGACTACGCACAACTGGACAAGGCGATTCTGGACTTCGCGAAACTCCCGCTGGCGGAGATGAACGGAGCCCACCTGCGCCAGGCTGAGTTTGGTGACGCCGAGCTCGCCGACGCCAAATTACGCCGCGCTGACCTCCGCAGCGCGAAACTGGGCGGCGCCGACCTCACCTATGCGAAGTTGACCGGCGCCAACCTCGTCAAGGGGAATCTGTTCAGAGCTGACATGCAAGGCACGGTCCTCTATAACGCCGACCTGCGTGGTGTCGATTTCGAACAGGCCACCTTGACCGGCGCCGACCTGCGCTGCGCGAACCTCGCCAGCCCCGAGGGCGAACCCAGGATCAATCTCGAGCAGCTCCTGAGCGCCCAGCTCAACAAAGACACCAAACTGCCGGCAGAGCTCGCCGCCAATGAAGAAGTGAAACGGAAGATGGCATCCGGGGAGGTGGAAGAAGGAGGATGCGCGGCCGAACCTGAGGACTGACCGCCACAAGCACCACCCTGTCGGAGTAGCGGTGACATGCAGCTGGGCTGAGGAGACTTCCGAACTGGTGCGAAGTGGCGCCGAAAGCTTCCTCGGCGACCGGGAGGCACCGGGCGAGGTGGCGCTGGCCGTGCTGCTTCGCATCGCCGGGACCAGGTGGTGCAGTAAGGAGTTCTCCCAACCCGCTAAAGGTCAGGTCGGCCCGGACCATTACAAGGTCCGTCACTGGACCTCCTGGTAACGCCACATCACCCTGGTGATGCTCGCGCTGGCCCCTGGCCCTTGGCCGCGCCCGGGGGTCGGGGCTCTTCCCACCGTGACACAGAAAACGGCATCCAGCCCGGCGCTCCCTTTGCCCGGTGTCTGTCCGGCTTAGTGTCTGTTCTGTTCCAGGCGCCTTGGCGGTGGCACCCGAGTGACCGCCGTCTGCGGTGTGGCAGGCGGGTGCCGCTCAGCAGGCGAAAACGAGAGGGGCAGACGTGCAGGAACTGGCGGTCATCGAGGCGCCGTCCGTGCTCGGCTTACGGCCGTCGGGCGTCCAGGACCTCCCTGCGGCCCTGCTCGACGCAGGTCTGCTCGCACACCCCGCAGCGGTACGGACCCACCATGTCCGGGCGCCGGTGTACGACCCGAGGCGGGATCCCGACACCGGAATCCTCAACCCGGCCGGCATCGCGCAGTACTCCGTGCTGCTGGCCGACGCGGTCGGCACCGCCCTGGATGCCGGGCACTTCCCCGTTGTCCTCGGCGGCGACTGCAGCATCCTGCTCGGCAACCTCCTCGCCCTGCGCCGCCGAGGACGCTACGGCCTGCTGTTCCTGGACGGACACACCGATTTCTACCAGCCCTCCGCGGAGCCGACCGGTGAGGCGGCCTCGATGGAACTCGCCCTGGCCACCGGCCGCGGCCCTTTGCAGCTCACCGATCTCGAAGGCCGCAGGCCCCTCCTGCGCGACGAGGACGTCGTTGCTTTCGGGTTCCGTGACTGTGCGGAGTCCGCCGCGTCGGGGATGCAGCCTCTTCCGCCGGGGCTGCACGCGATCGGCCTCGAGGGTGTTCGCGCGGCCGGTGCCGCCGCGGCGGCACGCCACGCGGTCGGCCGGCTCACCGGCGGCCATACTGCCGGGTACTGGATTCACCTGGACGTCGACATCCTGGACGACGCGCTGATGCCCGCCGTCGACTATCGCCTTCCCGGAGGGCTGACCTGGGCAGAACTGGAGAGTGTGCTGCGCACGGCACTGTCCGGTGATGGGGCTGTCGGTCTCGACGTCACGATTTTCAACCCCCGTCTCGACCCCGATGGGACGATCGCGGCCCGTCTCACCGAGTGCCTGCACCGAGGGCTCTCGGCGCGGACCGACCACAGAACCTGAGCCCGGAACCTGAACTGCCGGTCAGGATCTCGTACGGGCCGCGGCGGGCCCTCCAGAAGGCATGTACGGTCGCCCGCCCGGAGACAGGTATGGCCAACCCGCTGGCGACACGTAGGCCAACCGGTTACGGGACAGACGGCCGGCCCTCCACGAGTCAAGTACAGCCGCCGCAGCGCACGGCCTCCGCCTCCACTCGTCCAAGGGGGCGGGGCACAGTCACGCATGCTCGACCACGGCGGCTGCCGCCGACACCTGACCAACCAGACACCGGCCTCGGTACGAGGCCCGAGAACCGGCCTGAACACGAGCGCAAACGCCGGCCTTCGAGCCCGAGTATCGGCTGAGCCCAAGCCCAAGTGCCTCCTGGCCAGCACGGCGACCTGGGCCTGGCCGGGCCGATTCATGAATGGCGGTTATCGCTCGGTCGGCCGATAGACAACCGCACACCCACAACACCCCGTCTGCCGGGCCGATTTTCAAGAAGGCCAAGAGTCCGTCTGCACTCCCCGCCGGTGTGTTTGGTCACTAGTGGTCGACGCGGTGAGGCGTTGCAGTGCGGGCCCCAGGTGGGCTTGCCTCCGGGCCGGCCGTGGACTCCGGCGTCTCGCCGTGTTCGTTTTCTGCCAGCCCTTGGCTTCGCTGGGGTGCAGCTGTCTTGTCGTCGAGTTTCTGTAGTAGTCGGTCGTCCGTCGGTTTGTGCATGGTGGAGGGATCGAGGGCAGTCCCGTGGCGCCGCGAGGGGCAGGCCGAACAGTGTGGTGACGGGTGGTCATGTTCCTGGGGTGGCGGTGGTGGTGGCCGCGCCGCCACCGGTTCATCGGACGGCGTACCCGTCCCACAGCGGGCCGCCGGCCTGGTTCAGTACCTCGGCCACGACCGTGGCGAAATGGGTTGCGTGCCCGGCGATTGCCTGCGCGGCGGCCTCGGTCAATGCGCGGTGCAGCCCGGGGTCGGCCGCGGCCAACCGCCGCGACAGCCATTTGCCTTTGCCGAGCCAGTGTCCGCCGGCCAGCAGGGCCAGTTCCGAGGCGCGCTGCAGCATGTGCGCGACCAAGTGCACACGCTCGGCGGGGTCCGCGCAGCCACGCAGGTCATCGAGCAGGTCGGTCAGGATATACCGCTGGTAGTCCCGTTCGCGGTCCGAGAGCGGCGGCGGGCCTGCTGCCCAGCGTCTTCGTGCCTCGGCCTGGAGTGAAGCGCCCAGCCCGTTGGTGTCCGTGAGGAGCAAACCGTCCGCGCACATGGCGAGCAGCGGCGAGTTCCGCTGCGTGGTCTCCTGGTCGGCGAAGGTACGCCAGACAGCCTCGGTCTGTACGAACAGTTCGACCGGCCAGCCGCGGTACAGCACGTTCTCCCGGCAGGGAGCCGGCGGCCCGTCCAGGAGGACCACGATGTCGAGATCGGAGGTCGGTGTCCGGCGGTCGGTCAGCACGCTGCCGGCCAGGAAGGCCGCTCGGGCCGCGGGAAACCGGTCCCGCACCAGTTCGCGGGCGGTGAGCAGGGGATCGTCCATGGCCGCAGCGTATGTGCCGGCACCCCGGTGCCGCCCTCGCCGGTGAACGGAGGGGCCTGATTCGCCCGGCAGTTGAGGGCGGAGGGGGATCCTCCCCGGCAGGGGGCGTCCACTGTGTCATGTGTCCGCTGCGACCGCCGGTACCGCGTGCGCTCTACCGCCCGGCGGCTCCTCACTGTCAGCCTTGCTTCCTGTGCCCCGCTCTTCCGCCCAAGCTGCCCGGCCGACCAGCCGACCGCCTTTCCGCCCAGTTGCCTCGCCTCCTGCGCCCGGCCCTGCAGCCGTGCCGCCCGACCAGGCGCCCGGCTGACCTGACCTGCCGAGCCGAACCGCTGGCCGACCAGTCGACGGCCCTGCCCTGCCCGGCCGCCGGGCTGGCCCGCCCCGCTCTGCCGGCCCGGCTGGCTGCCTTGCTCTGCTGGGCGGTTGCCCTGACCAGCTGCCTCGCCGCGTCGGCCGTTGGCCGCCTCGTCTGCTGGGTGGTCGCGCGGTCCGGCCAGGGCGGCCTGCTGCCTGTCACCGTGAGTACCGTCGCCTGCCTGCCTGCCTGCCTGCCCTGACGGTGGTTGTGGGCGTGGTTGTGGGGGATTTCTCGGCCGGGGCCGGCTCAGATATGCAGGGTGGGCCGGTACACGAGTTCCTGGATGTTGTTGTCGAGTGTCCGGTGCTCGGTCAGTTCGAGGTCGAAGTCGGCTCCGCCCTGGAAGATCGGGTCCAGCCCGGTCCGGCCGGTGATCACGGGGAACAGGGTCACCTGGACGCGGTCGACGAGGCCGGCGGCCATCAGTGCCCGGTTCATCGACAGGCTGCCGTGCGAGCGCAACGGCACTTTGGATTCCTCCTTCAGGCGGGCAACGACATCGATGGCATCCCCGTTCGCCACGCTGCCGTCCGGCCAGTCGAGCGGTCCTTCCAGGGTGGTCGAGACCACCGTCGCGGGCAGGCTCCTCATCCGCGTTACCCACGGGTCACGCACTTCTGACTCCGTGGTGCTCGAGGCCAGCATCTGCGTGAACAGCCGGTAGGTGTTCGCTCCGAAGACCATCCGCTGCTCGGGGCCGTACAGGGCGAGGCGGTGGGCCAGGAGCTCGGGGCCCTGTTTGCCCCAGTAGCCGGTCCAGTTGCCGCCGGCGGCGCCGAAGCCGTCGAGGCTGGAGAAGACATCGAACGTATAGGTGGCGGTCATCACGCTCTCCTCAAGTGCGGTTGATGGCGTTTCGGAATATGCAGACCGGCGAACGCGGCGGGAGTCATCGCCCGCGGACTCCCGAAGCCCGGCCGCCCCGGATACAGCGCTCAAGGCTCCGTCACGGTCAGGAACTGGGCAGGCCGGTGCGATCGGGGGCGCACGGCGGGCGGCGGGCGAGGAAAGGGCAGGCGACATGCCGGCCCACGAAAGTGACACACCTTTGCGGCCCACCGGCCTGAGCTGTACCGGGCGCCGGTCGTGGGGCTTCTGCTGCCGGTGGCCGGACACCTCGGATGATGTCTCGGCTAGGGGCAGGCAGCGGCCCGCCGCACCGGGCCCGCGCTCGTACCACCCGACCGGTCGGCAGGGGTGTCGCGCTGGTGGAGGGACGCTTCGGGTGCTGTCTCCTTCGGCTTCGGCACGGGCGAAAGGGCTAGGCAGCACTCCCAACCGCAGGACCGTCACCAGCGTCACCAACCTGCGAAACCGCCGCGGGCGCAGCCCGGCGAACGGCAGGACTGGTCCCGGTGTGCGAGACGTGCGCCCGGGTGCGGGCCGGTGCCGGTCACGACCCGGCCGCTGCGGTTTTTCCGGATCGCTCCTCAGCCGTTCGGCCCGGCCGGAGCTCCTCAGATACTCCGTCAGGCTGGAGCTCCTCAGCTGCTTCGCCAGGGCCGGAGTTTGTCGGGGTTGCGTACCGCCCAGATATGCCTGATCCGGTCGCCCGCGAATTCGAACGCAAACACGGTCACGGTGCTGCCGTTCTGCTGGGCCACCAAGCCGGGCAGGCCGTTGACCGAGCACTCCAGGAACGTCGTGCGGCCGTCCCACACGCGCGCGATCTCGGTGTAGGCACGTGCGATCTGTTCACCGCCCACGATCGGGTGCAGATGGGTGGCGGCCAGCCCCCCGCCGTCGGCGGTCGCGGTGGCGTCGGGGTCGAGCAGGCTGATCAGGGCGTCGATGTCCTTGGTCTCCCACGCCGTTTTGAACTGCCTGACGATGCCGGCCCGCCCGGCCCCCTGGCCCTGTGGGGTCTGCGCAGTGCGGATGCGACGGCGGGCGGACGAGGCCAGCTGGCGGCACGCCGCCGGAGTGCGGCCGACGATCTCGGCGATCTCGCCGAAGGGGTAGCGGAAGACGTCGTGCAGGACGAACGCGACGCGCTCGGCCGGCGTCATCGAGTCCAGGACGACCAGGAAAGCCATTGTCACCGACTCGTCGAGGGTGACCCGGTCGGCCGGGTCGACAGGGCCGGCACCTGAGTGCCCGTCGATTGACGTCGTGGGCCCGGGCAGCGGTTCCGGGATCCACTCGCCCACGTAACTCTCCCGCCTGGCCCGCGCCGAGCCGAGCAGGTTCAGGCAGATCCGGCTGGCGACCGTCATCAGCCAGGCGCCGGGCGACTCGATGGCCCGCTGCTCGGGTACGGACATGGCGTACCAGCGGGCGTAGGTCTCCTGCACGACGTCCTCGGCGTCGGCAAGGGATCCCAGGAGCCGGTAGGCGAGGTTGATCAGCCGACGCCGCTCGCTCATGATCGCTCTGAGGTCCGGATCGCTGTGATCGTCGCCGGATGCGGCTCTGGTGGTCATGCTCGGCCCTCTCCCTTGCTCGGTTCTGTGCCTCTGCCCGGTACGACAGGACAGCCCTGCGGAATGTGAGCCGACACGCCGCCTCACATTCCCACCGGCTGTCCTGTCGTACCGGTGAGGACGACGACAAGAGGGAGAGGAAAGGGCGATGAACGACTTCCAGACCATCGCGGACCGTGTCGAGATCGAGGCACTGCGCGGCGAGTTCACCGACGCGGCGATGATGCGCGACCGGCCCCGCCTGGCGTCGCTGTTCACACCGGACGGTGCCCTGCGCATGCCCAACATTCCCATCGAGCTGGTCGGCCGCGAGGAGATCCGCGCCGGGGGCGAGCGGCTGCAGAACCAGTGGGACTTCTTCGTACAGACCACGCACCCCGGCACGATCCTGCTCGACGGCGACACCGCGACCGGCCGGGCCTACATTCAGGAACTCGCGCGTACCCTCGACGGACGCCAGGGCCTGAACTACGCCGTCTACCACGACCGCTACCAACGCACCGTCGAGGGCTGGAAGTTCACCGAGCGGGTGTACGAGGTCAGGTACCTCGACACCTCCCCGCTGGCAGGCACGGCGCCCCACACGGCACAGGGCCCCGGGACCACGCCGGCAGACACCACGACAACCCCGAAATTTGCCACGGCCACCCCGGCTCCGGCCGCATCCTTCACTGCCCCGGTACCGGCCGAACACCTGGACCGGGCAGCTGCCGCGCTGCGCGCAGGCGGCTTCACCGTCGAGATCCTCGACGACGCCGCGTCCGCACGCACCCGTATCAAAGCCCTGGTCCCCGAGGGCGCCAGCGTCCTCACCGGAGCCAGCGAGACCCTCCGCCTGTCCGGCATCGACGAAGACATCAACGCCAGTGGTCGCTACGACGCCATCAGGCCACGCATCCTCACCATCGACCGGGCCACCGGCGCCGACGAGATCCGACAGCTGGCCGCCGTCCCCGACTTCGTCATCAACAGCGTGGCCGCGGTCACCGAGACCGGCTCACTCGTCCTTGCCTCGGGCAGCGGCAGCCAACTCCCCGCCAACGCGGGCGGCGCCGCCCAAGCGGTCTGGATCATCGGCGCACAGAAAGTGGTACCCGACCTCAGCACAGCGCTGCGCCGCGTCCAGGAGCACGCCCTCCCCCTGGAGAGCGCCCGCGCCCAGGTGGCGTACGGGATGCCCAGCGCCGTCAACCGCCTGCTCATCCTCAATGCGGAACCCCGCCCGGGACGCGGCACCGTGCTGCTTCTCCGAGTAGCCATCGGCTACTGACCCCGGCCACCGACCCCGCCCCGGGGACCGTTCGGCTCAACGGACCAAGAGACAAGCCAATGACGCCGACGATCCGGCCGGTGGCTTCGTAGGGTGACCGGCGCGCTGGTCGTACCGCCCTGTCCTGCCCCACCCCGCCCCGGGCTGGCCCTGTACCCCCGGGAGGCGATTGATTCCCCCGCCCACGGCCTAACAACAACATCTATCCGAGCAGGCGCCTGTACCGATACGCAGCAGACACACACTCCTGCCACAGCAGTCCATGAGCCGCGCGAAGGGCGTGGACTCAGATGGCTCCCAGAGGGTGACCAGCCAGGCGTCCCCCTTGCCCCCACCGTCACCCTTAGCAGTTCCGCCGGCTACAACGCTCCGCCCGCCGACTGGAGCGCTCAGCCACAGCGGGGCGGGGCGCGCCCGGCAGCCCTGGTGACAACCCGCCTGCCTTGGTGACGAACCATCGTGCTTCGGCTCGCCGGACAGCCCCTCGACAAGATCTTCATACTGGGGATGCGCCCCGATCCGCGGTCGGGTGATGTTGATGCGTTCGGGAGGCGTGGCGGCTCCTGCCGGGGAAGCATCGGGGTGCTCCTGGTGAAGGGTGCTGGTCGTGCCACAGGTGTCAAGGTCGAGCTGTTCGCGGCGATCCGGCGTGACCAATCGCAGGGGCATGCCGATGCTTCGCCCGGGCACGGGGTTCGGAAGGGGAGCAGGTGCTGATCCAGGCAATCGGAGCTGTGCTGCCGACGGCGTTGGCGGTCGCGCTCAGCCCCTTTCCGCTGATTGGGGTCGTATTGCTTCTGGCCGGTCGGCAGGGCCGCCGTAACGGCCTGCTGTTCGCGGCCGGGTGGATCACCGGGCTCGGGGTCGCGGCAACGCTCGTCGTGGTGGTGTTCGGCGGGGCCGACGACCCCGACAGCACATCCTCGGCGATCGCCGACTGGGGACGAGTGGCCGCCGGAGTGGCCCTCATCGTGCTGGGGGCGCGTAAGTGGTGGAAGCGTCCGCGTGCCGGTGACGAGGCCGAGGCGTCGGCCTGGATGGCGTCCCTCGACAGCGCGACGGCCGGGCGGGCACTGCTCCTGGGTGCGTTGCTGTCGGGAGCCAATCCAAAGAACCTCGTCCTGGCGGCGTCGGCCGCCACGTCGATCGTCGAAGCCGGCGTTCACAGTGCCGATCTCGTTGTGGCCGTCATCGCCTTCGTGCTCGTCGGCTCCTGCACCGTCCTCGGCTCCGTCATCATCCATCTCGTCGGTGGACAGCGTGCGGCGTCGTTCCTGGACGGCATCCGGCAATTCATGGTCACCAACAGCAACGTGATCACGGTGATCGTGCTCGTCCTTCTGGGCGCCAGCATCCTCGGTGACGGACTCACCGGACTCGGCCGGTGAGTCCTTCCCCGCCGGCACGGGTGAGGCCCGCTACTTCTGGTCAGCAATGGGCGGCGGGCTGATCACCAACTGCCGCCGGAACCCGGGCGCAAGTGCTGTCACCGGACAGGTTCCGGCTCACTTTCCGTGGTGCGGTCACTGTTAGTGATCAGTGGGTATGTCGAGGGCTTGGATGATCTGTTGCACTCCTCGGCGCCATCCATTGGTCGGCCTCGGCCTCGGCCCTCTGTCTCGGACTGGGCGGCTTTGCGGGCCCCAGAGCGACCGCGTCCACGGTCGTGGCGCCGGCGCGCAGAGCCGCGGCCAACCACCGGCATCGAACGCAGCACGCCCTCAACGCCTGGGAAGGCGACGAGCAGGGCCGGGGCGTCATGGTCGCCCTCGACGAGCACACCGACCTTCACCGCTTCACACGGGCGAGCTGGACCCACCCGCTCCGCATCGGCGCCATCGAGGTCGCCGGCACCCCCGTTCTGGGGATCACCTGGGGCAGCGGCGACCACTCGATGCGACACCGCGGCGAACGTCACTCCGGGCAGGTCTATCCCGTGACCCTTCAACCGGGTCTCGAAGGCCGGACAACGATGCGCTGGACGATCCCGCCCCACGCGCCCGCTGACGAACACACAGACTGAGCGACACAACCCGACGACGACTCACTGCGACGACAGCCGGAAGCCACCGCAGGACACACGGCACCCCTTCCTCACCCTCGCCGTCCGCCCACTGAACGACCTTGCTCACCGGATCGACTGATCCGACCGGCGACGCCGCCACCAGGCACGACCACAGGCCGGCGGCCGGCCACTACCCCCGACAAGCCACAGCCCAGACACGAAGACCACGATCCGCACCCGGACCACCCACCGCCCACGGCACGCCCGGCGCTCCGCCGCAGCGCACTCGATCACGTGAGCACGAAGCCCTGGCAGCGCCCTCCCGCGTCACGGCAACGAGCGTGTCAGCCAGACCACTTCACCGTTCTCCTCCACGGAAACGTGATCCCGCTGGAACCCGAGCTTCTCAAGGACACGGAGCGACGGTGTGTTCCACACGCCGACGGTCGACCAGAGCCGCTTCCGCCCGGTCGCGACCGCGGCATCGAGCACCGCGCCGGCTGCCTCGGTGGCATAGCCACGCCCATGCGCACGCTGGAACAGCTCATACGCGATCTCGGGCTCCTCCAGGGTGGAGCGGCCGATGATCAGCCCGCAGTACCCGATGAAGTCGCCCTCGGCACGGCGCTGGATGGGCAGCAGCGCAATCCCCGTAGTCGCAGTCGCGGTGAGCAGCTCCGCGATGGACGCCCGGATGCGCTCAACCGTGGGGGTTCCCTTGCCGCGTTCCGAGAGCAGAGCACAGAACTCAGCGGCGTCCGACTCCGCCCACGGCCGCAGTATCAGCCGCTCGGTCTCCAGGTGGAACGGCATCGTCTCGAACGTAGTCATGCTCCCACCCTGCCCCACGGCCCACCACAAACCAGAGCCGGAGCAACAGCGAGCAGAGCTACCGGCCAGAAACCCTGCCACCAGCCCGCAGGGAACCTGGGGAACCACCACGGGTGGGCGGACGGTAGGCCACCATGTGGACGATGCCGGTGCACGATGCGTAGTCCCTCTCGCAGTTCCCCAGCACCGTGCGATACGACGTCCCGCTCGCTCACCAGCCCTCCAGGGCGTCGACGAAGCGCCTTGCCGCGCTCCTACCCTGCTCAGTCCATCCCGTGGACGCCACTTCGGCTCCGGTCGACGAGGCCGAGGCGTTGCCTCAAAGACCGCATGCCCTCTTGGTTCGCCACCGACGCCTGCCACGGCCACCTCAACAAGCTCGGGAGCGACCGCCTGTTCCTGAGGTCCGGGGGCCCGCAGGCAGGCAGACTGTCCCTTGTGACGACACTGAGCAAGGGTGCCAACATGCCGGTAGCGGTGTCCGCCGTGCGAGCTGTACTCGGTTGGTCGACCGGGCCCGGTGTGCCGGATGTGGATGCTTCCGCGCTTCTGCTGACCGGCAGCGGCCGGGTGCGCTCCGATGGCGATTTCGTCTTCTACAACCAGCCGCAGCACGCATCCGACGCCGTACGCCATCTCGGCAAGCAGGCCGGAGCCGACTCCCTGCACGTCGACCTGGCCGCACTGGAGCGGGACATCGAACGGGTCACCCTGTGTGCTTCAGCGGACGGCGGCACGTTCGGGCAGGTGCCTGGACTTCACCTACGCCTGTTCGACACCGCGTCCGGCGCTGAACTGGCCCGCTTCGACATGGAGGCCGGCACAGAGACCGCCTACGTGAGCGGTGAGTTCTACCGCCGCGGGGACGGGTGGAAGTTCCGGGCGATCGGCCAGGGCTATGCCAACGGGCTCGGGGGACTGGCAAGGGACTTCGGAATCAGCGTCGACGAGGAACAGCCCGCTGCTGCACCCGCTCCGAGCCGGCCATCGCCGCCACCTGCTCCGCCCGCCCCCGGAATCCCGCCCGACTCGACGGTCCGGTCTGTCGCTGCACAGGGCGAACCCTCCGTCCGGATCACCAAGGGCGAGGAGCGGCTCCCGGTCGACATGCGCAAGCGCCTGTCGCTTCGCAAGCAGCAGGTCGCCGTCAGCCTGAGCAAGCACGGCCTGACGAAACTGACTGCGCGTGTCATCCTCGTCCTCGACGCATCGGGGTCGATGAGCAGCCTGTACACACGAGGCACCGTGGCAGCCGTCACCGAGCGCATGGCGGCCGTGGCAGCACAACTCGATGACGACGGCGAGATGCAGGCATGGACCTTCGCCACCAACCCGGCCCAGCTGCCCGATCTTGTGATCGGCGAACTGCCCGAATGGCTGCGCCTGCACGTGCGTGTGGGTCAGCTCAGCCTCTTCGGCCGCAAGAAGCCCCAGAAAGGGCTCCTCCCCGGGCAGGCCGACATGCGCGCAGTCGGAATCCAGAACGAGGAACAGAAAGTCATTGCCGAAGTACGCGCCTTCGTGCGCGCCCACCCGGTGCCCGACCCGACTCTGGTCCTGTTCTTCTCGGACGGCGGTGTGCACCGCAACGACGAGATCGAGAAGGAGCTGCGTGAGGCTGTGGAAGAACCGGTGTTCTGGCAGTTCATCGGACTCGGCCGGTCGCAATACGGTGTGCTCGAACGCTTCGACACCCTGCCCGGCCGCCGCGTCGACAACGTCGGCTTCTTCGCCGTCGACGACATCGAGAAGATCTCCGACCCGGAACTGTACGACCGGCTCCTGTCGGAATTCCCGTCCTGGCTGCGGGCCGCCCGGCAGATCGGCATCCTGCACTGAACCGACTGCCGAGACGTTCGACAGGTGCTCAAGGGTGCTCAAACGGCAGATGTTGCTTGGCCGAGCAGGACTCAAGCTCCTTCGTGAACTGGTCCTGATGTCCTGATCGCCAGTCTCAATGAGCGAACAGGGAACTCGATGGCGTCACCGTGGTGGCTGTGGAAGGGTGCGGGCCCACAGCCACCGACGAAGAGACCGAGATGAACCGCGACGACGCTCTCCAGCAGCTCAGTCACATAGCGCATGAGAGGGCGTTCGGCCGACACGTGGGGTCCGACCGTCTCATCCAGGTGGGGTTGGACGTACTCATAGCCGGGGTGGAGAGCCCTTCGCTTGCCATGCTCGCCGGCCTCCTGCGGAGCGAAGAACCTGATGCCCCAGCGCTCTTCGACCAGGTCCTGGAGGAGCTTGGGCTCCTCTCCCGACCGCCAGCAGACCCCCGGGCCGCGAAATGGGCCATGGCCTACTGGATTGCCGGTCAGATCGTGGACGGATCTCTCCATCCCGCAACCGGAGCCCACCTGATCTGGGCCGACGTCGCCTGTGACCTCAACTATCCCGAAGACCTGCAGGCACTCGTCTCATGCGCGCTCAACCTGGATGACTGGCACGAGAGCTGGGGTGTCTCCGTCGAGGCCCTGGAGCAAGAAGCGATCGAGGCAGCTGAACAACTTCTGAGCAAGCAGACGCCGGGGGAGCGCAAGGGCTGACTGGCATTCATGCGCCGTTGTTAGCCCTTCCACTCGGGAACAGTCGGCACAGTCCGTGCGCGAGTCACCGAATGTGCTCCAGAACGCTTTCAGCAGCAGCGTTGTCGGCTTGTTTGGGAGGCGGTCGCTGATCCAAGACTCCGTAGATATGGGTTCTGGCACAGATTGGGGAGCCGTTGCGGAGTGTTCCTTCGATGTTCGATTGCGAGGGGGACTGGCTCGTGAGAGGCGGCGTACGCCCTGCCGTTCGACAGTCGGAAGTGACGCCCCCTCCGGTCTCTGCCGGCCCGCTGCTGCGGCCGGTTGTGAGCGGTGACGATGCCGGTCATGCAGAACGGTACGCACCGTCCGGGGACTCGCTGGCGTTCCAGGGGATCGACGAGGCGGACGTCGAGGCGGGACGGCTGCGTTGGCCTGGGAGTAGTGGCGGGAGACCGCGCGGCCCAGGCGGCGTGTCCGCGCCGCGCGCGCTTCTCGGGCCGAGCCCATGACGGTCATCAGCGCAGGCTGAGGGATTTTCCGCGCAGCGGGCCACGCGCCACCAGACGACGCCCAGGGCCGCACCCGCGGACGCGGGACAGTCCTCGCCGTCATTGAGTACGGGCGCAGCGTACCGATGACGTAGCACGCCCGGTCACGCCAAACATCGTGCTTCGTTGGGCTTGATGCACTCCAGGAGATCGGCGTTCGGGGCAGCATGATGATCTACTGCACAGGGTGACGATGCGCCTGGCTGGTCTGTACGAGGGCTTCCGGCGGCGAGTGAATGAGGCTGCAATGAGTGAACTGACGAAGCCCGAGATCGGCCTTCCGGAGGGTGACGCCCCCGCCGAGCTGACAATGCGCGACATCGTCGTCGGGGACGGGCTTGAGGCGAAGCCGGGCAGGGTTGTCCAGGTTCACTACGTCGGGGTCACCTTCGAGTCCGGAAAGGAATTCGACGCCTCCTGGGACCGCGGCCAGACGTTCAAGTTCGCCGTGGGCGGCGGCAAGGTCATCAAGGGCTGGGACCGCGGGGTCAGAGGCATGAAGGTCGGCGGCAGGCGCGAGATCATCGTTCCTCCGCGCCTCGGCTACGGCAACCAGTCACCCTCGCCATTGATCCCGGGGGGCTCGACACTCGTCTTCGTGGTGGACCTGCTCTCCGTCGCAGTCTGAGGCCTGCCGCTACCCGGCCTCTGCGCCCGGAACCAAGGCCGGGCACAGCCGGACGCGAATGACTGAACTCCACCGAGGACCAGAAGCCGAAGGTGAAGTCGTAGCCGAAGCGGGTAGGGCCGAAGGCTCACCGGTATCGCCCTCCGAGGGTCCGGGAACAGGCCCCCGGAATGCCCCGGAATGCCCCGCCGTACCGGCCTCAGGCGCGGCAATTGGCGCGCCCGGCAGACGCCGATGCCAAGGCCGCGTCGCACATACGACGGGC
Source organism: Streptomyces sp. NPDC056452 (assembly GCF_042796085.1). Classification (NCBI taxonomy): domain Bacteria; kingdom Bacillati; phylum Actinomycetota; class Actinomycetes; order Kitasatosporales; family Streptomycetaceae; genus Streptomyces; species Streptomyces sp. NPDC056452. The sequence continues at coordinate 53,857 of NZ_JBHTRI010000031.1, forward strand.
CAGATCTGTGACTGGTCCCGAGGTGCCGGACTTGACTCGTCCGTAACGGCGCAGTGCCGCCGTCAGTTCCGATGAAGCCCCGGTACATGTCGAACGCCCCACACCAGTTCGGTGCGGGGCATTCGGGAAAGTCCTGCCGGCCACGGGGCAGTCGAGGACCTACCTCTGAGTAACGACGAGGTGGCCGGTCACGGGCTGCCGCCGATGGGCGCCGGGCAAGCCTCCGGGCGGGCTGGAGACCGACAGGGCCCTCCACACCGATCTGGCCCCGATCGGCGTAAGCATGCGCTCGTACCTCCTGCTGCGTGGAGCCCGCTGGGTCTGCAGGCTGCGTCCTTGCCGGCCCGCCGCCTTGAACCACGTGCCGTGCGCTGACTTCTACGGCTGGGCCCCTGCCTTACGGCTGGGCGAGCGCCGTCAGTACCGCCAGGGGCGTGGCCGCCGCCCAGGCCTGCGGGGAGCAGGAGTGGGGATAAGGCACCGGTCGGGGGTGGTCCGAGCGCCCGTAGCCTGCCATCACCTCGGGCAGCCGGTCGCCGTGGTGGGCGGCTGCTTCCATCAGGCCCGATGCGACTCGGCGTGCCTCGTCGTGGAGGCCGCAGCGCGCCAGTCCGAGCAGGACGACGGCGTTGTCGTGGGGCCAGCAGCTGCCCCGGTGGTAGGAGAGCGGGTGGTAGCACGGCTGTCCGGAGGCCAGGGTACGGATGGCCCAGCCGGAGAAGAAGTCGGGCTCCAGCAGGCGTCTGCCGACGCGGTGGGCGTACGGCGCGTCGAGTATGCCTGACCACAGCAGATGCCCCGCGTCGGAGGCGAGTGAGTCGACCTGTCGGCCCTGTCCGTCCAGCGCGAGTGCCGGAAAGTCGGGCCCTGTCATCCAGAAGTCGTTCACGAAGCGTGTACGCAGACAGGCCGCGGCCGCGTCGAGAGTGTCGGCCCAGTCAGGGTCGTTCCACACCGTGCGGGCGAGCCGCGCGGTGCGGATCAGCGCGTCATAGGCGTATCCCTGGGCCTCCGCGACCGCGATCGGGCCCTCCGCCTGCGTTCCGTCGCGGAAGCAGATCGCCCCCGCGGAGTCCTTCCAGTTCTGGTTGACGAGCCCATGCGGATCGGGTGTGTAGACCAGATAGCCGCTGTCGTCCAGGCCACCGTCCCGGAACATCCAGGCCACCGCCGCGCGCGCCTGGCGTTCCAGGCGGGAGGCGAGCGCGCTGTCACCGGCTGTCTGCGTGTAGCTGTCCAGGAGCACCAGGAAGAGGGGTGTCGCATCCACCGAGCCGTAATAGCGGCCGTACGGCACCTGGCGGAAGTGGGCCAGCTCGCCGTGCCGGATCTCGTGGACGATGCGGCCGGGCTGCTCGCCGCGGTCCGCGGCGTACTCCGTGCCCTGCGTTGCCGCGAGCGCGGCGAGTGTCCCCGCGGCCAGATCCGGCCGGTAGGGGAGCGCGAAGAGTGAAGTGAGCAGGGAGTCCCGGCCGAACAGCGTGAGGAACCAGGGCACTCCGGCGCCCGGCACCAGAACCGCCTCGCCGTCGGGGCCCGTGGCGGGCACCCGCAGCGCCGCCAGGTCGCTCAGCCCGCGAGCGCAGGCCGCGGCGAGTCCGGCGGGGGCGTCGTGGGGGATGGCCGGCGGGGCCTCCCGGCCGGCGGCTGCGAGGCCGGCATCGCGCGCGGCGACGGCTTCGGACGTAGTGGGGACGGCTTCCGGGGCGGGTGCGCCGTGCGGGTGGGCCGTGACGCTCAGCACCAGTTCCGCCGTGCCATGAGGTGGCAGTTCCATCTGCCACTCCAGCCGGTGGGCGGTACTCCGGCCGACGACCGGTACGACGGCTGCCGGGGCGGGGGCCGCGGAGACGGTCGTACGGGAGAGCCAGTTGTCGCGCTCGTACACGAAAACGACCCCGTCAGGCACGGAACGGGCGGTTCGACGGGCTCCCCCCTTGTCGTAACTCCGTCCGTCCGAGCGCAGCTCGAACTGGTCGGCGAAGTCGGCGTCCGCCGTGACAGCGACGATCGCGACAGTGGTGTCCGACCGGTTGCTGACCAGTCGGATCTTTTCCGTCAACACTCCTGGAGCCAGTGACTGTTCGCGGAACACGGTGTACCCGGGAGGTTCGTCCCGTGTGCCTGGCGGGGTCAGCACGCATCCGGCGAAGTCCCCGACGGCCTCGCCTGCCGAGGGGACGAGTACGGCGGGCGCCGCGCCGTCGACGGTCAGGGACCAGAGACTCAGATGCCGTGCGTCACGCTGGAAAACCCCGTCGGGAGAGGCCCCGCGCCGGCCGGAGACGCCACCGTCGCCCCCGAGGACGGCGAAGGTGCCCGCGTGGACCAGTGTGGTGTCGGCTGTGGCGTTCACGTACGTGCTCCGATTGAAGGGCCGTTCGCACGGCCGTCGTTCTCCGAGGACCGGGCGGCCAGCAGATCCAGGGTGAGGGCAGCCGTCCACCCGAAGTCTCCGGTGCCCCGGGCCTGTGCGGTGAAGGGGTCGACGTACTCGGCGAAGCCGCAGGCGCCCGCGGTCGTCAGCATCGACGCGCGCAGCCGGTCCGCCGAACTGAACTGCCCGTACTGGCGCATGCCCCGTTCCAGCAGCCAGTTGGTGTTGAACCAGGCAGGACCGCGCCAGTAGCGGGACGGGTCGAAGGCATGGCCGTTGAATGCGTACGAAGGTGCCATCAGGGCGTCGTCCAGCCGGAAGTCCGCCCCCCTGGCCGTCGCCGTCAGCGCCTCCACGACATCCTGGGGGAGTCCGGGAACGATGAGCGGCACGAGCCCGGTGATGCTGCGCTCGGCGATCAGACCGCCGCCCACCAGGTCGCGGCAGAGGAACATCCCGTCGGCCGGGGACCACAACCGCCGTACCATCGCCTCGGTCAGGCGCGCGGCGCGCGCCTCGTGGGGCGCGGGGTCCGCTCCGATCTCGGCGGCGATCCGTGCGAGCGCGTGCTCCGAGACGATCAGCAGCGCGTTGACGCAGGGGTCCTCGACGGCGAAGGCGTGGTCGGCACCCGCGTCCGCGTATCCGCCGTCGCGGTAGTCGGTGGCGAGACGGACATACCGGCCGTAATCCAGGTCCGTGGGGCGTTCCGCCGGTTCCCCGTGGTGGAGATCGGCGCGCCGGTACGAGCCCGGCGCCGCAGGCTCGACACGGCTCAGCGGGCCGTCCCAGCACGGACTGTTGTCCATACCCGGCTCCCAGGGATGGACCACGGCGGCGAGCCCGCCACCGCCGAGATCGCGGGGACCGGTGAGGTAGTCGTGCCACGCGGCGAGGCGCCCGTACAGGCGGGGGAGGAAGCCCCGGCGGCGGGAGTCCTCGGGATCGGCCTGATGCACGAGCCAGGCGGCCAGCGCGTGGACCGGGGGCTGCACGATTCCCGACGTCTCGGTGCGTGACGGAGCGCCCGCCGCGGCGCCGGCGTGCGAGGAGCGCCAGAAGTCGGGGCTGGGGAAGTAGGCGCCGAGCGGAACCGACGGGCTGAACACGATGTGCGGGACGCGGCCGTCGGCCCACTGCGCGCCGAGGAGGCTCTCCAGTTCGCGTTGTGCGCGCCGGGCCGAGAGGTGACGCAGGCCGATGGCGATGAACGCCGAGTCCCAACTCCACTGGTGCGGGTACAGACCGCGGGACGGGACAGTCGATGCGCCCGTCCAGTTGGTGAGGAGAACCCGTGCCGCACCGCGCCGAAGGGTCAGGTCCTCGGCGGCGGTGGGCACGGGAGTGTCGAGCAGCGACGTCACGCGCCGGACCTCCGCAGGAAGGCGGGGACCGAACGGACGGCCGCGACGGGGTCACCGGTCAGCCGGCACTCGGCGGCGAGATAGCCGTCGTACCCGATGCTGTGCAGAGCGCCGAGCCAAGCGGGCCAGTCCAGGTGGCCGGCGCCCGGCTGGAACCGGTTGGAGTCGCTCACCTGGGCGTGGCCGATGAGCGGCGCGGCGGCCAGGATCGCGGCGGAGGGATCGGCTTCCTCGATGTTCATGTGGTAGCTGTCGATGCCGATGCGGACCGAGTCGAGGCCCACCGTGCGGATCAGTTCGGCCGCCTGCTCCAGTCGGTTGACCATGTGGTCCTCGTACCTGTTGAGCGGTTCGAGGTAGAGGGTGACACCCTCCCGGGCGGCGTGCTCGCCCAGTTCGGTCAGGCCGGTGAGCAGGACCTCCCTGTCCTGCAGTTCGGTGCGCGGCGGCTCGAAAGGAGGCAGCCGGCGCGAGAACATCCCGTACGAGGCGGGGGTCTGTACACCCCGGGCGCCGATCTCTGCTGCGACGCTCAGCTGCGACTTCATCTGCTCCAGCGCATCATGGCGCAGGCCGTCGTCGAACGCCGCGAAGAAGTGCAGCATGTCGACGCAGACCGTCGGCATGACGACTCCGTCGGCGAGAGCCTGCTTCAGCTCGGGGAGCCGGTCACGGAAGTGGAAGTCGCCCCGGGAGCGCAGCTCGATGGCGTCGTAGCCCGCGTCCTGGGCGAATGCCCATTTTTCCTGGAGGGAATTGCCGGGGAGAAGTTGCTCCTGGCAGGCGGTCTTCAGCATGGAGGGCCCTTCAGCGCTGCCATGCAGCGCTCTGATGTGGTGCGGTACGGATCGGGGGTGCGGGCAGGGCGGGGGTCAGAACTCCAGCACTACCTGGAGCGCTTCGGCGGGCCGCTCGTCCAGCAGGACGTAGGCATCTGCCGCGTCCGCCACCGGTACGACGTGGCTGACCAGGGACTTCACGTCGACCTGGCCCTCGGCGACCAGCGACAGGAAGGTCTGCTGGAGCCTCTCGACGGTCCATCGGCCTGCGAGCTGCGGAGGAACGCCGCCGATCTGCGAACAGATCAGCTGGACACGGTTGTGGTGGAACTCGTCGCCGAGGCGCAGGCCCGCGCCGTCGCCCTGGTAGAAACCGGACGCGACGACCCGCCCTCCGACGGTGACCGAGCGCAGGGCCTCGTGGAGCGCCGGGTACACGCCACTGATCTCGATGGCGATGTCGGCGCCTGCGCCCGCGGTGGCTTCGCGAATGCTCTCGGCGACGCTGTCCGTGCGGGCGTTCAGGGTGTGGCGCGCGCCGTAGGAGCGTGCCGTCTCGAGCCGTCCGTCGAGGGCGTCCACTGCGGTGACCCGGGCGCCGTTGAGCTGGGCGAGGCGGGTGGTGAGCAGGCCGATGACTCCCTGGCCGAAGACGGCGACGTCCTCGCCGAGGTGGATGTCCGCCGCGAGGACTGCGTTGTAGGCGATGGCGCCGACCCGGGCGAACGCTCCGGCGAGGGGTTCGAGACCGGCGGGCAGGGTGTGGCCGACCATGCGCTCGGCCGGGACGATGCCCTCGCTGCGGTGGCCCCAGATGCCCCAGACCAGATCGCCGGGCACCGGCATGCCGGGCGTTCCCGAGAGCTCGGGGGAGACCTCGGTGACCTCGCCGACCTCCGAGTAGCCCCAGCCCGCCACGGGGTATTCGATGCCGGCGGCGCCGTCGCGGAACATCCGCGCTCCGGCGTCCCAGGTCCGGGTGAGATACGGGTTCGTGCCCCGGTAGGCGGTGAGCTCGGTGCCCGCCGAGATGCCGGAGTACCGGGTGCGGACCCTCAGATGCCCGGCCGGCAGCGGGGCGCTCTCGTGCTCGGCGACTTCGACCTGACGAGGGCCGGTGAACTGGACGACGCGTTCCACGGGAGCTCCGTTGGTGCTGTGAGGGAGTAGTGCTCGCTGACTTAGGTCGAAGATATCTCAGAGTTATGTCTTGTCAACAAGCAAAAGTGATGCTGAGATGCGTCAGGACAGTGCGTAAGTGGCGTAAGGAACTCAGCATGGTGATGAAGACCCGGGGATCGAGGGCGACCCTGTTCGGGCTCGCCGCGACCCTGGCCGCAGGCATGCTCGCAGGCTGCGGCAGCCCCGGAACCGAGCAGAAACCCGACAACCGGATCACCGTGTGGTCCCAGGAGAACCTGCCGCCGCGGATGGCGTCGACCAAGAAGGTCATCAGCCGGTTCGAGAAGGAGTCGGGCATCGAGGTCGATCTCGTAGGCGTCGACGAGGCCCAGCTGCCGCAGCTGATCATGTCCGCAGCCGCATCGGGGAAGCTGCCCGACGTCATCGGCGCCGTCCCGATGGGACAGGTCTGGCAGATGTACGGAAACGGCCTGCTCAACACCGAGGTGGCCGACCGAATCGTCGAGAACCTGGGTCCAGGCACATTCAACGCAAACGCACTGTCCCTGACCGAGGACCACGGCACCCGGCTCGGTGTTCCCTCCGACGCCTGGCTCCAGCTCCTCGTGTACCGCAAGGACCTGTTCGCCAAGGCAGCACTCGACGCGCCCGACAGCTACACCGGAGCACTCAAAGCCGCGGCGAGCCTCGACAAGGAGGGCAGGGACGGCATCTCCCTGGCCACCGACCCCTCGGACGTCTTCACCCAACAGAGCTTCGAGGACCTCGCCCTGGCCAACGACTGCCAGCTCGTCGACGAGCAGGGTGAGCCGGCCCTGGACTCCCAGGCCTGTCGCGCGGCGTTCACCGCCTACGACGACCTGGCACGCAAGCACGGAGCCCCGGGCACACAGAGCGTGGACAGCACGCGCGCCACCTACTTCTCGGGCAAGTCGGCGATGATGGTCTGGTCCTCCTTCCTCCTGGACGAAATGGCAGGCCTGCGTTCAGACGCCCTGCCCAGCTGCCCGGAATGCAAGAAGGACCCGGAGTTCCTCGCCCGCAACACGGGAGTCGTCACCTCCCTCAAGGGTCCCGACGGAGCAGAACCCGCCCAGTTCGGCGAGATCACTTCCTGGGCCGTCACCAGGACGGCCGAGACCGGAGCCTCCACGAAGTTCATCGAGTACATGATGAGCAAGGGGTACGAGGACTGGTTCGGGATGGCACCCGAGGGCAAGATCCCCGTCCGCACCGGAACGCCGGAAGCCCCAGGCACTTTCCAGCAGGCGTGGCGCGCCAGTGTCATGGGCGTGGACAAGCGCGAATCCATGCAGAAGGCCTACCCGTCCGACCTCCTGGACCGGCTCGTCACCGGTGTCGGGTCCATGAAGCGATGGGGTCTGACCCAGGGGCAGGGCACCCTCGTCGGCGCCACCAACGGAGAACTGCCCGTCGCCAAGGCCATCGGGGCGATGACCAGCGGTCAGCTCTCGCCCGACGAGGCCGCCAAGGAGGCCAATGACGAAGTGGCCGCCCTCCAGAAGTCCCTCCAGTAGCCGCACGGCCGCTCCGTCACCGAGGTAACCGACACATGAGCACAAACCAGAGCGGCGCGACGAAGCGCCGCAACGGGCCAGGGACCACCAGCAGCCGGGAGAACCGCGCGGGCCTCGCCTTCGTCACCCCCACCTTCCTGGTCGTCCTGGTCGCGGTGATCCTGCCGATCCTGTGGACCGTCCTGCTCGCCTTCCAGAACGCAAAGCTCGTCAACATCCAGGAGAACGGCCTCTTCGGCCGTTGGACCCTGGACAACTTCGACCAGGTCTTCGGTTCCCCCGGCTTCTGGAGCAGCCTCGGCACCACGCTGCTCTACACGGTCGGATCCACCGCGGGCTCCGTGATACTCGGGCTGATCGCCGCACTCGCCCTGCGCAGGCCGTTCCGCGGCCGCGGTGTCCTGCGAGCCACGATGCTGCTCCCGTACGTCGCACCGGTCGTCGCTGTCGCCTTCGTATGGGAGATCGCCCTCAGCCCCCAGTTCGGAATCGTCAACGAGTGGGGCCACAAGCTCTTCGGCTGGGACGACCCGATCGCGTTCCTCTCCACCCGGTCCTACGAAATCGGCCTGTTCGGGGCCCACTTCGACATCCCGCTCGCCCTGCTGACCGTCATCGCCTTCGAGACATGGCGCTACTTCCCCTTCGCGTTCCTCTTCCTGCTCGCCCGTCTCCAGGCCGTGCCGGGCAGCCTCGAGGAGGCGGCCGAGGTCGACGGCGCCACTCTCTCGCAGCGGTTCCGGCACATCCTCATGCCGCAGCTGATGCCCGTCATCGCGTTGCTGTCCGTCCTGCGCTTCATCATGACGTTCAACAAGTTCGACGACATCTACCTGCTCACCGGAGGCGGCTCGGGCACGGACGTCGTCGCCGTGCGCGTCTACGACTTCCTCACCTCACGCTTCGATGTCGGAGCCGCATCGGCCCAGGCACTCGTGCTCGCGGTCGTCCTCATGGTCCTGCTGGGCCTGTACTTCAAATTCTTCGGCAAGAAGGTCCAGGAGGAGTCGGCATGACCCGCGCCCCGTCGATGACCCAGGAACGGAGCACCGCGCCCGCTCCGCCCGCCCGGCCCGCACCCCCGGAACGGCGCCGACGCCCCCTGACTCGCGCCCAGTTCGAGGAACGGTTCTTCGGAACACTGCGATGGATCGTCATCGCCTTCCTCGCGGCGATCACGATCGTGCCCTTCTACTACATGCTGATGCTCTCGGTGAAACCCATCGACGCACTCCTTCTCGACCCCGGCAACCTCTGGGTCTCGGCGAAGGACTTCACCCTCAGCACGTACGAGAGTGTCCTCAAGCCCTCGTCCGAGGGCGGCCAGGGTTTCCTCGGCATGCTGCTCAACTCGGCTCTCGTCGCCATCGCCACCGTCCTGCTCACGCTGGCCGCCGCCGTGCCCGGCGCCTACGCCGTCAGCCGGCTGAAGTTCTTCGGCAACCGGCACGTCAGCGCGCTCTTCCTGGCCGTCTACCTCTTCCCGGCCACGCTGCTCGCCGTACCTCTCTTCGTCATGTTCGCGAAGATGGGTCTCTCCGGCAGCCTGGCCGGACTGGCCATCGTCTACATCGCGCAGACCGTACCCGTCTCGATCTACATGCTGAAGAACTACTTCATCACCATCCCGTTCAGCATCGAGGAAGCCGCCGCGATCGACGGGGCCTCGCGGCTGCAGACCGTCCGCAAGATCATCCTTCCTCTCGCGCTGCCGACACTGATGGCCACCGGGCTCTACGTCTTCATGATCGCCTGGAACGAATTCCTGTTCGCCCTTCTCTTCCTGGCAGCGGAACCGGACAAGTGGACGGTCTCCCTGGGGCTCCAGCAACTCGCCAACGGCATCGAGGTGTCCAAGACCGTTCTGATGGCCGGGTCGGTCGTCCTCACCATCCCCGTGGTACTGCTGTTCTTCGCCGCGGAGCGGCTCCTCACCGAAGGGCTGACAAGCGGCGCGGACAAGGGCTGACGGCACATCAGGGGCAACGGGCCCCTGGCGGAAACGAACAGGACGAGGACGGCGGGGATGGCAGGAAACCAGGCGACGGCAGGACATCTGCTACGGCTCATCCGCAGCGGTGAAGCGACCACGCGCGGGGAGTTGCAGCAGGCCACCGGTCTGTCCCGGTCGACGGTCGGACACCGTCTCGACCAGCTCTTCGGCGCCGGCTGGCTGCGCGGGGCGACCGGTACCTCCACCGGTGGACGTCCCTCCGCCCGGCTGGAGTTCGATCCTGCACATGCCGTGGTGCTGGTAGCCGACCTCGAGACCCGGCACGCTCGTGCCGCAGTCCTGGACCTGTCCGGCACGATCCTCGCCGAGCACACCGGCGGCCTGGTGATCGAGGACGGCCCCGACAAAGCCCTGGACGAGCTCGCCCGCTGGTTCGGCCCGCTGCTCGCCCGAGCGGGTGTCGGGCACGACCGGGTGTGCGGCGTGGGGCTCTCCGTACCCGGCCCCGTGGACTGGGAGACGGCGCAGATCGTGCAGCCCCCGATCATGCCCGGCTGGGACCGCTTCCCGGTCCGCGAACGGCTGCGAGAAGCATTCGCCGAGCACGTCGGCCCGCCGCCCCCCGAGGGCCCGCTCCCGGTCTTCGTCGACAACGACGCCAACCTGATGGCGCTGGCCGAGCAACGCGAAGGCCACCCCGACTGCGGTGCCTTCGTCCTGATCAAGGCAGGCACCGGAATCGGCGCCGGGGTCGTCGTGGGCGGAGAGATCTACCGCGGCATCGACGGCGGAGCAGGCGACATCGGCCACATCCGGCTGCACGACCGCACCGACGCGCTCTGCATGTGCGGCTCCTACGGCTGCCTGGCAGCCGTAGCCAGCGGGCGAGCCATCGCGGAACAACTGACAGCGGCCGGCATCCCCACCGCCTCAGGATCCGATGTTCGGGCCCACCTCGCCGCGGGACAGCCCGATGCCGTGCGGCTTGCCCGCGAGGCGGGGCAGCGCGTCGGCGAAGTGCTCGTCACCGTCGTCACACTCCTCAATCCCGGAGTGCTCGTTCTCGCCGGAGACCTGGCCGGCACGCCGTTCCTCACCGGAGTACGCGAACTCCTCTATCAGCGCGCCATGCCACGCACCACAGCCAACCTCCAGGTGGTCACCTCCGCGCTCGGCGAGCGGGCGGCACTCCTCGGAGCCGCAGCCATGGTCGTCGAGCACCTCTACGCACCCGACGCGGCCGACGCCCGCCTCGCCGCCCTGGCCCGCGCCGGCTCCGCGGGCTGACCGCACCACCAGCACAGCACACGTACGGAGAAAGCAGAATGTCCCACGTCACCGCACACGACCCCGCATGGGCCCACTCACCGGTCCGAGTCGGCCTCGTGGGAGCCGGCCCATGGGCCCGTGCGATGCACGCCCGCATGCTGGCCGCCGGCCCCGAGACCGAACTCACCACGGTCTGGACACGCCGCCCCGAGGCAGCCGCCGGACTCGCCGCCGACTACGGAATTCAGGCATCCGCCTCGTTCGAGGAACTCCTCGAACGCTGCGAGGCGGTGGCCTTCGCCGTGCCCCCTGCTGTCCAGGCCGCGCTCGCCGTGCGCGCGGCCGCCGCCGGCCGGGCGCTGCTGCTGGAGAAACCGCTCGGCGGGGACCTGAAGTCCGCCCGAGCGGTGGCCGAAGCGGTGGCTACGCACGGCGTGGTCTCCCAGCTCGTCCTTACCAAGAGGTACCACCCGGTCACCCGCGCGTTCCTCGCCGAGGCGGCGGCCCATGAGTTCACCGGGGCCCGTTCCTGCTACCTGCACGGGGCATTTCTGGGCGGTGAGTTCGCCACGACCTGGCGGTTGGAGCACGGCGCGCTGCTCGATCTCGGCCCGCACCTGCTGGACCTGCTGGACGCTGCCGTCGCGCCGATCGTGTCGGTCCGTGGCACGGGGGATCCCCGCACCTGGATCGAGCTGACCTGCGAGCACGAGAACGGCGCCGTGAGCCAGGCATCACTGTCGGGCAGCGTGCGCCTGCCACGTGCCAGGACTCGGATCGAACTCTTCGGTGCCGACGAGGAGGTGGTGTACGACACCGCCGAGATCGACCACGCCGAGTGCTGGCCGATCCTCCGGCGGGAATTCGCCACCGCGGTACGGACAGGTCGGGGAACCGGCATCGACGCGGGCCACGGTCTGCGCATCCAGGAACTCCTGGACCAGGCCATGGGGCGCTGAACGTGCCCGCGCGCGAGGAGATGGGTGGTTCGGCCAGTCGGACGCTTCGCCTTGGCCTGCGGGAGGCCTTGTCCTGGACGGCGTTTGGTGACCTCTGGGGGTGTCTCAGGCGGCGCAGCTCCCATAGACGAGACGAGACGAGACGGGCGTCGCGGCCACGTGCCGCATCGGCCGCTCAGAGGTGACCGTCCAGGAACTTCCGTATCTCGGTGATGGTCATAGGCCCCGTGCCGTGCGCCACCGCCTCGCCCTCCTTCAGCAGGACGTAGGACGGGGCTCCGGTGATCCCGTAACGCTCGGTTGCGGCCGGACAACGCGTGATGTCGGCGCGGACGGCCGTCAGGCGGCCCATGTAGTCGTCGGCGATGCCACCCACGACGAGGTCCATCACCCGGCAGGGCTCGATTGCCTTGGGCCATGTCCCGGTGAAGTAGGCGAGGACCGGAACTCCGCTCATCCCGAGGATGAAATTGAACTCCGCGTCCTCACGCGGTCGGTGAACCCGCTTCGCCATGGAAGCTCCTGACCTCATATTCCGTCATTCCATCCCCATGATCCCTCCCGCGGTGTGAGCGGGCCGGTGCTCATTGTCCACCGGATCCGGTCGAGCCGTATCCGCCACCGCGCTTCTCAGAGACAGCGCGCCCGACGGGATTCCCGGGGCATGGGGCATTGTCTGGTCTTCACATCGACCCCCGGGTCTCAGCTGGCTAATAGCGCGCTCTTCCCCGGGCCGCATGAGCCAACTGATGGCTCCGAGAACGAGGCACGATTCCTGGACCGCTCGCGGACGCGGTCGTGGCCGGTCGAAGTACGCGTCAGCTGACCCGAAGACCGACCGCCAGCGTCAGTTCAAGGACCCGGTGTGGCGATGCGAGATCCGGAAACAGCTCCCGCAGCTGCGACATCCGGTATCGGACTGTCTGTGGATGGACGAACAAGGCCGCCGCCACCTCGTCCCGTCTGCCCTGGTGCAGCAGCCACGCCCGCAACGTCTCCTCCAGCCGCCGTGCGGTCGCGACGGGCAAGGTCCGCAACGGTGCGAGGGCTCGGGCACGCAGGTCTGCGAACGCGTCCACGTCGGCGCTCAGCACCAGCTCGGGCAGGTGGTCCTCGGTGTCGCGAATATCAGAGGAGAGGGAGCGCGCGCGTACGGCTCGTGCGTACGAGGCGGACGCACGGGTCCATGGCCGGGCCGGGCCGACCACGGAGGTGCGGTCGGTCAGCTGCCGCAAGAGACGTGTTCGGTCGGCATCGGGGACGAGCAGCACACCGGTGGCGTCCGGCAGATCATCGAGGACGAGGGTGCTCGGGTCGAGCGTGCGGTAGGCAGGCCGGGCCTGGGCGGCGGGGAGCAGGACCGCGGTCAGCGAATCCGGAGGCTGCCACCCGGCCCGTTGAACAGAGGCCAGCAGCACGTCCGAGCTCGCGCCGGCGAGGAGGTCGCGGGCCAGGTGTTCCAGGTGGCGCTCGTGGGCCCTGCCCCGGGCGCCCAGTTCGTCGGCGTGGCCCGCGGCGCTCGCGGCGGAGAGCTCGTCGATGTAGGCGAAGGTCAGCTCGGCGAACTTGGCGACCTCGGCGGCGGGCAGACCTGCGGGTACGGCACCCGCTGCCAGGCATCGCCAAGCCACGCGGGCGCCGACACGGTAGGCGCTGAGCAGGGCGTCCATCGAACGGCCGTCGCGCACCTCGCCGCGGCCCAGCTCGTAGGCTGCGTCACCGGCATCGCCGCCCGTGGCGTTCCCGCTCGCGAGGTCCAGATAGTGCCCCAGGGCGGTGCGTACGGCTCGGCGGATGGTGCCGCCCATGCGGCCCGAAAGAGCGTTGGCGTAGGGAGGGACCTCGTCGATGATCGCCTGGACGACCTCGTCGGCGGTGCTCTTCACCGCGGCCCGAAGTGCTGTGACCGTCGTCTCATCCAGGGCCAGCTCGCTGGCCCTCTGGACTGCATGGCTCATTTTTTGTTCCCTGCGAACAATTCTGCCGACCAGATTCACATCCTACGGACAGGACTTTACGCCCTGAGGCGCATCAAGCTGGGGTCATGACGAGTGCAGCCCTCCGCAGCAGGGCGTGGAAACTGCTGGAGATGGTCACGACGCCGCTGCTGCCGTCGGACTACCTCGACCTGGTCAGCCCGCTGCGTACGGGCGCTGACCTGCGTGGGCGCATCGAGGCCGTGCACCGCGAGACGGGTGACGCCGCAACCATCGTGATCAGGCCGGGACGGGGCTGGCGCGGCCACACGGCCGGTCAGTACGTGCGGATCGGGGTCGACGTCGACGGGGTGCGTCTGTGGCGTGCCTACTCCATCACCTCGCCGACCAACCGCCAGGACGGCCGCGTCACGATCACCGTGAAGGCGATCCCGAACGGCAAGGTCAGCAACCACCTGGTCCGCAGGGCGAAACCGGGCACGCTGATCCAGCTGGACCAGCCGACCGGTGACTTCGTGCTCCCGCGGGCCAAGCCCGCCAAGGTGCTCTACCTGACGGCCGGCAGCGGCATCACGCCCGTGATGGGCATGCTGCGCGACATCGAGTTCGACGACGTCGTCATGGTCCACTGCGCGCCACAGCCGCAAGACGTGATCTTCCGCACCGAACTGCACGACTTGGTCGCGGACAAGAAGCTGCGGCTGACCGAGGTGCACACCGATACAGACGGCATGCTCGACATCGCCCGTCTCGACGAACTCGTGCCCGACTGGGCCGAGCGCGAGACCTGGGCCTGCGGGCCCGCGGGCCTGCTCGACGCCGCCGAAAGGCATTGGACCGAGCACGGCGTACAAGAGCGCCTGCACACCGAACGCTTCCGCCCCGGCATCGTCGTCGCCGGCGACGGCGGCGAGGTCACGTTCAGCACCACCGGCAAGAGGGTCGACGCGGACGGCGCCACGCCGTTGCTGGACGTCGGCGAGGAGGCCGGCGTGCTCATGCCCTCCGGGTGCCGCATGGGCATCTGCTTCGGCTGCATCACGCCGCTCAAGAGGGGCGCCGTCCGCGACCTGCGCACCGGCGAGATCACCGAGGCCGAACCGGGCGTCCTCATCCAGACCTGCGTGTCCGCCGCGGCGGGCCCCTGCGACATCGAACGGTAGGAACACCTTGACCGCCATCGACCCCACCGCCCACCTGACCGCGGAGCAGATCGAGGAGCTCGGCCGGGAGCTGGACGCGATCCGCGACGAGGTGATCGCCAGCCGAGGCGAGAAGGACGCCGCCTACATTCGCAAGGTCATCTCGGCACAGCGCAAGCTCGAGCTGGTCAGCAGGGGCGTGCTGCTGTTCTCCATCTTCCCGCCCGCCTGGCTGATCGGCACCGCCGGTCTGTCCGTGGCAAAGATCATGGACAACATGGAGATCGGCCACAACATCCTGCACGGCCAGTGGGACTGGATGCGCGATCCGAAGATCCACTCCACCACCTGGGAGTGGGATCACGTCTCGCCGTCCGAGCAGTGGAAGCACTCGCACAACGAGCTGCACCACACGTACACCAACGTGATCGGCAAGGACAACGACCTCGGCTACGGCATCATGCGCGTCGACGAGGACCAGAAGTGGCACCCGCTCCACCTGGGCCAGCCGCTGTGGAACTTCATCAACGCCTGCTTCTTCGAGTACGGCATCGCAGCGTACGACCTGGAGCTCGGCAAGAACCTCGACAAGCGCCACCGCAAGAGCCCGGAGTTCCGCGCGCGTGCCAAGGCCGTGGGCCGCAAGATCCGCAAGCAGGTGCTCAAGGACTACGTGATCCACCCGCTGTTGTCGGGTCCGTCGTTCCTCCCCACGCTCGGCGCCACGTTCACCGCGAACCTGGTCCGCAACATCTGGACCCACTCGGTGATCATGTGCGGGCACTTCCCCGAGGGCGTGCAGGTCTTCGAGCGCCGGTCGATCAGGGGAGAGACGCGCGGCCAGTGGTACCTGCGCCAGATGATGGGCTCGGCGAACATCAGCGGCAGCAGGGCCATGCACTTCATGACCGGCAACCTGTCGCACCAGATCGAGCACCACCTGTTCCCTGACCTGCCGAGCAACCGGTACGCCGAGGTCGCGGTGAAGGTGCGCGCGCTGTTCGAAAAGTACGAGCTTGAGTACGTCACCGGGCCGCTGCCCAAGCAGGTGGTCTCCGCGTGGCGCAAGGTCTTCCGGCTCTCGCTGCCGAACAAGAAGCCCAAGGTCAAGACGCCGGACCGCGAGCAGGACCTCGTCGCGGCCTGATCCCCGGTAGCGAGGGCGTTGGCGCTTGTGTGTCCGGCTCGGCGGCCGGGCAGTCCTCGGCGATGCGCCGCGCGAGTGCCCACAGCGCCTGCGCGGGCCCCGTCGGGGAGGGGGCCGAGGGTCTCGTACAGCAGGTGCGGGGCCATGGCGAGCGTGCTCTTGTCGACGGCGGACAGGGCGGCGAAGGCGAGTTTGTTGGGGGTGCGGCCCACCCGCGCCGCCGTGTGCCGCAGGGTCAGCCTGGCGCGCGGGGGACGGCGTTCGGCTCGCGGACGATGCGGGCGCAAATCTCTGGTTCGGGCAGGGTGCCGGGCGGCGGTTCGAGGACGGGGGTGCGCGGGCGAAGGTGTTGCGGGGGAACTCGAAGGGGACGGCGGCACTCCTCGTGGGCCGGCCACTGGTGACACCGGCGGCCGGCTCTGTCGCGTCCGGCGGTCCACGGGCGGTCCGGGCGGCCGCGCGCCGCTGCGCGGTGAGGCGCCGGGATCGTTCAGGCGCCCGGAAGGAAGAGGCAGAACGGATGGCCATGAGGGTCACGGAATACCCGTACTCCCTCGTGAGGCTGGTGCTCCTCCAGCGTCGCGCCCAGGGCGCAAGCTCGCTCGGTCTCCACTTCGAGGTCGTCGACCTGCAGGTCCGTCCGGAACGGCTGCGGGGCTACTGCACGACGAGGTGACAGTTTGGCCTTGCCTTTGAGTCTCAGCCGGTTCTCGTGGGTCGGTCCAGGGCGTCCAGGTAGGTGGAGAGCTGACCGGCGGCGTACAGCTGGGCCATTCCGCGGGCCGTGAGGTCGCGCCGCCACCCTTCCAGGGTCCTGGCCAGCGCTTCGAGGCTGCCGGCGTTGCGGAGTTCCCCGAGGACGGTGGCAATGGTGCCCAGGGGCTGGCCTCCCCGGCGCAGCAGGTGCGTCAGTTCGGCGTCGCGCACGTCCTGCGCGAGATATTGGCGGTGCCTGCTGCGCGGGTCACGTCGTGGGGTGAGGACTCCGGCCCTGTCCCAGGTGCGCAGGGTGGCCGGGTTGAGCTCGAGGTGGCGGGCGAGTTCACCGACGCTGTACGGCGCCCGAGCGCTTGCCACCGTGTCCGGGGCGGCGGCTCCGAGATGTGGGAGTGCCGCTTCGACGGTTCGCAGCGTGCTGCGGTCGCGAGCCAGGAGAGCGTGCCCGTCGTCGACGTACTCCAGTGCTTCGTCGAGTTGGCCGCCGGTGACGGCCTGCATGATGCGCCGGCTCGTCGAGTGGCCGAAGGCAGGGACGAGCGCCAGGTAGGCCGCGAGGCCGGCGGCATGAGTGGCGGTGTAGTCCCGGTACCCCGTCCGGCTGCGGTGGGCCGGCGGGATGATGCCGGCAGCCTCGTAGTTGCGGACCGCCTGCGTGGAAAGGCCGTGGCGACGAGCCAGGTCCACAGGCCGCATGTGACCTCCCGTTGAGGGTTCTGACGCAAGTGAGCGGAGGATTCGTCGCAAAGTCTCCACCGAGCGTTCAAGGATACGATTCAAGACCATGGCGCAGAGCACGCACACCGTGTCCGGAGACTTCGATCTGACGATGGACGAACTGCGCGTCGTGGCGCGTTACGTGGTTCGGCACGCGGAGGACGTCCTGTCGGTCTTCGAGCAGGCTGTTCCCGACGATCCGCGCCCCCGTGCGGCGATCGACGCGGCCTGGACGTTCATCAATGGTGCCAACAGGACGAAATTGCAGCGCGTCACCTCCCTCGACGCTCATCGAGCCGCCCGGTCCGCGCCCACCGAAGCCGCGCGACTGGCCGCGCGATCCGCCGGTGACGCCGCATCGGCCGCGTACTTGCACCCCATCGCCCAGGCCGGCCAGGTCGGCCACATCCTGCGGGCCTGCGCGAGCGCTGCGCATATCGGGGAGATGGAGGCGGGCGGTGATCCCGGCGTCGGGGATGTCCTGCTGGAACGGTCGCGACGACGTGCGACACCGGTGCTCATCGACGTGCTCTGCCGCTACCCGCTCGCGACAGGCGGCAGCAGTCGTGTCGCCCGACTGATGATCACTCTGGATCGTTCCCTGCGTCAGTCGGCCGACCGGCCGCCAGAGCACACCGCATCGGGCGGCGCCGATGGGCGCAGGAGGGTGTGCACGTCATGATCCTCCCGAAAATCCGCGACCCTCGCTTCGTGACGATCCGCCGTGGTGGGACTCTCACAGATGCGGATCATCGTCTCCTCGCCCTATGGGCTGCCGCCTGTGCAGAGCACGTCCTTGGCCTCTTCGAGTCGGCCCGACCGGGGGATCCGCGACCGCGCCAGGCCATCGAGCATGCCCGGGCCTGGGTACACGGCGAGGTCAAGATGATGCAGGCCCGCGCGGCGGGCGGCCACGCGATGGGAGCAGCCAGAGACCTGCGTGGGGCAGCGCGGCATGCCGCGTACGCCGCCGGCCAGGCCGGGGCCGTCGCTCACGTCGCCGCGCACGAACTCGGCGCGGCCGCGTACGCGATCAAGGCCGCCCGTGCAGCAGCACCGGAAGGCGAGAGCGAGACCGCAGGACGACTGGAGTGCCAGTGGCAGCGCAATCAGCTTCCGGAGCCCATTCACGGCCTTGTTCTCGATGACCAGCGACTGCGCAACGACATCTGCTGGTCGGTGTTCGACTGCTGAAGACGGATCCGGGCCGTGGCATGCATACGGAGCAAGTCGACGCGGCAGGTGCCGCCAGTTCGCCGCCGATCCACCCCTTACACAGTCCTTGACTCGGACGCCAAGGAACTGGATCGGCTCTAGGTCACCTCTCCTGCTACACCAGACCAACGACGAGGGTTGCTGTTGCGAAAGTTGGCCCTGTCGAGTGGCCCCTGGGCATGCAGATGCCCAGGCTGGAAAGGGAGTTGGGCCGCGGACCGCTAGCCCATGGGTGGACCGACCAGCGGTGGACGCTGGGGCCCGGGTGAGGACGGTCGTTGCGGAGGGAGACGGCCTGGCGCACGGCGTCTGTGGAGGGACTCCGTCCTGCTCGCGCGCGCTGGGCCGCCGGTGACCGCCGCGGGGGAGCGGCGGAGCGAGGACGTGAACATGCGTGCGGGCAGCGCCTACCGTCCCGGGGGCAACGGCATGCGCTGCTTGGTGTGTTCATCCACGGCGATGATGAGCGCGGTCTGAGCGGCGACGGAGCGTTCACGGTCGCCGCCGTCCAGGGCAGCCAGGACGTCGGCGGCGGCCTCGCGCACCCGGTGGGGTACTTCCTCCTCGGCGGCGATCTTGTAGGCGTCGCTGCGGCGCGCAGCGCGTTCCTCAGGGGTGACGCCATGGGGCCCGGTGCGGGGGAAGACCGCGGCTTCGTAGTTGGAGACGATCAGCAGGACGTACTGGGCAATGCCTTCGGCGTAGCCGCGCGCTATCACTGCTGTCCGGGCACGCTCGTAGGCGGCCGTGGCGCGCCGCCGTACGAAGAACGAGCCGAGGGCAGTTCCGGCCCCCATGCTGAGCCCCAAGATGAGGGCGGCGAGCGTGCCGTCGAGGATGAGACCCACCAGCGCGCCCGCCGCGGTGGCCAGGCAGGTTATGCCGCTGGTGACCAACAGGAGGGCGCGGGCGGGCGTCACGGGGCTCATGCGGTGCAGTCTGCCAGGGCTGGGAGCTCAGCCGGAGGCCTCCTCCTCGGCGAGACGCACTACGTGCGAAACAGCGTGAGCTACCCCAGCGGACCCGGATCTGGGTTGTCGCAGCCCGGGAGCCTCTTCAGTACCATCAACAGGTTGCCGACGTCGTCCGGGTCGACCTGCTCCCTCTGCCGGTGCGCTCGACCGCGGCTGACGCCATGCGTCGTCGCCGAGCAGAACGGTGGCGCGGGCTTCTTCGGCCGCCGCAAGGAAAGCAGCAACGGCACGCACAGGCCCGCGACCCGGCCGATCAGGCCACGGACGTCTACCGACCGTGGCCCTCGTCCGGCGGCTGCGGTGCAGCCTCTGCGGCCCTTCGGTACCACGCCTGCGCCTGACGGGAATGTCCCTGCCGCTCCAAGAGATTCGCCAGCTGGGCCATCGCACCGAGGTGTCCGGTCCCGGCGGCCTTCTCATACCACTCCTGCGCCGCTTGCAGATCACCCTTCCGCTCGCTGGAACGCCCCAGCGCGAGCATCGCGTTGACGTCTCCCTTCCGGGCGCGCTCGGTCATCCATGCGTCGAGTTCGGCGGCCAGCTCAGCGCGGCTGAGCATTTCCGCGAGCCGACGGGCGCCCTCGTCGTCGCCGGCCCTGGCCGACTTGCGGTACCAGGACTTCGCCGCCTCCCGGTCGCCCTGTTCCAGCGACAGGGCGGCCAGGGCGTTCATCGCGGCGGTGGAACCCCCGTCGGCCGCCCGCCGGGCCCACCGTGCAGACTCGTCGACGTCACCCCGGCGGTACAGCAACTCCCCAAGGGCGTACGCCGCGTCGGCGAGACCCGCCTCGGCGGCCCGGCGGAACCAGTTCTCGGCCTCGGGCTCGACGCCCTGCTTCTGACTCAGTTCGCCGAGGACGGCCATCGCGTGCGGGTTTCCTCCCTCTGCCGAACGCCGGTACCAGCGGTCGGACTCGGTGTGCTCGCCGCGCAGCCTCAGGAGATACCCGACCATCTCCATCGCGCGCACGTGCCCGCCACCGGCGGCCTCACGCAGCAGCGCCTCGGCCTCGGCGTGCCGCCCCCACTCCTGCAGCAGCACCCCGAGCGTGGCGGTCGCATCGGGGTGCCTCATCTCGGCCGCCAGACGCAGCCACCGTTCACCGCCCGCCTGGTCGTCGTGCGTGCCGAGGTAGAGGCCGTACCGGAACATCGCCTCGGCGTCCCCCGCCTCGGCGGCTTCACGAAGCCGACCGGTCCCGTCGCCGACCCGCTCGTCCCTCGAACCCTCCTGCATGAGCATCCCCCTCCGGATTTCCCGGCACTCGACTGTTCGCCACCGGTTCACGGTGACGGCACGAACATGCCGCGCGTGGATGGTTACCTGACTGCCCAACAATTGCCCTTCGGTAAGCAGCAGTCGAACTCGTTTCGCTACTGCGAGGTGAAGATGAGGTCGCGAGCCGACATCGTGTTCGTGGGGTGCTGGGCTGTGCGCTGCTCGTCAGTGGTGCGCCGATCGTGCGTATCGCGCGACGGCGGCGGAGGCTCGCACGGTTCTGGTCCCTGTGGAGGGGCGGACGGGACCGGTCCACTATCCTCACCATCCTCCGGAGCCCCCCGAGCATCGTGATCCTTCCGCCCCACGCGTATCAATGCATCCCTCCGCGTCCACGATGAAGCGGTTCCTGGGCGATTCGGAGGGGGACTTCCTCAGCCATCTCGCTCTGCCGCCGGACTGGCGTCGTCCCCGGTGAGGGTGTGGTACTCGAAGGGGCTGATGCAGGCGAGGTCGCTGTCGCGCCGGCCGTTCGGAGGGCTGAGTCGTTCGCGTAGCCGTTCGCGGTGGGCGGCTGCGACGGCACCCCCGTCCAACTTGAGCAGGGCGTGCGCGGCGACCATCAACGTCTCGTCATCATCAAGGAGTTCGACCAGTCGTGGGATGACATGGGAACCGTCCTGGTGCCACTGGCGCACGATCGAGAAGTACGGATGCCATCGGTTCGCCGTCGTCTTGATGTGGGCCAACAGCGGGTCGAGGAGGACGTCGGTGTGTGCGGCGAAGGGGGCGAGCGCCTCGGTGAAACTGAGGTCGCTGACGTTCCAACTGCGGTCGATCGAACCGGCGTGGCCGGAGGTGAAATCCCCGTGCGCGGTGAGCAGTTCGATCAGGGACGGCACGCAGCGGTCGTCACCCATCCGGCTCAGCGCCCAGAGGGCGTGCTCCCGTGTGAGCTCGTCGGGTTCGTCGGCCGGGGTGAGATGCGTGGCGACGAGGTCGGCCCAAGGGCGTGCGGTGGCCCCGTACATGGCCAGAACCCGCAGAGCGAACAGCCGGTTCTCCAGATGTGTATCGTTCACGAGCCCGGCCACAGCCGGCAGGAGCGCGGGTACGGCGGAGGGCCAGCGGGACATCAGGCCGGCGGCGATCCTGAGGCCACCCGCGCGCTCTGTGGTGCCGTCGTGGCCCAGCAGTGCGTGCGCGAGGGCGAGCCGTCCGGGCAGGTCGGCCCCGAGCCGCTGGTCGGCTTCGGTGATGACGTCCACCTGCGGGGACAAGTACTCCCTGGGCGGGTTGGCCGTTGCGGTCGAGAGGGCGAGCAGTGCGTCGGTGGTGACGGGAGCGTAGAGGGGATCGGTGTGGTCGGGCAGGGCGCGGCACAGGGCCTCCACGGCTTGGAGCCGGACGTCGTGGCGGATTTCCTCGTCCCACGCGATCCAGGCGTCGATGTCCTGGTCGATGTCGGGTTCCTCTTCCTTCCCCCCGACGGTCATGCGGTGCCGCAGCCATGCGAGTGCTTCTTCGCGTCGCTGGGTGGCGTGGCGGGCGAGCTCGCCGACGCCCAGCACGAGGCGCCCCGCCAGCCAGAGTTCCGGCTCGTTGTCGAAGAGCGTCCGGAAGCGGGTGATCAGGAAGTTCGCGTGGGCGGCGGACTGTGCGAGTGCGCCGACCGCGCCGGCCCGGATGATGTCGTCGCCGTCGTCGAGCAGGGGCAGCAGCCCCTCGGCGGCTCGCTCCCAGGCGGCCGGCCATGCCGCGTCGACGGTGGGCCGCCACTTGCCTTCGAGGACGGGGTCGACCTTCGCGGTCGGGGCGGTGTTGCCCGTGCCGGCGAGGTCGGCGATCGTCTCCAGGATCTCGAAGCGCACCGTGACGTCCGGATCCCGGGCCGCCTCGACGAGGAACGGCAGCATCTCGGCGGCCGCCGCCCTCACCGAACTGCCGTCGCCGTTGGCCGCGTAGCGCAGATTCGTACAGGTTCCTTCGGCCGTGATGCGGTCGGTCGCCCAGAGCCCTGCCGGCACCTCGGGGCCGTACCGCTCGCCGGTGTACGGATCAGCCACCTTCGACCAGTCGACCTGTGCGGCAAGCCGCGCCAGCCGCTGTGCTCGCGCGTCCTGTGTGGACATGCCGCTGCTCGCCGCCCTTCGTCAGCTCTTCGGGCTGAGGCCCAGCAGGGGCAGGACCAGGTCGCGATTGCCCCTGCGCCCGTCCCACGCTTCGTACACCAGGGCCTCCGGGCCGGTGATCCGCAGACCGTCGCGCAGGCCGGTCACCGTCATCCCCGCCAGATTGCGGTAGGCGTCCGAAGCTGACGGCCAGGGCAGCTCGGTCCACCAGTTGTGGCCGTAGACGGTGTCCTGGGGCGGTTGCCAGCCCGCCTCTACGATCAGCCGGCAGCCCGCCTTTCCCGCACGCAGCGCCGGGTCGAGACCGTGATCACCGATCAGTTCGGCCTCCACCCCTTCGCCACTCTGCAGGAACTGCACGTACCGGCCTGTCCCCCCGCTCTCGCGGATGATCAGCACCGATCCGGCGCCCAGCAAGGTCAGCTGCTCGGCGAGTGCTTCCCCGAACCCGTCCCACCCCGTCACAGCAGCCCTTCCTCGTCCATCCGCAGAAGCTCCTCGTCGAGGGACAGCCGCTTGTTGGTCACCAGCTCCAGGTACACCGAGTCTCCCGCGTGCTCGAGGACCAGGGTGGTGTCGGAACCGGCCCAGTGAAGCGCAGCATCGGTGCCCGGCCTGCGGTCTGTCGGCGCGCCCAGCGACGTGTGCAGCGCGGCGGCCATCCTCGCGAACGCGTCCAGGGGCGGGGCCCATTCAGCCGCGTAGTCGGTCAGACGCAGCCGCACGCGCTCGACCATCTCCTCGTCCTGCACTCGCTTGCGGCGGGACGTGGCACGGCCGGCCCTCTCGAACCCGGTGACGAGTAGGTCCCAACGAGGCCGGATCATCAGCGCCTGACGGGTGAACTGTGTGGACCGTCTGGAGCTCGGCGTAGCCCCCAGCTCCCACGTGCAGTCCAACGACCGCAACCGTGCCGCAAGTTCGACAACCTCGGCATCACTCAACGCACGCCATTGCGTCATACGTCCTAAGAGGCGCGGCGCCCTCGCCCGCCCCTGTCCTCCTCACTTTCCGTCCGAGCCGTTCCCCCAAGTCCCGGTCGGACAAGTCCCCGACCGGTGCGAGGCAAGCAGTGCCCAGCTTAGAGGGCCTATCAAAGGCGTTGGACGTGTCGGTGGGTGATGAGGCAGGTGGCGAGTCCGAGGAAGGCTTCGTGGATGTCGTCGCGGCCGGTACCCCGGCTCGAGCCCAAGTGGCCGGCGATCAGCGCCTGGGCGGGAGCCGGTGCAGCGTCACATCGTGAAGGCGCTTGCCGGCGACCCGCAGGGTCATGAACGTGCAGAAGGGCTGCCGCCTGCGGTCCGTGGGTGAGCCGGGGTTGAGCAGGCGAAGGCCTTCGTCCGCGGTGGTGTCCCAGGGGATGTGGCTGTGACCGAAGACCAGGACGTCCGTGTCGGGGAACAGCCTGGCGCACCGGCGCTCCCGTCCGGCGGCCGCGCCGGTCTCGTGCACGACGGCGAAGCGCACACCGGACAGCTCCCCACGGGCGACCTCGGGCAGTCTTCGGCGCAGGGCGGGCCCGTCGTTGTTTCCGTACACGGCGATGAGGCGGCGGGATCTCGACTCGAGCAGGTCGAGCGTGGCCTCGTCCACCCAGTCTCCCGCGTGGATCACCACGTCGGCGTCATCGAGTGCCGTCATCAGCGCATGGGGGAGGGCCTCGGCGCGCAGGGGGAGGTGCGTGTCGGAGGTCAGCAGCAACCGCATGGGATCACGTTAGTTCGGGGCGAGCCGTGAGCACGACACGGCGCGGGGAACTACAGGAGCGTCGTGGAGGGTATTGGGCCAGGACCCACCGAGTGGCTGCCGCCTCGCGTCGTCATCTTTGATGATGATGCGGATCGTCGAATGCCTGGGTTCCGGCTCTGCAGGCGTACCAACTGCTGCTGGTGCTACCAGCAGCGGGACTGGTGGAAGGACTGCCGGGGCGAGGCACCACGCGGTCGGTTCGCGGCACCAGCCGAACGCACGCGGCCGAACGCCGGTCAGAGGGACTGGATAGCGTCACCCAGTACCGCCGTTCCCACCTGTTCCGCCAGCCATTCCGCACGTTCTCTCTGCCCCTTGGACGTGCACACGTACACCATGTGCGCCCCGCACGGACGCTCGGCGAAGGGTCGAAGAACCGATCTTACGAATTGAAACAGATCTGCACACTGCTGTATTCGGTGTCCCGGTACCCGAAAGGCCCAGCTGGCCATGCTCCGAGATCCCACCGCAGCCAGGCCGGCGTTGCGCCCAGGCCGGCAACAAAATCGGCTTCCCAGGAACCCGGCGGAGTGTCGTCGTACAGCTCCAGCGTCATCGGGAGCTCATCATCCACATGGGACATGCCGTCGGGGATGGCCGCCACGAGCCTCCGGAGGATGGCCGAGTCCGCCAAGCGGGGCTTGTCCGTCCACCATTGCGTAGTGCTGGCTCTCCGATAGCCGTACCAGTCGCTGTGCCAGCCGCAGTGCTTCGAAGGCATCGCCAGTCTCGAGAATGGGATAGGTGTACGAGGTTCCCATGTGGATGATGAGCTCCATAACCTCCAACTCTCCTATCTGGGCAGACGTGGTCGTTGTAGACGCTGCCGAAGCGCAGCATGCCCGTTTGCATTGCCCACCGAAGTGAGCCAGAAGGAAGAGGGAAAGCGTGAGCCGGTCGGTTGATATCGTTTTCGCGTTTGATCGCCCTATTGACGTCGTGAGCGCATTGCGTTCGATGATGGAAAGGGGATTCCGGTTCGACCGGGACGGTGTCATCTCTCACCTCCTGGACGAAGATGGAATGTACGACTGGGGTGATCGTGAAGCGACTTCACTTCGTGATGCTATTTGCGAAATGGGCGAAGACCGCTGGAGTGACGGCCGCTGGGACGCGAGCAGTTCTTCGCCGTGCTCCTGGGGCGGGTCGACACCCGTACCTGGAGCCAGGTGGCCCCCAGGTCGCCACTGACCCGAAGGCCAGCACCGTCCCCGGGCCCTTCCATGCCGGGCGAGTACCGCGGTGATTCCGGGGTGGTGGTCCCGGTTGACAGTGGCCGGTCCGCTCCCTAACGTTCGGTCCACTATCTGATTAATATTCACATACGCGGATGATATCAAAGGTGGACATCGTGGCAGAGCAGCAGCGTCGCGTCGTGGTCTCCGGCGGCGGCACCGGCATCGGCAAAGCGACCGCGGCCGCCTTCGCCGCCGGCGGGGACCGGGTCATCCTCCTCGGCCGGCGCGAGGACGTCCTGCGCTCCGCTGCCGAAGAGATCACCGGTGACCACGGCAAGGGCAGTGCCGACTTCCACGCCGCGGACCTCACCCAGCCCGAAGAGGTCCGCCGAGCCGCCGCGTTCATCACCGCGGACGGCCCGGTGGACGTCGTCGTCACCAACGCCGGGGGCAACGTCGTCTCCGGCGGTGACGGCACCCTGGAGGGCGTCGCCGACGGCTATCTGCGCAACTTCGCCGCCAACGTACTGACCGCGGTGCTGCTGACCGAAGCGCTGCTGCCGCATGTCGTACGCCCCGGCGGCCGGATCGTCCACCTGTCGTCGATCGCAGCCCTGCGCGGCCCCGGCTCGTACGGCGGCTCCAAAGCGGCCCTGCACGCGTACACCTTCGAACTCGCCCAGCGGCTCGGCGCCGAGGGCGTCACCGTGAACGCGGTTGCCCCGGGCTTCGTCGGCGACACCGAGTTCTTCGGGGACCGCGCCACACCGGACTTCGTTGCGGCCCGGGTCGCGCAGTCCCTCACCGGCAAGCCGGGGAAGCCCAGCGAGATCGCGGCCGCGATCCAATACCTGGCGTCACCCGCCGCCGGGTACACCACCGGCCAGATCCTGCACGTCAACGGCGGGGCGATGCTGGGCCGTTAGTGCTCCTCGGCCGGGCCGCAGACCGGCCGGTCCGGCCGGACCACTGGACTCCTATGGCGGGGCGGGGCGGACAACTGCCGGCACCGGCCGGGTCCGGTTCCCGCTCGTACGGTGGATACTCGCCCGCGGACGACGTGGCGGGCGCGACGCCTGGCCGCAGACTCCGACGAGGGCATGGACGCTCGGACCGCATGGGTGATGGGGCCCGGGACCTCACGTGGGGCATCGGTATCTGGCAAAGTGCATCTCAGGTTGTGTCACAGGCCCCGCGGCCGCGGTCCCCTCACCGACCGGCTCCACACCGCCTACATCGAGCTGAGCGAGCAGGTCGGCTGGATGTGTTTCGATGCCCGCCAGCACCCACAGGCACAGCGCATCTACCACACCGGCACGCGCCGGCCCGCGAGACCGGCACCTCGCTGACCACCCGTCATTCGACGGCCAACCTCGTTGCCTCCGCCGCATACCAGGCCGGTGGCTGGACCACCACAACGACGCCGCACTCCTCGACATCGCCGCACGGACGCCAGAGCTTCCATCCGCAGAGGCCGCGGTGATCGCCGACCGGCGCATCTACGCCGCAGGACAGCGGCACGACCCCGACGCAGTCCTCCGATTCCACGACGAAGCGCTGCTCCACCTCGGCTCTCCAGACGAGCGCACACCGTGGTGGGCGACCCGGCTCACGAAGGACTCCGTGGACGCCACCACAGGCCGGGCCTGGCTCGCCTGCGACCAGCGTCACGGGCCGTACCTTTCCTGCGCAGCCGCGTCGAGGCGACTGCGCCCGACTACCCTGAGGTTCTTCGCGATGCGGGGTTTGTTGACAGCAGGTCAGAGCGATTCACCGCCGGACAGTCCGGTCAGATGCCCTGATGGTGCTCGCCGTTAGTCTCCGGCCGTTGTCAGTGGGCGAGCTGAGAATCACCGGATGGCCCACGAACCGACGGAGGCCGGCGAGTCCGAGAGCCTCGCCCGTCTCCTTACGCACGTACCTGTCCGAAACCGGCTTCTCCTTCACCGGCTTGACCGGCAAGGAGGCGACCCAGTCCATCACGCGGGCGGTGGTGCAGTGGGTGGGAGCGTCGGGGTGGAGGTGCAGGCCAGGGGCGCAGATGCGCTACATCGAACCGCCTCGCCCTCGCCTGAAGTACGGGGGGTTGAGATCCGTCACATCGGGCTCTCCGAGGCCAGCCCCGCAACGTTCCGCCGTGCGCACGCCGTGCACCCGGTCGCAGCCCTGCAGACCGAGTACTCGCTGTGGACCCGCGACATCGAGGACGAGATCCTCCCGCTGCTGCGCGAGCTCGGCATCGGCTTCGTCCCCTACTCGCCGCGCGGACACGGCCTGCTGACCGGGCAGATCCCGCTCCCTCGACGACTTCCCCGACGACGACTGACGCAAGACCAACCCGCGCTTCACCGGCGAGAACTTCCAGCGCAACCTGGCGATCGTCGACGAGGTGCAGGCGATCGGCGCCGAGATCGGCGCGACACCGGCACAGACCGCGCTGGCGTGGCTGCTCACCCGCGGCGACGACATCGTCCCCAAACAGAGTCAGATATCAGGAAAAAGCTCGCGTACAGCCCTCTAACAGTCGTCTCAGGTTCGCTCGGTAGGAAGTAGGCGTCCAGATAAGCGATGCAACCCGTATGTAGGAGGCTAGTGATGGCAGTCAACGCAGCGCCGTCCGGGGAAGCGCCGGCCGGTCGGTTGGCAGGCCGGTGGGTGCCATGGTTGGTGATTGGCTTGTGGCTGGTGCTGGCGGCGGGCATGGTGCCGTTGAGTGGAAAGTTGAGCTCGGTCACCACCGACAGCGCCGTAGACACCCTGCCGGCCAGTGCCGAGTCCACCCAGGTGGCGGTGCTGGACGACAGTCTCCCCGGCGGTGAGAACAACACGTTCGTCTTCGTGTACCACCGCGCCGGCGGCATGACCGACGCCGACCGCGCGACGGTCGAGCGCCACTACAACACCCTTGCCAAGCGGTACCCGCCGAAGGCGACGGCGGCGGCTGGCGAGGACGACGAGGGCTCACCGACGAGCCCCTCCACCGACCGCAAGGCGATGATGTTCACCCTCGAGGTGAGCACGGCCTACGGCGCACCGGAGGACATCGTCGGCCCGTTGCGTGACGCCGCGAAGGACCGCCCCTCCGGCCTGGAACTCGACGTGACCGGCCCGGCCGCGATCGACGGCGACATGGATGCCGTCTTCGACGGCATCGACGTGCAGGTCCTCCTCACCACCATCGTCGTCGTCACGCTCCTGCTCATCCTCACCTACCGCAGCCCGGTGTTGTGGATAATCCCGCTGGTGGCCGTCGGCGCGGCCGCACTGACCGCGATGGGGACCGTCTACCTGCTCGTCAAGGGCTTCGGCATCGTGGTCAACGACCAGAACTCGGCGCTGTTGACGATTTTGGTATTCGGCGTCGGCACGGACTACGCGCTGTTGCTCATCGCTCGATATCGGGAGGCACTGCACCACCATGAGAACGTCCGGGTCGCGATGGTCCACGCACTACGCGGCGCGGCGCCGGCCATTGTCGCGTCCGCGGCCACCGTGGTCGCCGGCCTGCTCTGCCTGCTCGTCGCGGACCTGAACAGCACCAGCGGGTTGGGCCCGATCGGTGCGGCCGGCATCCTGTGCGCGCTGGTGGCCATGCTGACGCTGTTCCCGGCGGTGCTCGTGGTGCTCGGCAGGCGGATCTTCTGGCCGGCCGTCCCGCGGTTCAGCACGGCCGTGGAGGAGAAGCCGGGGTTGTGGGGACGGCTCGGCACCGCCATCAGCCGCCGCCGGTGGGTGGCGACGCTCGGCTCGCTCGGAGTCCTCGGCGTGCTCGCCCTCGGGCTGGCGGGCAACACCGGCGCCCTGCGGGAGCAGGACCAGTTCCTGTCCGCGCCGGAGTCGGTCACCGG
This sequence comes from Streptomyces sp. NPDC056452, assembly GCF_042796085.1. Lineage (NCBI taxonomy): Bacteria > Bacillati > Actinomycetota > Actinomycetes > Kitasatosporales > Streptomycetaceae > Streptomyces > Streptomyces sp. NPDC056452. The sequence goes on from NZ_JBHTRI010000031.1 coordinate 83,215, forward strand.
CTTCACCGTTCTCCGCCAGCACTTCCCGGAGCTCGGCGGCCAGCCGATGACGATCTTCACGCGGCCGGCGCACCAGGAGCGGGTGCTCGACATCGTCAAGGACACTCGCGGTGTGGCCCTGGCCATCCCGGAGCAGACCAGCGGTGGCTGGGCCAACATCTCCGTGTTCCCGAAGGACGCGCCGGACACCGTCGCAGAGTACGACACGATCAAGCGGGTGCGCACCGCCGTGCACGCGGTGAGCGGGGCGGAGGCGATCGTCGGCGGGCCGAGTGCGGAGAACCTCGACACCGAGGTGACCACCGAGCGCGACGAGAAGCTGGTGATCCCGCTGGTGCTCGCCGTCGTCCTGATCGTCCTCGGGCTGCTGCTGCGCGCGATCGTGGCCCCGCTGGTCCTGATGGCCACCGTGATCGTCTCATTCGCCGCAGCCTTCGGCGGCAGCGTGTTCGTCTTCGACACGATCCTCGGGTTCAAGGGTGTCGACTATTCGGTGCCGCTGCTGGCATTCCTGTTCCTGGTGGCGCTCGGCGTCGACTACAACATCTTCCTGGCCAGCCGGGCCCGGGAGGAGACCGTGCGTCTCGGCACCAGAGAGGGAATGCTCAAAGCCCTCTCGGCCACCGGTGGCGTCATCACCTCGGCAGGCCTGGTCCTGGCGGCCACGTTCGCGGTCCTCGTCACACTTCCGCTGGTGATGCTGATCGAGGTCGGGTTCCTGGTGGCCTTCGGCGTGCTGCTCGACGCCCTGCTGGTGCGGTCGGTCCTGGTGCCCGCCCTCACCTTGCTGATCGGCCGGCGGATGTGGTGGCCGAGCCGGCTGTCCCGTCCAGCGGCGGAGCTGCCGGACGGTCAACAGCCGCTCGCCGACGACGAGGAGCCCGCGCTGCAACGGTGAGCGCGGCGGCACGGACGAGTTCCGGGACGGGCCCCAGGCCCGTCCCGGATTTTCATGGGCCCGCGGCCGCCGCCCTTTGGTCCTGCGCCACGCGCCGGGGCTGGGGTCGGCGCATCGCGGTGTCCTGCCCCGACGGTGAGCCGCGCAGGGCCATGCCCGAGGGAAGCCGTCCCTTGTCCTGCGCCGGGCCGCCGGGGCGGGTCAGCGCACCGCGGTGTCCTCTCCGGCGGTGAGCCGCGCGATCGGGGCGGGCGGGGCCGCGGCCGGAAGGTCGACCCGAAGCAGCGCGCCACCGCGTGCGGAGCGGGCGACGGTGGCCCGGCCGCCGTGGGCGTCGACGACCCGCTGCACGATCGACAGCCCCAGACCGGATCCCGGCAACGCCCGGGCGCTGTCGGCACGGTAGAACCGGTCGAACACCCGCGGTACGTCGGCGGCGTCGATGCCCGGCCCGGCGTCGTCGACCTCAAGCACCGCCGACGCGCCCTCGGCACGGAGCCGGACCTGGACCGGCTGGTCCGCGGGGGACCACTTGCCGGCGTTGTCGATGAGGTTGAGCACCGCCCGCTCGAGCGCAGCGGGACGCCCGCTCACCCACACAGAGGTCACGTCGAGCGCGACCTCGACGTCGGGCACGCGGGAACGCGCCCGGGTCGCGGCGGCCCCCACCACGTCGGCGAGGTCGAGCACCTCGGTGCTCTCGTCGCTGACGTCACCGCGCGCCAGGTCGGTCAGCTCGGCGGCAAGGGTGCTCAGCTCGGCCACCTGGGCGCCGAGATCGTTGAGCAGCCGGGTCCGGCTCTCCGCCGGCAGTGCGCTGTCCAGGGTGCCGCGCCGATCGAGCCGGATCAGCAGCTCGACGTTGAGGCGCAGGCTGGTGAGCGGGGTCTTGAGCTCGTGGGCGGCGTCCTCGGCGAGCAGCCGCTGGGCCCGCCGGGAGTTCCGGAGCGCGGCGAGCATGTCGTTGATCGACTGGATCAGCCGCCGGATCTCCCCACCGCCCTCATCCGGGATGTCGGCGTCGAGATCCTGGGTGTGCGCGACACGTACCGCGGCGGCGGTCAGCCGGTCGATCGGTGCCAGCCCGGTCCGCGCCACGGTCCGCCCGACAAGGGCCCCGCCGACCACGCAGAGCAGCCCGATCAGCAGCATGCCCAACCCGAACCGGTTGATCGGGCTGTCGTCGACGACGCGGGCCACCTGGACCGCGCCGTCGCCCGCCCGCAGCGTGTAGACGAGGTAGCCGTCGTCGTCGCTGTCGTTCGACTCCATCAGGTCGGCCGACACGCCCTGAGCCACGCGCCCGGCGTGCTCGCTGACCGGGGGCAGCGCGGGTTGGCCGGCCGGCGTCCGGATCGAGCCGTCGGGCAGGATGACCCGCACCAGCCGACCGGATCCGGGATACGGCGGTAGCTGGACCTGCGCCAGACCGGCGCGCTCCGCGTTCGACGCCAGGACGCGGGAGTCGGCGCGTAGCTGATTCTCGGCGGTGTCCTGCAGCTCCCAGTCCAGGAGCTCGCTGGCCACCTGGAAGGCTACGAACACGCTGACCGCGATGGCCGTCGCCGCGATCACCGTCAGCCTGGTCCGCAGGGACCGCCGGCGCCACCATCGGGTCAGTCGGCGCGGTTCCCGGCCGGAGGGCCTGCTCACGGAGGAGTCTCCCGCAACGTGTATCCCAGGCCGCGCAGCGTGTAGATCAATCGTGGCTCACCCTCGGCCTCCATCTTGCGGCGCAGGTAGCTCACGTATACCTGGAGGTTGTTGGCGGTGGAGCTCATGCCGAAGCCCCAGATCGCCTCGAACAGCACGTCGCGGGTCAACACCCGGGTCGCGTTGCACACGAGGACCTGCAGGAGGGAGAACTCGGTCCGCGTCAGACGCAGCGGCCGCCCGCCCCGCCACGCCTCGAACCTGTCGGGATCGAGCCGGACGTCGGCGAACGACAGGATCTGCGACTCCTCGTCGGCCGACGTGCGCCGGCGCAGCAGGGCCCGCACCCGGGCCAGCAACTCCTCGGTGGCGAACGGCTTGGGCAGGTAGTCGTCGGCGCCCGCGTCCAGCCCCGCGACCCGGTCGGAGACCTGGTCACGGGCGGTCAGCATCAGCACCGGCAGATCCCGACCCGCGGCCCGCAACCGCCGGCAGGTCTCCAACCCGCCGAGGCGGGGCATCATCACGTCGAGGAGCAGCAGATCCAGCGTGTCACCGCTGGCCCCACCGACCCCGTCGAGCACGGCGAGACCGTTGGCGACGGTGCTGGTGTCGTAACCCTCGACCTGGAGCACCCGCTCCAGCGAATCACGGATGGCCACGTCATCATCCGCGATCATGATCCGCACGCCGGCCCGCCCCCTTCCAGTCCATGTTTTGCCGCTCATTATCCCCGATCAACCTGAGGCCAGGATTAGAGCGTCGCTGGGTTGAAGAGAACAGCGTGGAAGCGCTTCTTGAGGAGGCCCGGCTGACCGCTGCGATCCCGCCCCCGGGTGAACGGCAGCGGTTGCGTGAGGCGGCCAGCTTGTCGCGTGCCCAGGTCGCCTCAGCGGTGGGTGTCGGGCGCAGCACCGTCGCGAACTGGGAGACTGGCGTCTCGGAGCCGGCTCCGCCCGGGCGCCTGCAGTACCTGCGTCTGCTGAAGGGTCTCGCCGAGATCTACCCGCCTGCGTCCGCTCCCGCTCCTGCGGCTCCAGAACCCGCCTCGGTACCTGCCGCACCCGAACCCGCACCCGAACCCGTCTCTGCCCCTGTACCTGCAGCACCGGAACCCGTTGCTGCACCGGCCGTGTTCGCTGCTGCCCTTGAGACGCTGCGCGGGCTGGACGGGCGTGCCATCGAGGGTGATCCGGGCCCTTGTATCCGCTGTGGTGTCGAAACGACCTACCAGTCGACCGACGGCCGCCCCTTGCATTCCGGGGCCTTGTGCCGGCCCGCCGGCCCGGCCGCCGTGGCTTCACCGACGTCCGCCCCGCTGGCTGCTCCAGCTTCCGCTCCGGCGGCTGTCTCGCCGGCTGTTCCCGGTCCCGTCCCTACGGCTTTCGCCTCGCCGGCTGCTCCCGCTCCCGGTCCCGCCCCGGCGGCTGTCTCGCCGGTTCCGGTGCCCATGGCAGCACGCCCGGAGCGTCGTGCCCGTTCGGCCGCCCGGGCCCAGGAGGAGACGACCTCGCTGATCAGTCGCGCGGTTCACGAGGAGTTGGAGCGCGCCGCCGGTGACGTGGATGTTGCGCTCCGGGCCCTGGTCAAGCGTGCGATCCCTGACGTGATGCACCTGTTCAACGAAACCCGCGCGACCGCCCGCTACGACTACACCGCCTACCCGGCGCTGCCCGACATCCTGAAGAAGCCCTCCAAGAAGGACCCGGACCAGATCTGGGAAGCCCGCCCCCGCTTCCACCACCCCGACTACTCACTCAGGGCACCCGGCAACATCAAGGTCACGGCCCTCGATGTGAACGCCGCCTATCTGTCGGCTCTGAAGTGTTGGCTGCCGATCGGGAAGCTGGAGCACAGCACCGGCCTGGACGGGGTCGAACCCAAGCGCTCCGGGGTGCACCTGATCACCCCCGCCCCCTGGGGGCACCCGCAGCTGCCGGACCCGATCGGTGACCGTGACGAGCCCGGCGCCCTGTGGGTCACCAACGCAACTCTGCGTCTTCTGCAGCGCCTCTCCGGCCAAAAGTACGCTCTGGTCGAGGCTCCGGTGGTCCATGAGTCGTGGACGTCGGGTGCGACGGAGAACTTCCTCGACGCCCTGCGCAAGACGCTGTCCGCCGCCCGGGAAACCGCGATCGCCGAGAACGACACCCTCACGCTGGAGTACATCAAGGCGATGTACTCGAAGTTCATCTCGACGATGGGGGAGTCGATTCACAACCGGGAGATGGTGCGCCCGGACTGGATGCACATCATCCATTCCCAGGCCTACGCCAACCTGTGGGGCAAGGCCTACAAGGCCCACCAGGCCGGGCTGGACATCGTCAGCATGATGGGCACCGACGAACTCCACGTCACCGGTGACTGGCGCCGGGTCTTCTCCGAGGGCCGCGGCGTCGCCCAGATGAAGATCAAGCATGGTGACGCGAAGGCGTCCGGTGAGTACACCGTCGGCAAGGCCGGCAGCTGATGGCCGGCCGCTGGATGGACCTCGGCATGTTCAACGCTCACGGGGTCCCGGGCGCCGAGGCCTTGGGCGCGGCCATCGAACACATGGTCACCGGCATCGCCTCACCCGTGGACAGCGACCGCGGCCTGACCGCCCGCCTGCGCTACCTGACCAAGACCGATGCCGGATACGAGGCCATGGACCGCGCCGGCGTCCACGTTGCCCCTCGCACCCTGATGGCCTGGCTCGCCGAGGAACGCACCCCCAACAAGGCCAACCGCACCCGTCTGGACGCCGCGTACTGGGATCTGCGGCGCCGCAACGTGGCCACCGACCTCAAGCACCGTCTCAACAACAACGGCCGCGGCACCCGGGTCGAGATCAACCCCGTCGACCAGTCCGGGGTCGAGCGCAAGCACCAGCGGGACGTGGCCAGCCGCAGCATCAACGTCCGGGGCGTATGGGACCGCGCCGTCGACGCCTGGCTCGCCGAGGACGTGACGGAGCTCGACGCGATCTGGGATCAGATCATCGAAGACATCGGCTCCGAGTACGACGCGTACAGCAATGTCTCCTCCATCGGCTGGGCCGCCTGACGGCGGCGGTCAGTTCACCGAGCCCCCACAGACACTGTTCACGCCGACGTCCGCGAGGTCCAGGTCGTCAACGATTGACCGGCCGGCAGGCCGCTGGCCTGCCGTGGTGAGGTTCCGTGGTGAGTGCGCGCGGCCGTGGTGTGTAGGCACCCGGACCGTGGTGAGTTTCCCGGCCGGCTGCTCGTCATGGTTGGTCGGAGGCTGCTTGGCTGCTCGCCATGGTGCTGGTCAGGGGCCGTTTGGCTGCTCACCATGGCTGGTCAGGGGAGGTGGGGGACTGAGGTTCAGCCGGGGGCTGGGCCGTTGGCTCTGCAGCGGTGTCGTGGACCAGTTCGGCGAGCTGCACGAGGTAGTTGTACGTCCCGGTACGCCCCTGGAGGCGCAGGAGGTAGGACCGGTCGGAGCACTGGTAGATCTCGCGGCGGCGGACTTTCCAGCGGTTGTGCGTGTATGTGTGCGCCGCTTGCAGGAGAGCAGTCTTGGCCTCTTCGCTGCTGCCTTCGAGTTCCGTGACGGTACGTGCTTCCGTGTTTGCCTCTGCTATACCGCCAACAGGTATGGCCAGCACTATCCATCGGGACATCCCGCGATCAGTTCCTTCCCCTCGGCGTCGCCCTGCCGCGACCCGCCCGGGGGCCAGTGTGACAGCGCACAGCGGCGCATGGACCGGACGAAGGGCCTCCGGGGATGCCCGTCCGTGACCGGCCGTGCAGACTCCTCCGCCCGGCCACTCACCACCACAATCCGCACCGCCCTGACCACTGGAAACATTCCTTGTTGAATCTGCTGTGCGGCGCGTAGAGGGCCGGCATAGGGCCGTGGCGGCTGCACGACGGGCACCTGCAACGCGCACAGACGCCCGGGGCGGGAGTTCCGTCGTCGGTGTCAGACACCAGCCACCCGCCCGGGCCCTGACACCCTGCCACACGGGAGAAGCGGCGGCGCTGAACTCTGGGAATGCCGAGCCGCGGCCACGCGAGGCCATCGAGTACCGCTGCCCGGAACGCTGCGCAGTCGGCGGAGCGCTCCAGCCGACCCCCGGCCTCGGTGACGACCCGGGCCGGGGGTCGGCAGGGGCGGCGCGGCCGATGGCCCTCCTCGCGTCCGCAGGGGGCAATGCCCTGGGCGGCCCGGCGTGTGACAACAATGGCGACACCATCGCGACAGCGACACTGTGTGCGACACCAAAAGGCGGACGGCCCTTGCGCAACCACAGGTCAGCCCCCGCCTTTCAGGTGGTGAGTGCTCAGATACCTGGCTGCCTGGCTATGGGTGGTGGGTGTGTGGCTGGTGGGCGGGCGTGGTCGACGGGAGCGGGCTGCGCTGCGCTGGCTCTCCTCCTCCGGCTCGACGCGAGGCGTCGGGCCGGGCTGGCCGGTGGGGACGGGCGCGGTGCAGCCGGTTCTTCTTCTAGGCCGCCCCTCCCGAGGAGCAGATGCAGTACGAGGAGGTCATGGACATCGCCGATCTGCCCGAACCAGCCCCGTTCCGAGCAGCCTGCATGACCCCGCTCCGCCGTATCCTCAACCGGATCCGCAGGCGCACCAACTGCTGCTGGTACCACCAACAGGACTGGTCAAGAGTCAGCGAGCTCGCGATTCACCTGCTTGAGAAGGCCAGGAGCGACGTGAAGACGGAGCGCGAGATCTCTGACCAGTTCACGACCATGGCCGAGGGGCTCGGCGTCAGCAACCAGGACCTCAAGGCCCTCAGATCCATGCTCGAACCGAGCCCGGGCAATGAAGGACGCTGACGTCACGCGGACAGTCGTGGTCACCTGGCTGCCGCCCGAAGCAGACCAAGCCGCCGGCCCGCTGTCTCAGGGCGATCTGTCCTCCTGACGCAGCCGGTATCCGGTTGAGATCACCGAGACCGCGCAAAAGTCGTGAAATGGCCCGCCGGGCTGACGCTCCATCTAGAGTCGGTGCTTCGCGGGTTGTTCGTTGTCGCCCGCTACTCCAGTGTCTCCCGCGCCATGGCCGGGGGAACTAGCCTGTCGGCCGTCATGCGCCCTTAGGGGCTGATGGGAGTAGCGATGCCGACCAGCGAACCACCGGGGGGCTGGGTCCTGTTCATTGCCATGCTCGACGTAGCAATCAACGTGGCAATGTGGATCTCCAGCTAGCCCGGCGTCCGTAACTGGCGGTGCGAGGCGGGATCTGGTCAGCGCTCCGGGTTCCGCCTACGTACCTACCGAACGCACTGTGCAGTGCGCTCGGTAGGTCCCTACGGTATTGCATATTCGTGATTCGCGATGTGCTTTGGTTGTTTTCCAGAACATACGCACAACCAGATTCGCGATCTCAGCGGCATTGCCTGCGGCGCAATGCCGACCCACATTGCCCGACGGATTGCTGGTCGGCGTCGCCTTAGACGCACATTTGTGCGGCTGTGGAGGCGAACTCCCTACGCGCGCGAGGTCGTTGAGCAGGGTGTCTTCCAGCTCCCTGTCCCGCAGTCCGCCCGGGAGATGCGGCGCCCGGCCCTGTCTTGGACACACGACCCGGTGAAGCGGACCTCCGCGGCCGGCCAGCCGCCAAGACGCTGCCAGGGACGGACCGACCGTGTGTCCGCCCATCACGCCCAGCGCATCCCGACCTTGGACAACTGCTCGACCCGGTCGGGGGTCAACGACACTGCCCTGGAGCGTTGGTTGGCGACCCAGGCACCGAGTTTCAGCGGGCGCTCCTCTGTGCGGCCGTTGTCCGGGCCGGGCAGGCTGATCGTCTCGACGTGCTTGCGGGGGACCTTCAGATGTCCCTCGCGCTCGAAGAACTGCTGGGCGGCGGTGAGGTGCATCGCCCACTTCTGGGCCTGGCTCATCGAGGGCTTCGGCTTCTCGGCCTCTTCGGCGGGTTCGATACCGAGGACCTGGTGGCACATCCACTGCTGGGCCCCGGTGAGTCTGTCCCATCCGGTGCGGACCGTCTGGACCCAGCGTCCGAGGTCTTCGCCCTGGGCCAGGTTCTGGCCGGGCCGGGTGGGCAGGGGCTCGCCGGCTTCGAGGTGGAGGCGGGTGAGGTGGAAGGCGCGCTGCCAGGTAACAGCCCAGGACGGGCACCACGAGGCGTCGATCTCCTCCAGCTGCTCCCGCCGCTCCTCCGACAGGGCCCAGCCCGTGGCTTCGCCGGGGAGGCCTTGCGCCTGGCGGCGGGTGTTGTCGTCGGCCCGGCGGGCTGCGGCCCGGGCGTTCTTCAGGAAGATCCCGACGTTCGCCCCCTGATAGGTGGCATCCAGCGGGGCCAGCAGATGCCCGTGCAGCCCGGCCCAGGCACGTGCCGCGGACAGGCCTTCCTCCCAGGCGACGTCGACGGCGGACCAGATCATGCCCAGCTGCTCCAGCTGGACGACCCGGTCGTTCGGCATGGTGCCGCGGGCGTACTGCCGGCGGGCGTCGGCGATCCACTGGCCGAGCGGGAACCCGGCCGGCGACGCAGGCCAGTGGGTCCCCTCAGCACCGTCCTCCGCGAGGCCGAGGGTGCCGGGGGCGCGGTAGGTGAAGGGCACCCGCAGATCGCCGTGCTCCCTGGTGTGGAGGACGGAGGCCTCGATACCGCGGCGCCAGTGCTCACGCTCGGGGTCCAGGATCCGCAACTTGATGAACGCGGCAAGCACAGCAGGGTCTCTGGGAGTGCTGAACTTCAGCAGCTCTCGCGCCGGAGCACTCGGGCCGTGCACTTCCAGGCCGTCCTCGTGCTCCAGGTCGGCGTCGTCTTCACCGGTGGTCTCGGCGGGCGCGGTGCGAGTGGGGGAGGAGGGCTGGCCGAGCATCTCCACGACGCGGGCATCGTGGGCGCGCAGTGCTTCCAGGAGCTTGGCCAGGTCTCCGTAGGCCGTGCTGGTGAGCATGTTCTGCGCGCTCTCGCCCGGTCCCAGGAGGATGGGGACGACGAGGGAGGCGGTCTTGCCTTCGCCGGGCCGCATGCGCAGGGCGCGGCCGACGGCCTGGACGAGGTCGGGCATGGAGCCGCGCACGTCGGCGAAGAACACGCTGTCGCAGTTACGGGTGTCGACGCCCTCGCCAAGGACCTTCACGGAGCCGAGATAGCTCTTCTCGACCACGGTGCCATCGCTCGCGATGCCGGCGGCGAACTCGTCCAGGACGCGACGGCGGTGCAACGGCTTGTGCTCGCCGGACAGCCAGTCCGCCCAGACGTCCCCGGGGTAGAGCTCCGGATCGTCCTTGTGTAGACGGGCGGCGACATCGGGCAGGCCGGCCGAGAAGGCTTCGGCCTCCTTGACCAGGTGGTGGAAGTGAAGGGTGCGCCTGAACCCCTCCTCTGCCGAAGCCTTCACCAGCGCGGTCTGCAGGGCGGCCAGCCGGGCCCCGCGGATCTCCTCCGTGGTGGCCTGCGAGTCGGGACGCAGGGCGGCCTGGTAGTCGGCGTCAGCGATGTCAACGCACACGACCTGGTAACGGGCACAGATCCCTCGGTCGACCGCGTCGGACAGGGCGAGCGTGTGGGCCCTGCTGCCGAACGGCCCGTCGGGGTCGTCCTCCATACTCGCCACCAGCTCACCGGGCTGCGCCAAGTCGCCCTCGTCCAGCTGCCACAACCGCGGGGTCGCCGTCATGTACAAGCGCCGCGCCGCAGGGATACGGGCGTTGTCGTGAACAACGGCCCACGGTTTCCCGATCCGCCCGGATGTGCGGTGCGCCTCATCCACGACGACCAGGTCCCACCCGCCCAAACCCGCCTGGTGAGCACGCTCCAGAGTGCCGAGGCCGACAGACGCGTAGGTCGCGAAGACGGTCACCTTGTCCAGGTGACGCGTCCACTCGACGAGCTCGTCGACATCGGTCGTGTTCGGGAAGGACGCTTCCTCACCACGCATGGACGAGATGCCGATCACGGGGCCGCTGCGCCCGCTGTCCCGCCAGGCCTGTGCGGTCTGGGTGAGCAGATCCAGGGAGGGGACCAGGACAAGTACGCGGCCGGCCTGGAGCTCTTCGGCGCAGTGGGCGGCAACGTGGGTCTTGCCCGAGCCGGTCGCCATGATGACCTGGGTCCGCAGGCCGCGGGCCGGGAGACGTGTGCCGGGCGCCAGCTCCAGGGCGCGCAGGACGGCGTCGAGGGCTTCGCGCTGATGCGAACGCAGAACAAGCTTCGCCATGGTGGAGGTCTCCGTCGGGCATTTCGGGGTCGGTGAGTCCTTGAGCGCGGGGTGAGTCAGTGGGAAGGGACGAACCCCGCTGACTGGTCGAGGTGGAAGGGTGAGCCGGGGCTCTGCGGCGTCCAGCCGTCAGTGAGAGCTGCGCGGATGCTGTCAGCCGCCTGGGCGGGCAGGATTGGGCTGTCTTGTGTTCCGAACCAGTTGCTCGGGTGTGGCTGGCTGGTGGTGACCACCAGTGTGGTGCCGGGAGTGTCGGCGAGCTCGACCGCGTAGGCGAGGGGTGACCGGACCAGTCCCTGGTCGTAGGTCGGCCGTCCGCGGAGTTGCCACCGGTAGGCGGTGTCGTCCACGTTCATGAGCCGCGATCCCTTTTTGACTAGTGCCATGTCCGCATTCTTTCCCACGTGACAGTGGCCTCGAGCTCGCAGAACTCGACTCGATCGACGATGCGGGGAGTGCTTCCACGACCGCCAGGTCGTCACCGGGTGGTGTCATTGGCGTAGAGCTCGGCGGCGGTCTCGGGCAGCTTCTCAGCGAATGCGGTGGCTTCTTCGGCCTTCTGGTGGAACGTCATGACGGTACGCAGGTTGGATGCGGCGGCTTGCTCCGGGAGCGCCGTCTGCAGCACGGGGTGCTGGCCGGCTGGGGTGAGGCTGGCCCGGGGCCCGGGGCTGGGGACCCTGCTGCTTGCGGCGGCGGTGTGGTTCGCGCTGGCTTGGGCGCGGGTGTATTCGCGGATGCAGTACTTGATGCCGCCGGCGCGGGGCTGCAGTTCCCTTGGATCCTTTGCACAAGGCACCCCCGCCGTTTCATTCATGACACTCGCGCACGGAACGGGCGGACGCCCAAGCATCTGCTCCTTGCGGTGCCGGGTCAGGGGACAAGGACGACCTTGCCTACTACGGTGCCGGATTCTGCCAGCCGTACCGCTTCGCCGACCTGGGTGAGCGGGATGCGCGCGGCGACGTGGGGGACCAGCTTGCCGTCGGCGAGGAGGGCCAGGACCTGGCTCAGGTCGGTGTTGAGCTTGGTGCGGAAGGCATCGAGGCGGCGTCGTCCGGCCCAGATGTTGTAGAAGTGGGCGCCCTTGCCGCCTGGCAGGGCGTTCCAGAGCATCAGGCGGGTGAACAGCTTGAGGACGGGGGCTTTGGAGGAGCCCTGGACGTCGCGGGTGGAGGCGGTGCCGTAGGAGACGAGGGTGCCCTTGGGGGCGAGCAGGCGGTAGGAGGCGACGATGCCCTCACCGCCGACGTGGTCGAAGACGGCGTCGTAGCCCTGGGGCGCGTGCTTACGCAGCCGGTCCTCCAGGGCGGGGGCGCGGTAGTCGACCGGCGTGGCGCCCAGGGTCCGCACGGCCTCGTGGTGCTTGGCCGAGGCGGTGCCCACGACGTTGGCGCCGGCGATGCGGGCGAGCTGAACGAGGGTGGAGCCCACCCCGCCGTTCGCGCCGTGGACGAGGACGGTGTTCCCGGCGCGGACCTTCGCCAGGCGGTGGAGCATCTGCCATGCGGTGATGCCGTTGACGACGAAGGTCTCGGCTTCGGCGGAGTCGACAGGCTCGGGCACCTCGGTCAGTTCGCGCACGTCGACGGTGACGTGACTGGCCCAGGCGCCGGTCTTGGTCAGTGCCGCGAAGCGTCGGCCCAGCACGGTTTCGGGTACGCCCTCGCCCGCTTCGACGGCCCGCCCGACGAGGTCGTACCCGGGGACGAAGGGAAAGGGCGGCTGGTCGTAGTACTTGCCGCGCCGCATCTGCTGTTCGGCGAAGGAGATCCCGGCGGCCTCCAGCGCCAGTACCACCTGCAGAGGGCCGGCGGGGAGGGCAGGGCGGGTGCGCACTTCGATGGCCTCGGGGTCCACGATGCCGGGCAGCACGGCTTCGGTGACGGTGAACGGCGTGTGTGAGGAAGCGGCGGCGGGGGTGCGGCGGGAGCAGAGCATGGGGGTGTTCCTCGTCTGGAATGAGCGGGCGTGTGGTGGCAGGAAGTACGGACGAGCGGCTGAAGAGCGATGCAGAGGAGGGCTGTCGGCGGCCGGGGAAGCTGGCTCACGGGCTGCCCCGGCCGCCGCGGGCACGTCTTCTCAGAGGGCGGAGTCGGGGATCCACGAGCCGTGGATCATCGCAGGCACGCGGCGGGGGAGGTGGATGGTGGCGACCGGTGGCACGGTGAGGTCAAAGGCGTCAAGGACGAGCATCTTGGACACGTCGGCGTTCAGGTCGCTGACGACGGTGAGGAGGTATCCCTCGTCCTCGCCGGTGGCGCCTTCGGCCTGGACGAACACCGCTTCGCTGGGCAGCTGGCCGGTCCCGAAGGGCAGCAGCTGCCGGGTGCCGGCGGTGCGGTCGTACTTCACCAGGGTGTGGTTGCCGATCCCGAGGTCGTCGGGGAAGGACAGGGCGTACTGGTAGCGGTGCTCACTGCCGGTGAAGCTGTCATTGATGGTGGGGAACTCCACCGTCAGGTCGTCGGTCTGCTGCTCGCGGACGGTTCCCGCGGCGAGATCGATGGTCCAGCGGCGGCTGCGGGAGCCGGAGTTCGGCTCGGCACCGCGGTCCGGGGCGCCGACCCACCAGTTCCACGAGCGCTGCCAGCCCTCGCGCCCCACCGTGGGGCCCTCCACGACGATGCGCCCGAAGGCGTCCTCGTAGGCGTTGGCGAAGTGCATGCCGTACCCCTGGCCGATCTCGAACCACCGGACCTTCGCCGCCCCGCCCGCCCCGCGCGGCATGACGCCGATCCGCGAAGCCTGGGTGTCGCTCCAGCTGTAGGGGATTCCGGAGTGCTCGGCGGGGTCGAAGGTGACCGAGCCCTCCAGGAAGATCACGTGGTGGGCGGTGATCGCGAAGTCGTGCTTCAGCGCGGCGCTCGCACCAGGCACCTCCTGGCTGTCGAGCACCTGGCCGTCGGGGGAGGCGACGTGGTGGATCAGGTACGGGGGGAAGGGGGAGGAGGCGAAGAAGTGCAGTTCGCCGGTGGCCGGGTCCTGCTTGGGGTGGGCGGTCATAGCGGAGGTGAGCTTGCCGCCGAAGTCGTACGCGCCCACCGTCTGCAGATCGGCCGTGAGCTCGAAGGGCAGCGCCGCTTCCGACAGGGCCAGCAGGCGCCCGCCGTGCTCGATGACGTGCGTGCCGGCGGTGCTGACCCTCAGATCCGGTCCCCGGTCAGTCAGGTAGGGGGCGCCCTCCAGCGCGGGGGTGTGCACCCACCGGTTGCGGTACCACTCGGCGCGCCCCGCGTTCAGGCGGATGCCGTGGACCATCCCGCTGCCCTTGAACCAGTGGGTCGGGGTGATGCCGGGCTTGGGGTTGTGACTGTTGCGGATCAGGCGGCCGGTCAGCTCGGGTGGCAGGTTCCCCTCCACGGACAGTTCGGTCGCGGTGATCTCGTCGGCGACGGGGGAGTAGTGACCGGTCAGGTAGGGCTTGCTGGCCATGACGAACCTCAATCTCAGTAAGGAAACAGAACCAAATCAAAGTGTGTGGTCAAACACTCACTCTTGGGGCGAAAAAGTGGGCGGCCGCAGGTTCCGCAGGCGGCCGCCGTTTGGAACGGGGTCAGTAGTGCATGATCCCGGCTGTCAGGGTGCGGGTCCAGGGGGCCGAGACCGCCTCGGCATCGATGGAGACCAGCAGGTGGCAGAGCATGCCGACGGCGAAGAACTCCTGCACCTGAGCCTCACTGCCGCCCGAGGCGCTGCGCACGTACTCGACGCTGCGGGCGTACCCCGCCCGGACCGCTTCCCGGACGGCCGGCTCCGACACCGCCGCCGCCTGGGCGTGCAGCTGCACCAGCATCAGATCGTTGTCGCTGATCAGGCGGGCATAAGCGTCACCCATGGAAGCCAGTACCGCCTCCGGCGAGCTGCTCTCGGCCTCCGCCGCCCCGCCCTCGAGGGCGGCGCGCACCCGGACGAAGCAGTGCTCGACGACCGCGGTGAACAGAGCTTCCTTGTTCGGGAAGAGCCGGTAGACGTACGCCTGGGAGATGCCGGCCGCCTTGGCCACCTCCGTGGTGGTGGTCCCGAAGTACCCCCGGGCCGCGAAGGCTCCGATGGCCGTACGCAGGACCGTTTCGCGGCGTTCGTCGGCTGTGGAGAGTTGGCGTCGTTCCGTCTTCATGTGAGTACTCAACCACTCACAGGTGGGGGTGTCAAACGTTCCGACCCGGCTGTCCGGGGGAGTCGGCTTGGGGAACGCCGAAGGACTGGCGGGCCGGGCGGTGCTGTCGCACGGGCGTCCCGACCGTCCGCGGGGGCGTCCTGGGCGCTGCGCTCCGACCGGGTTCCACTCCTGTCATCCGTCCCGCGGTCGCGCGCGAAACAGGACCCCGGCCCGGCGGGCTCCCGGCCGGGGGCCCGCCGGCAACTCCCCCTGGGCGGCCGGCGTGCAGGCGCCCCCTGTCCGGGACGTTCCCCGAACCCGGGGCGCTCCCGGCTTCGCGACGTTCCCCGGCCCCGGCCGCCGCGGCCCGGCCGGCATGCGAGGACCCGCGACTCCGGAAGCCGGAAGGGGGTGCCCGGCGGCGGGTCGGCTGCAGGCCGGTTCTCCCGGGCCGGTCGGCAGGGCCGGCCCAGAGTGCTGCGGGAGGAGGTGGGCCGCAGGTCCGCGGGCTTGGCGCCCTTAGGTCTTGGCCCCCCGATACGGCGGCCGGGCGGCAGCGATCTGCCGTTGCCGGTAGATGCTCCCTGCCCCTGCGCCGGACTCCGGTGGATTCGCGTCTGCCGCTCGGGGCGGCCGGGAGGCGGAGGAGCGCTGGTGTGCAGTCCGGGGTCGATGGTCGTGGCGGCCGTCCCGTGCGAGCGAGGGATGGTTGGTCGCCGTGCGGATGCGCGGCGCCGTCCGTCGTCCGCCGCAAGTGCATCGCTTCCGGGCTCCCGGCGGACCGGAGGCCGAGGTCCCTTCGGTCCGGCCGTCCGGCCGGCGGCACCCGTCGGCCCTGCACCACCGCCCCGGTCGGCCGCGAGTTCCCTCGCCCGGGCGGCGTCCGCGCTCTCGTCCCTGGGTCCGGCTGCGCACCGAACGGCAGGGGGCAGTTGACGGAGAATGAAAGAGAGTGGTTGACTACTCACATGCCGAAAGGGCGGCCAGGAGACTGGAACCGCTGCTCAAGGCGTTGTACTTCCCTGGATCCCTTCATGCTTGGCGCCCGGCTGTCAGGTCGGCCAAAAAGTGAGTGAACAACCACACTCTCTTGGTAGCGGGTCTCATCTCTTCCGATCCTCACGAAGGACTTCTCATGTTCACGACCATCACCGCCCTCCTTGCCGCACTGCCCCTGGCCTTCGGGAGCACAGGGACCGCACCGGTAGGGATAGACAAGACGGCCCCGGTGATCACCCGGGACGACATCGTCATCAACGCGCCACTGGACCGGATCTGGCGCATCCAGACCGACATCGAGAACTGGCCGGCCTGGCAGCCGAACGTCAGCTCCGCGGTCAAGCAGACCCCGGGGCGGCTGCGCCCGGGCTCCTCGTGGGTCTGGTCCACCGAAGGCCTGGAGAACATCACCTCGACGGTGAAGCAGGTTCAGCCCAAGCGCCGCATCGTCTGGGGCGGACCGGCCCAGGGCATCACCGCCGTCCACGTGTGGACCTTCACCCAGGCCCGGGACGGCGTTCACGTCCACACCGAGGAGTCCTGGACCGGCGACCCCGTCACCGCCAACACCGACTACCTCCAGGACGCTCTGGACGACTCGCTCGACCACTGGCTGCACAACCTCAAGCAGCAGGCCGAGAAGCGCCACCCCCGGGCCTGAGCCCGCAAACGACCGGCCCCCTGAACGGCAGCCCCAGCCGCAGCCCCGGCCCTCGACGCGACCACCCCGCTCACGCAGCAAGCCGCTCACCACGAGCGGGGCCGCCATCGGACGAGACCCCGCCGCAGTCCGCCACAACGGCGCCCCGCCCCGGACAGCACCCCGAAAGGCATCATGACCCCCGCCGCCTCCCCACCACGCTCTCACCCGGGCCTCCTCCTCGTCCTGCTGGCCGGTGCGCAGTTCCTCGTCGTGCTCAACACCTCCATCGTCAACGTCGCCCTGCCCGCCATCGGCCAGGACCTAGACCTCACCCCGACCGGCCTCGCCTGGATCGTCAACGCCTACCTCATCGCCTTCGGGGCCCTGCTGCCCCTCGGCGGCCGCCTCACCGACCTCCTCGGCCACCGCACCGCCTTCCTGGCCGGCCTCCTCGTCTTCGCCGCCGGCTCCCTGGCCGGAAGCCTCTCCGCAGGCCCCACCGCGCTCATCGCCGCCCGGGCGGTCCAGGGAATCGGCGCGGCCCTGCTCTCCCCGGCCAGCCTCGCGATCCTGCTGGCCCAATGGCCCCCGGGACCCGCCCGCGGCAAGGCCCTGGGCATCTGGGGAGCGGCCTCCGCAGCCGGCGGCGCCGCAGGAGTCCTGCTCAGCGGAGTCCTCACCAGCACGCTGGGCTGGTGGGCCATCTTCGCCATCAGCGCCCTGCTCGCCCTCCCCAGCCTCATAGCCACCCTCCTTCTCCTGACCCAGGGCGAGCGCAAACCAACGGCTCGCCTCGACATTCCCGGCGCCCTCATCGTGACCGCCGGCCTCACCCTCCTCGTCTACGGACTCGGTGCCAAGGACGCCACCCCGCTGCCCGACTTCGTCCTCCCTGCCGCCGGAATGCTCCTGCTCTCGGTGCTCATACCGATCGAGCGACGTGCGAAAGACCCCCTGCTGCCCCCCTCGCTCCTGCGCAACCGCTCAACCGCCACCGGCAACCTGCTGATGCTGCTCCTCGGAGCGGTATGGGTCGCCACGTTCTTCTTCCTCCCCCTCTACCAACAGAAGATCCTCGGCTACACGCCGCTGGAGGCAGGCCTGACCCAACTCCCCCTCGCCGCAGCCCTCATGGCCGCCTCCTGGGGAGCGGGCCGGCTACGAGGCACCCTCCTGCCCGGCCTGCTCGTACTCGCCGCCGGCCTGCTCTGGCTCGCCCGGCTCCCCGCCGACGGCGCTTTCCTGCCCGACCTCCTCGGCCCGTCCCTCCTGATCGGCGCAGGTCTCGGCCTGGCCTTCGTCCCCCTGACCGCCCTGGGCATCGAAGGGGCCGAACCCCGGCACGCTGGCACCGCCGGCGGACTGATCAACACCTCCCGGCAAGTCGGCGGCGCCCTCGGCCTCGCCGTCCTCACCACCCTCGCAGCCCCGGCCGCCGGCCCCGCAGCACCCGCCACCCTGGCGCACGGCTACCGCCGCGCCCTCGTCGCCACAGCCCTCATCGCGCTCCTCGCCGCCGCCGGAGCCGCCATCCACCTGCTCCGGGACCGCAACCGCACCACCACAACAGCGGCGACACCCTCCGGCCACTCCTGAACCGCCGGCCCGGGCCGCGTCCCCCCGTCCTCACCGCCCACACCACCCCGACCCCACAGGTCACCCCTTCTCTGGAGAACGAACATGATGGACATCGACCGCACCGCCCCCGTCGTCGTCGAACTGCGCGAGACCGTGCACGCCCCGCTGGAGACGATCTGGCAGCTGCACACCGACGTCACCTCCTGGCCGTCGTGGAACACCGGCATCGACACCGCGGTCCTGCGCCAGCCCCTCGCCCCCGGCGCTTGTTTCGACTGGACGACAGCCGGCCTCGACATCCGCTCCACCGTCGCCGAACTGACGCCGATGCGCCGCATCGTCTGGGGCGGCCCCGCCCATGGCATCACCGGCATCCACGTCTGGGAATTCGAACAGGCCGGCAACGGCGTGCAGGTCAGCACCCGCGAGTCCTGGGCAGGCGCCCCCGTCGACGCGGCCCCGCAGGCCATGCACCACGCGCTCGAAGAATCGCTCCTGGCATGGCTGAAGGTCCTGAAGACCACCGCGGAAAGCCGGAACTGACCCCCGCACGACCTGGCCGGAGGGGGAGGCACGTGATCCCCATGCCCACGTGCCTCCCCACCGGCATCTCCTCGCCCGTCGCACACATCTCCCGCACGACCCGCTGCGACGCCGATCCTCCGCACACCCCCGCCACACCCCATCCCGGAAGGCCGCTGACGATGACCACCACCGCGCCCGCACCTGTCTCCGCCCGGCCGCTGACACTCCCCGACCGCCTGGCGGCCGCCGGACTGCTGACCCTGGCGCTCTGCGAGCTCCTCGCCCACCTGGCCCTGGGCGGCCGGCCGAACCCCGGCATGGCAGCACTGGCCGTCCTGCCCCTGACCGCGGCCGTCCTGATCCGGCGGCGCGTGCGCTGGGCCCCCCTCGCCTCCCTCCTCGCCGTCGTCGCGGTCATCGCCACCCGCACCGCAGGCCTCTCCTTCGACCTGACTCGCCCCGGGGACGTCCTGTACTTCGCCGCCGCCCTCATCGAACTCGCCGCAGCCGGCGCGGTCACCGGGCCGATGGCCGCCACCCTCCTCAAGCGCCGCACCCCCGCCGTTACCGGCACCCTCGCCCTGGCCGCAGCCCTCGCCCTGAGCGCCGGCGTCGTCCTCACCTCACCCCAGAGCGACGACAACGGCTCCCTCACCACCGAGCAGATCGCCGCACTACCCACCGTCGACATGGTCAACTACCGCTTCGAGCCCTCCATCCTGCGAGCCGCCCCCGGCCAGCCGGTCGCCTTCACCTTCACCAACGACACCGACGACGCCCACGCCTTCGCCGTCGACAAGCTCGGCATCGACATCGAGGTCCCCAGCGGCCGCACCCGCACCGTCGTCGTCCAGGCGCCCCCCGGCCGGTACGCCATGCACTGCTCGGTGGGCAGCCACAGCGCCGACGGCATGAAGGGACAGCTCGTCATCACCGGCGACGGCGCCACCCCCACGCCGGACGCCTCCGACACCGAAGCCGCCACCGACACCGAAGCCCACCACCACAATGGCTGACCTCCTGACGCGACGCTCCCTGATCGTCACGGGCACCCTCGCCACCGCCGGAGCACTCGTCCCCCTCATCCGCACCCTCACCCCCACCGACGCACCCGCCGACGGACCACCCCTGCCCACACTGCCCGAACTCGACCTCCACACCCCTCAGGACGAGCCCGCCACCAGGACCGGAACCCTCACCGCCGGCAGAGCAGAAGCCGGGCGGCTGGCCTACAACGGCACCGGACCCGGACCCGGACCGCTGCTGCGCCTGCGCGAAGGCGACCGGGTCAGACTGACCTTCCGCAACGACCTCGACACCCCCTCCAGCCTCCACCTGCACGGCGTCCCCATGCCGCCCGCCACCGACGCCCCCCTGGCCCACCTCGCACCCGGCCAGTCCGACGTCCGCGAGTTCACCCTCCCGCCCGGGTCGGCCGGCACCTACTGGTACCACCCCCACGCCCACGGCGACGTCGAACGACAACTCCTGGCCGGCCTCGCCGGACCCATCGTCATCACCGGCCCCGCCGACGACCAGCCCGCACTGCGCAACGCCGACGACCGCCTGCTGATGTTCACCCGCACCGGCCGCGACATCCTCGTCAACGGAGCCACCCGCCCCGTCATCACCGCCCGCACCGGACGCACACGCCTGCGCCTGCTGAACGCCACCGCCGGCGACCACCTGCTGCTCGCCCTCACCCGCGAAGACGAGCCCACCACCGCCCACCTCATCGCCACCGACAGCGGGCTCGTCGAACGGCCCGTCCCGCTCACCGAGATCCTCCTCGCACCCGGCGAACGCGCGGAAATCCTCGTGGCGACCACCACACGAGGCCGCCTGACCCTGCGCGCCCTGCCCTACTCCGTCTACGGCCCCGGCGGGCAGCGCACCCCCGACCGGCCGATGGCCGCCATCGACATCCCCACAGGACTCGACCCCGTGGAACTTCCCGCCTCACTGCTGCCGGTGGAGAAGATCGACCCCGCAACCGCCGCCCGTACCCGCCGGATCCTTCTGGACGGAGCCGGCAACGGCTCCTACACCATCGACGGCCGCACCTTCGACCATCACCGCGTCGACCTGCACGCCTCCCTTGACACCCTGGAGATCTGGGAGGTGGAGAACACCCACACCATGGACCACCCCTTCCACCTCCACAGCTACGCCGTCCAGCTCATCCACCGGGACGGGAAACCGGAACCCTTCCGCGCCTGGCGCGACACCGTCAACATCCCCGCCGGTACCACCGTCCGCCTCGCCGTGCCCCTCCGGGGCAAGGGAGGCCGCACCGTCTACCACTGCCACATCGCCGCCCACGAGGACCTTGGCATGATGGGCATCCTCGAAGTCACCGGGACGAACGCTCCGCAGGACGAAGAGCCCACCCCCGGCACGTGATCCGAACCTCGCCTGCCCCCACCCGTGCCGGGACCGGGGCAACCAGACCGGTGCGGGCCGGGACTTCTCAGCATCGCCCGGAGCCCGGGCCTCTTGACGGCAGGAATGAAGCGTTCCTACTCCAACCGACTGCCGCCTGGGCAGTTTCGTTTGGGAGCACTGCGCAGACCAGAGGAAGATGCCCGTGATGTGGGCTGTCGCGGCGCAGCCTGCCTCAGCCAGGACATCGACCTCCAGAGCACCGACGTCTAACCTCACCGCTGACGAAGTTCGGAAACTGGTCATCGAAGCCGCAACCTTCGACCTGCAACTGTCCGAGGTCCCGGCAGATGGCGAGGAGCGCGCAGTTCGGTAAGCCGCCGCGCGGGGGCGGTCGTTCCGGCGTGCACGGGGCGGTGGCGAGCATGGGGTGCGCACCACCGCCCCTTCACGGCCCTACACGTCGGTGAAGCGAGCAGGAGGCGGGCCGGCCGTTGTGGTGTGGGCCGGGCCTGCGTCGACGGTCATCGCCGCGTCACTCCTCTTTGAGCTTGTCCAGGATCCACTGGCCGAGCTCTTCGGTCATGACGGTGTGGCCTTCGTTGGTGCTGGCGCACTTGAAGGAGTGGAGATCGCTGTAGTCGGCGTCGATCTTGCCGTAGAGCATCTCGTGGTCGTCGATGTCGCCGGCCGCGACGGCGCTGATCGTGGGGACGAAGGTGGAGGCGTTGTAGACCAGGTCCGCCTTCCGCCCGTCAACGAGCTTCGCCAGCATGGCGGCCATGCCGAAGTTGGCGGGGTGGCCCTCCAGGGCAGCCTCGGGGAACAGACCGCCCGGAGCGCCGTCGATGGCGGGGAAGTTGGTCGTGGTGACCGTGACCGGGTCGCCGTTCTTCTTGTGGATCTGAGCGACGGTCTGATTCCCGGAGGTCTGGGTGTTGAGCTGGGTGCCGTTCAGCTGGGGCCCGGAGCTGGTCATGGCGGGTTCGCCGGCGGGGATGCTGTTCCCGATGCCGGTGCCCGTTCCGTTGGCGACGCCGAGCAGGCGGGGGATCTGGGGCCAGTTGCCCATGCGGTCGAGTGCGTCCAGGAAGTCGGTCCGTGCCTGGTCCTGGCCGGCTGCCACGTCGAGGGTGATGTCGGTGCCGGTTTCGACGTGCCAGCGCAGCAGCTGGCGTGCGGCCGGGCTGTTGACCAGGTCGGAGTACAGGCTGACGAGATCGCCGATGATGGGGGCGCTGCCCCAGTGCTTCTTTACGAAGTGGGCGAAGGACTGGACTCCGATGGGCAGCCACGCGCCGCGGTGCGGGGTGTCGTAGGAGAGGTAGGTGCCGGTCTCGTGCTGTTCGCGGTGGCGTTCCATCTTGGCCAGGGCGTAGCGGGTGACGAGTCCGCCCATGCTGAAGCCGCCCACGGTCAGCTTGGCGTCGCCCTCGCGGTCGGCGATCGTCCTCCTGATGCATTCGATCGCGACGTCGGCGTTGTCGAGGATGGACGCGGAGCGCTCGTCGAAGCCGAGGAGCACCACGTCGAAGCCGTTGTTGCGGAGCTCGGTGATGAACGGGAACTGGCCGTTCTCCAGGCCCTCGTACAGCTCTTCGGGCTTGCTGGCCCCCATGGAGAAGCCGTCGGCCAGGATCACCGGCCGCTTGACGTGCCTCTGGCCGGACTCGCTGTAATACACCCAGGCCGTCCCGCCCCTGAGAGGCCAGGTGGTGTCCCACGTGGGTTCTTGCGCGGAGGCGGGCTGAGCTCCCGGAAGGGCGCCCCAGATACTCGTGACGGGCTTGGACATGCTTCGACGTCTCCTTGCTATGACGGCTGGTCGTGCCGCCGAACGCGACCATGATCACGGCACAAGCCATCCCGACCTCTCCAGAACGCCCAGGCATCACTCTTCCGTGAACAGAACACGCCACCGCCGGGTGACTGATGCTCAAATCCCCCGGTCAGGCTCACACGAACACCTCCGTGGCCCGAGTACGTCACCTAAGGGCTGTCCCGCAAATGATCTTCAGTATGCGGCGCTCGGTTCAGGCGCGCGGCCTCGTCGGGCCTCTGCTCGTGTGCTGCGTTGCTCAGGTCCGAGCGGGGAAGTCAGAGTGGTCGGCTGATGCGCGGGGCCAGGGTCGTCTCGGGTACGGGGAAGGCGGCGGCGATCTGTGCGGTGGTCAGGCCCCCGACCGCGCACAGTGTCAGGGCGATCCGGCTGGGCTCCGGCAACGCCGGGTGGCAGCACAGGAACAGCAGCGCCGGCAAGTCGTCCCGGTCCGCGTCCGCCTCGGCGTCCGCGGACCGGGACAGCAACTCGGCTTGGGGAGCGGCGAGGGCGATGCGGTCCTCGCGCCGGAGCCGCGCCTGCTCGCTGAATACCTGGTCCACAGGCCGGCGGGAGGCGACGGTGACCAGCCGGCCCCGAGGATTGTCCGGCAGTCCTTCGGCGGGCCGTTGGAGGGCGGCCGCCGGCAGTGCCTCCTGGACGGCGTCCTCGCAGGTGTCGAAGGCGCCGTAACGGCGGACGAGCGCACCGAGGACCTGCGGCGCCGGCTCGCGCGGCAGGTCCTGGACGCCGGGGCTCTGGCTCACAGGTCCGTCGCGGCGTCGTGCAGGACGGGCCGGAGCTGGACCGGCTCGGTGTCCGCGAAGGGCGCGTCGGCGGCGATGTCCTGTGCGCGCTCCAGGGACTCGCAGTCCAGCATGCAGAAGCTGGCCAGGTACTCCTTGGTCTCCAAATACGGGCCGTTGGTGACCACCGGTGCACTGCCCTTGAGGCGCACCAGCTGCGCGTTGGCCGCGTCCGCCAGGCCTTAGGCGCCGAGCAGTTCACCGCTGTGACGGTACTTCTTGCTGAACGCGTTCTGCCTGGCGATCGCCTCGGGCCAAGCGTCGGTGGGGAAGGACTCCCACTTGGCCTGGTTGCCGTAGATCATCGCGACGTGTTTCATCAGGTTCCTCACCGCGATCACGCCCGAGAGCCATCGGCGGAACTGGTGCGGTGCAGCAAATAGGGTACGGAGTATGAGCCAGAGCCCCGTTGACCCCGTCGCGCACAACCGCCTCGCCTGGGACCGTGAGGTGGAGAAGGACAACGAGTGGTCACGCCCGGTCGGCCCCGAGGTGATCGCGAAGGCGCGGGCCGGCCAGTGGTCCATCGTCCTGATCGGGTACGAGCCGGTCGACCCGACCTGGTTCCCGCCGGAGATCGCCGATTGCGACGTACTGTGCCTCGCCTCCGGCGGCGGGCAGCAGGCTCCGGTGCTGGCCGCGGCGGGCGCGCGGGTGACCGTCTTCGATAACTCGCCCCGTCAGCTGGCGCAGGACGAGATGGTCGCGGCGCGGGAAGGGCTCGACCTACGCACCGTGCTCGGCGACGCGCGCGACCTGAGCCCATTCCCGGACGCCTCGTTCGACCTTGTCGTCCACCCGGTCTCCAATCTGTTCATCCCGGAGCTGGCGCCGGTCTGGCGCGAGTGCCACCGCGTGCTGCGTCCCGGCGGGACGCTGCTGTCCGGCTTCCTGAACCCGGACGTCTACCTCTTCGACGCCGAGTCCTTGGAGGCGCGCGGCGAGCTGATGGTGCGCCACCGCCTGCCGTATAGCGACCTCACCCACCTGGAGCCCGCCGAGCGGCAACGGTTGTGGGGCCTCGACGCGCCGGTGGAGTACAGCCACACGCTCACCGATCAGCTGGGCGGGCAGATCGCGGCGGGCTTCGTCATCACCGGCTTCGCCGAGGCGCCGCACCACTCGCAGGCCACCGCTGGCTGGCTCTCCGGCTACTACGCCACGAAAGCGGTCAAGCTTGATGGTGCCGGTCACTGCCCCTCCACCGCCGGGCCAGGTCAGCAGTAAGGCCGGCGGGCGGCTGGGTCAAGTGGGCAACGGCCCTGCTGATACACAAACCGGGAGCACCCCGCCTCGAAACCCCGCGTCGCTCATCGTGCTGGCAACGGTGGGGCGCCGCACCACGCAAATGACCGCCTCGACATGGACGCCGTGTGCGAGTGGCTGTCCGTCAGTGCTCATGGATGGTCACTCGTCACGCCCACACCTGATTCGCTAACAGCTTCCGTCCGGTGCGGGCATTTTCGGCGGTCATGCCGACCACGGGCGCAGCCGGGACTGAGTACGACGGTGATCAGTTGAGCTCGGCCCGCCCGCCGGTAGGGCGTCTTGCTGGTGTCTGGTGAGGGTCTGTCACGGGGTGTGGTGGATAGGAACGGTGTCCGGTTTTCGTGGTGTGGGGTGTCGGTGGGTTTTCTTCTGTGGAAGTGGTTGGTGTTTCCCGGGTGGACTGTGCCGGTGGAATTGGTGGGGGCTTTTCGGGGTGCTCGTGGGTTGTGCCGGTGGGGTGTGCTGAGTCCAGTTCTTATCTACGGCTCCATTTGATGCACGCGGGCCGCGCTGCTCGGCCGCGCCTGTCTGGCCGGTGCCGTCTGTCGAGTGCCGGTTCGGTTGGTGGCATGGTGCGGGCGTCCGGGCCCTGAGGGTTCGGACACCACGGTCCGGTGAACTTGCTGCCGGGCGTGACCGGGTGTCATCCTGGGGCTTGCTGGTGAGTCACATGCCAGGCGTAGCCTGGGGTGTGACGGCCCGTAGGGCCGTGCCCCAATCCTTCTGCGGGTACCCGCCAAACCGGCCTGCATCACCCATCCACCTCCTGCGTGAATTCCGGAGGAATTCACCACACCATTCCGGAGGAATGGTGTGGGAAACCCGTAGGGTTTCGTCTTCTTTACGACCCGTAGGGTCGTGCGTCGTTCCTCCGGAGGAC
>NZ_JBHTRI010000032.1:0-103663 GCF_042796085.1 Streptomyces sp. NPDC056452
GGCCGCACATGCGGTCGAGGGGCGGCGGCGCGCGCGGAGCCGGTGCGGTCCGGGTCCGTTACTCGATGACGAGTTCGACCTCTATGTTTCCGCGGGTGGCCTTGGAGTACGGGCAGAAGGCGTGCGTGGCCTCGACCAGCCGGCGGCCGGTCTCGCCCTCGAGAGCCTCCGGCAGCTCGACGCGCATGACGACCGCGAGGCCGAAGCCCGTGTCGTCCTTCCCGATCGACACCTCGGCCGTCACGGAGACGTCCTTGGTGTCGAGCTTCATCTCGCGGCCGACCGAGCTCATCGCGCTGGCGAAGCAGGCCGCGTATCCGGCGGCGAAGAGCTGCTCCGGGTTGGTGCCCTTCCCGTTGCCCCCGAGGGCCGGCGGCAGGGCGAGGCCGAGGTCGATCTGGCCGTCCGAACTCACTGCCCGGCCTTCGCGGCCGTTCGCGGTGGCGACAGCGGTGTACAGCGCGTCCATGAAATGACCTTCTCTCGTACTACGGCGACCGCGGGCCGGTCACCTCCAAGAGAATTGCACATAACTTAATTGTGCACAACTCAATGATGGGCGGCAGGTTACTCTGGACTCATGACGCCACCGCCGATCGCCGCTCCCGACCTGACGGACCTGCCGGACTCCGAGCTCCTCCGGCTGGACCACCAGGTCTGCTTCTCGCTCCAGGCCGCCTCCCGCGCCTTCGGCGGCGTCTATCGCGAAGCCCTCAGGGAACTCGGGCTCACCTACCCCCAGTACCTCGCGATGATGGTCCTGTGGGAGCACGGCCCACTCCCGGTCAAGACGATCGGTGAGCGGCTGCACCTGGACTCCGGAACACTGTCCCCGCTGCTGAAGAGGCTGGAGACTGCCGGGCTCGTGAAGCGCGAACGCAGTCCGGAGGACGAACGGTCGGTCACCGTCCACCTCACCGGGGCGGGAACCGCGCTGCGCGAGCGCGCGCTGCCCGTTCCGCGCACGATCCTCGGAGCCACGGGCATGTCGGTCCAGGAGATCCTCGCCCTGCAGGAGACTCTCGGACGGCTCACAACCGCCCTGAGCCGGAACGACTGAGACGCGCCCGTCGCCCTCGCGCCGGAACCGCAGCGGTCGCAGGAGTCATCCCGCCGAAATAGGATGCACGTACTAACGCACCGCGGAGCGGCCCATGAACCGGCGTCGAACTCCCAGATCAGCGAGCGCCGAGGACCTGCTCAGCACACTGCAGCACCTGACTGCCCGTGCCCGGCAGGAGGTGGAGCTGCATCAGGCGCGAGTCGAGCTGGCCGGCGCCCTGCAGCGCAAGATGCTGCCTGCTGCGCTGCCCTCGCTGCCGGGGCTTCAGATCGCCGCCCGATATGCCCCCGCCCGCGACGGGCTGGACATCGGCGGCGACTGGTACGACGCGTTCCTGCTCCCGGACGGATCGCTCGGACTGGCGATAGGGGATGTCCAGGGTCACGACGTCGAGGCGGCGGCCTTCATGGGGCAGATACGCATCGCCATGCGCGCCATCGCCCTCTCCGCCAGTGATCCGGGCGAGGTCATGGAGCGGACGAACGACCTGATTCTCTCGGTGGACTCCACCCTCTTCGCCACCTGCTCGTTCTTGCGGCTGGATCCCCTGACCGGGGACCTCCAGAGCGCGCGGGCCGGCCATGTGGCCAGTGTGTGGGCCACCGCCGACGGCCGGTCGGGGATCACGGCGGACGCGGGAGGGCTCCCCCTGGGTATCGAGGCCCGCCAGCACTATCCGGTTACGCGGCGCACGCTGGCGGCCGACGGCTCCTTCGTCCTCGTCACCGACGGGGTCGTCGAAGGACCTTCGCTGTCGATCGGGGACGGCCTGGAGCGGGTCAGGCGTCTGGTGAGCTCCCACGCCGGGGCCACCGCCGAGGAACTGGCCGACAGGGTGCTCCAGGCAGGGGCCCTCACCGGTCACGAGGACGATGTGGCCGTCCTCGTCCTGCGTCACGAGCCTCCCCCGGCAGGCGCCAGGTGACGTAGGGGCCGGGTCGCGCGTGTCACGGCCGCCTGCCGTCCCGGGCGGTGTCTGATGAGATGCGTGATCCGCAGCGAGGAATCGAGACGTCGGGCCCTGGTCGCCCTGCAGATGCTGGGCATCACCGCCGCCTACTACGGGTCCGGACAGCTCGGTCTGTTCAGGCAGGTGACCGTGAACGGCGCCGTCGTCTCACCGCTCTGGCCCCCTACGGGCATCGCCGTGGCCGCCCTGCTGTACCTGGGTATCCGGGTCTGGCCCGCGATCGCGGTCGGATCACTGCTCAGCGTCGTCTCGATCAGCGGCGAACTCGGCCTCTCGAGCACCGCCATCGCGGCAGGCAGCACGCTGGCCCCCGTGTGTTCCTGTCTCGTGCTCCGCGCGGTGGGGTTCCGCAAGGAGCTGGACCGCCTGCGCGACGGCGTCGTCCTCGTCTTCCTGGGCGCCATGGGCAGCATGCTCATCAGTGCGACCATCGGTGCCGGGGTCCTGCTGCTCAACGGGGATCTCCCGTCGGGGAAGTTCTGGCCCGTCTGGTCGGCCTGGTGGGCCGGCGACACCATGGGGGTGCTCATGGTCACTCCGCTGCTGCTCGTCCTGCGTACGGCACGCATGCCGCAGCGTGGCGACCGGTGGGCGGAGCCCGTGGCACTGGCAGTGGCCACGGTGGTGCTTGCGGTGGTCGCCACGAGGAGTCCGCTGTCCATGATCTATCTCGTGTTCCCGCCGCTCGTCTGGGCCTCGCTGCGCTTCCAGCTGGCCGGCAGCGCCCCGTGCGCCCTCCTGATTTCCGTCATGGCGATCATTTCCGGAACCGACCGGGTGGGGCCCTTCGAGAGTCACTCCTGGCTCGAGATCATGCTCAACCTCGCGATCCTCAACGTCTGCGTGGCGCTCACCGCGCTGCTCCTGTCCGCGATCGTGGCGGAACACAACAACATCCGCCACGAGACGGAACTGGCGTGCGATGAGCTCGCCGCCCTGGTGGAGGAACTCTCGCCGCATCCGGCGCGACGCCGACCGGCCGGGCCGGACGAATGGCCCGGCTCTCTCTGACCTCTGCGGGGCCTCCGCTCGTGCTCAGCCCGCCTCGGCGCCGCCGTTGCCGTTGCCGTTGCCGTTGCCGTTGCCAGTACGGGGGAAGTGGTGTGCGAGGAACTCGTTGCGGAAGGTGCCCGTGGGGTCGAACCGATGGGCGAGCCGCTCGAAGTCTGCGTAGTGGCTGTACAGGGTGCGCAGCGTTCCCGGAGGGGTGGTGAACACCTTGCCCCAGTGCGGCCTGGCCCCGAACGGAGCCAGTGCTTCCTCGATCGCCGCCAGGACGGGCGTGACCGCCGCCGTGTCGGGTACCCAGGTGAAGTGGAAGGCCACGGAGTCGGTGCCCTGGGCGGGGCTCAGCCACAGGTCGTCTGCGGCCACCGTGCGGATCTCAGCGATCTGCAGGAGCGGCGCGATGCGCTCCCGGATGCGGTCCAGTGCTTCGTAGGCCGCCACCGCGTCCTGCCGGGCGACGAAGTACTCCGACTGGAGTTCCTCTCCGTTGCTCGGGGTGAATTCGAGCCGGAAGTGGGGAAGCCGGGCGTGCCAGGGGCCGGGGTCGCCCTGCTGCGGCGTGCAGTGCTTCGCCGGCATGCCGGGGACGGGGTGGCGCGGCCCGTCCGCGAGCGTAGCGCCGAGCCACTGGGGCGGCGCCGCAGCACAGGGTCCGTCCCCGGTCACCCGCTGCTTGAGCCACACCTGGTCGATCGGTCCGTCCCGCCAGCGGGTGAAGAGGCTCACGCTGTAGGCCTCGGCCATCACCTCGTCGAAGCGGCCGAGCAGCTGTTCCTGGGGAAGCCCCTCGTACACCCATTGCTGGATGTCGAACGCGGGCACGAGGTCCAGCGTCACCCGGGTCACGATCCCCAGTGCGCCGAGGGAGACCACGGCGCCCGCGAACTCGGGGTCCCCCCTGCGCAGCGTCACCATGGTGCCGTCCGCCGTGACGAGCTCCAGTGCGCGCACCGCACCCGCGAGGGAACGATTGCCCACGCCGGAGCCGTGGGTGCCCGTCGCACAGGCGCCGGCGACCGAGATGTGGGGCAGCGAGCCCAGGTTGTGCAGGGCGAATCCGCTTCGGTGCAGCGTCTCGGTGAGTTCGCCGAAGCGCAGCCCCGCGCTCACCGTCGCGGTGCCGGCCTTGCTGTCGATCTCGATCGAGCGGGGCAGCCCGGCTACGGATATCAGGTCGCCGTCGGTGTCGGCGACCGTGTTGAAGGAATGGCCGGTGCCCAGCGCCCGTACCGCGCTCCCGGCGGCGACGATGCTCTGGAGCTCGGCAACGGTGACGGGTGTGCGCAGCTGCCGGGCCCCGAAGGTGATGTTCCCTGCCCAGTTCCGCTGCGGGAAGGTGCCCGCCGTACCGGGGTTCGACGAATGATCGATCATGACTCGGGAGCTTACGCTCCGCCCGGCCGCGCCGACCCTGTGCCGCCCTGCGGCTCAGGCCTTGCGTCCGACACCGCTGACGGCGTGGCTCCGTGGGGAGTCCGGCCGGTCCTGACCGGGGTCGGGGCGCCATGCCGACGTCCTGACGATGCCCGGTTCGACCACGTCCAGCCCTTGGAAGAAGTCGGCGATGCGTGCGGGACTGCGCAGATGGTAGGAGCTCGCCGAGTTCGCGTTGTAGGCCTCGATGGCGCTGTTCAGCGAGTCGCTCGTGTCGGTGCCGTCGGCGAGCGCCAGATAGCTCCCGGACGGCAGTCCTGCCAGCAAGCGGTCGACGAGCGCCCACGGGTCCTCCTCGTCGGGCAGCTGGCCCATGATGCCGAGCAGGGTGAGGCCGATGGGCCGGCCCGGATCCAGGGTCCGGGCGGCCTCTTGGAGGATGTGGCCCGTGTCGCGCACATCGGCGTCGATGTACGCGCAGGCACCTTCGGGCGTGCTGGTCAGCAGCGCGCGGGCGTGCGTCAGGACGAGCGGGTCGTTGTCGACGTACACGATGCGGGACTCGGGAGCCATCCACTGGGCGACCTCGTGCGTGCTGTTCGCCGTGGGCAGCCCCGTGCCGATGTCGAGGAACTGGCGGACTCCCGCCTCGCCGGCCAGGAATCGGACCGCGCGGGCCAGGAAGGCGCGCTGGTCACGGGCGATACCTGCAATGTCGGGAAACATGCGCAGAATCATCTCGCCCACCGCCGCGTCGGCCGGGTAGTTGTCCTTGCCTCCGAGCAGGTAGTTCCACACGCGGGCGGAGTGCGGCCGGTCCGACTGCAGGTCGGCCGACGGCTGTCCGGGAATGCTCATGGCGAAACCCTCACACAGTGCACCTTCGGGACACCGCTACGGCAGGGAGTGAACGACCGGAGCGCTCCTCAGTAGGGCAGGGTCCGGCCGGACGGGGTGCGCAGGTCCAGCGGGGGCGGCCCCGTGGGGGGCGGCGGACGACGGACGATCTGGATGCGGCCCACTGCCACCACCTCCTCCTGGTAACCCGGTATGTGCCCACCCAGGCGCTCTTCACACGTCCGGACCGGGTCCGGCGTGTGAAGAGCGTCCGGGCGCCTCCCGCGGATGCGGTCGCCGCGATGTGCGGTGACCCTTGATGGGAGGGGGACGCCGACCGGAGGAGAGCAGCCATGTCCGCCATGGACAAGATCAAGAAGATGTTGAAGGGGCACGAGGACCAGGCCGGCAAGGGCGTCGACAAGGCGGGTGACACGGTCGACGGCAAGACCCAGGGGAAGTACCGCAGCCAGGTCGACACCGGCCAGGACAAGCTCAAGGACCAGCTCGGCGCCGACCGTGACAAGGACAACCCGCCCCGAACCTGACGAGAGAACGCCGACCGCCCCGCCGGCCCCTTCCGCACCACTCATATCCGCACGCCGGACCGGGTGACACGTTCGTGCCACCCGGTCCGGCGTGCGCTGTGCCGCGCCGCGGCCGGACGCTGCGGGGAAGAAGCTCGGAAGACCGGACCCGGGATTCCTGTTATCGTCCCCGCCGCACGCCGTCTCCCGAGTGTGGGCAGTGACGGAACAGGATCCCGGAAGAGTGAGCACACCATGGGCGAGGCACGCGAGACGGCGTTGATCAAGGCGGCGCAACAAGGGGACCAGCAGGCCCAGGACCAACTCGTCGCGTCGTACCTGCCGCTGGTCTACAACATTGTCGGCCGTGCTCTGAACGGCCACGCGGACGTCGACGACGTGGTGCAGGAGAGCGTGCTGCGCATGCTCAACGGTCTCCCCTCGCTCCGCTCCCCGGGGAGCTTCCGTTCGTGGTTCGTGGCCATCACCATGAACCAGATACGGGGACACTGGCGTGAGCGAAGAACCGGGGACATATCCGCCGACCGGATGGAGGACGCGTACGACGTCGTCGATCCCGGCGCCGATTTCGTCGAGCTGACCATCGTCCGCCTCGGTCTGACCGGCCAGCGGCGCGAGGCCGCCGAGGCCACTCGCTGGCTGGACGAGGACGACCGCGCGCTGCTCTCGCTGTGGTGGCTGGAGACGGCAGGCGAGTTGTCCCGGGCCGAGGTCGCCGCTGCGCTCGAACTCTCCCCGCAGCACACCGCGGTACGCGTACAGCGGATGAAGGCCCAGCTGGAAGGGGCCAGGGTGGTGGTGCGCGCGCTGGCCGCGCGCCCGCGCTGCATCCTGCTGGAGGACCTCACCGCCGGGTGGGACGGGGTGCCGTCCGCTCTCTGGCGCAAGCGTATGGCCCGCCACGCGCGTGAGTGCACGGTGTGCTCGGGGCACGGGTCGGGCATGGTGCCGGCGGAGGGCCTGCTGGTGGGCCTGGCTCTCGTTCCCCTGGCGGCGTCAGCCGCGGGAGCGTCCATGGCCGGTACGGACATCCTTCCGGTGGCCGGAGCCACCCATCTCTCCGGTCCGGGGCGTGCCGAGCGGCGACGGGGTCAGGTG
The DNA here is from genome assembly GCF_042796085.1 of Streptomyces sp. NPDC056452. Taxonomy (NCBI): domain Bacteria; kingdom Bacillati; phylum Actinomycetota; class Actinomycetes; order Kitasatosporales; family Streptomycetaceae; genus Streptomyces; species Streptomyces sp. NPDC056452. Next base: position 6,899 of record NZ_JBHTRI010000032.1, read on the forward strand.
CGGCGCCGCCGTCGCAACACCGTCACGGCGGGGCTGGTGGCGGTGATGGTCCTGGGCGGAGGGGGCACTGCGGTGCACCTCTACACGGACGGGGAGGACGAAGGCCCGGCCACGGCTGTCGCACCTCAGGCCGGCTCCTCCCCCTCGCTGGCCGCGCCGGAATCGCTGTCCGCTTCGCCTTCCCCCTCACCGTCCTCCGCGTCGCCCTCTCCGTCGCCTTCCCGGACGAAGAAGAAGAGTGCGTCCCCCACCCCCAAGGCCGCTCCGAGCACGCGTGCACCGTCCTCGAAGCCTCCGGCCGCACCGGCGCCGAAGCCCGCTGACCCACCGCCGTCCTCGGCCGCCGAGGAGGTCACGGCCCTGGTCAACGCCGAGCGGGCGAAGGAGGGCTGCGCGGCGGTCCGCAGCAACAGCAAGCTGGCGACGGCGGCGTCACGGCATTCCGCCGACATGGTGTCGCGCGACTACTTCTCGCACACCTCCCCCGACGGCTCGGACCCGGGTGACCGCATTACGGCGGCGGGCTACCGCTGGAGCACCTACGGCGAGAACATCGCGAAGGGGCAGAGCTCTCCGGCCGCGGTGATGGACTCCTGGATGAACAGCCCCGGCCACCGGGCGAACATCCTCAACTGCGCGTTCAAGGAGATCGGGGTCGGCCGTGTCGACTCCTCCGGCGGCCCTGTGTGGACGCAGAACTTCGGGGCCGCCCTGTGAGGTCGCACGTCCGGCAGGCCGTCATGTTCCGGAAACGAGCAGGTAGCACCCCCTCCACGTAAAGGATCTACGCTGGGGAGGCGCCCAGGCCGAAGGTGTCCCCCGGCGATCTGCTGATCCCCTGCGCGGACAGGAGCCCGGTGTTCACACCTGCCATTCTCTCCACCTTCCCTCCCCTCCCCCCGTGGCTCGCCCATGTGCTGCGGGCGCAGCGGGGGCCGGTCCCGTGGAACGCGGTCCTGAGGGGGTCGCTGGCCGTGGCCCCGCTGCTCGCGACGGTTCTCGCCGATCGGCCGACGGCCGGGATACCGGCAGCGCTGGGGGCGATGCTGGCCGGGATCAACGACCGTCCCGGCAGCCGGCGCGCCTCGGTCTCCCGGCTCGGGATCCCTGCCCTGGCGGGTTCGGCAGGTCTGCTGCTGGGCACCATGGCCGCGGCCGCCGCGGGAGCCGGCCCCTCCATCGTCGTTCTGCCGCTCCTGCTCGGGGTGCTGGGGCTGGTCGCTGGAGCGGTCAGCGCGACGGGTCCGGTCGCGTCCGCGTGCGGCACGCAGCTGCTGGTCGCGGCTGTGATCGGGGCCGGCATGCCGTTGCCCGAGCCGGGTCCGCAGCGTGCCCTGCTGTTCCTGGCCGGTGCGGGGTGGCTCATCCTGCTCCGTCTGGTCCTGCCGTCACCCGTCCGGCCGGCCGGCGGTCCGTACCGCCTCGACGGGGAGCGGGAGGCCGTTGCCGCGGTGTACGGGGCGGTGGCCGGGCTTCTGGAGGCTGCGGGCGGCCCGGAGGCTCTCGCCCGGCGCGCTGCGCTGAGCGCGGCCCTCGACCATGCGCAGGACGCGCTGACGGGGCCGAGGCTGCGTCGGCGGGCGAGTTCGTCGGCCGAGCGCAGGCTGCACGCCCAGTACGCCGCGGCTCTGCCGCTCGCGGAGGCCGCGACCGCGCTGGCCTGGGCGGGGGTATCGCTGCCCGCCGGAATCGTGGACGGTCCGCGTCGGCTGGCCGACGCGGTGCGTACGGGCGGCTCCTGCGGTGCGCTGTCGGCCCCGGCGCGCACCGATGCCGCGCTGCGGGCGCTGGACGATGCGATCCTGCGGGCGGCGACGGCCTTCGACTGCCCGGCGGGGGCTCCGGTGCGCACCCGGAAGGGGCGTTCGTACCTCTCCGCCCTGAGCGGGGCGTGGAGTGCCGCGGGACGTGAGTACGGGGTACGGGTCGCCCTGTGCTGCGTGGCGAGCACGGTCGTGGCGCAGGCCCTGCATCACGAGCACTGGTACTGGCTGCCTGCCACGACCGTGTTCCTGGTCAAGCCCGATCTGGGGCCGCTGGCATCGCGGGTGGTGTGCCGGGCCGTGGGCACCGTCGTCGGTGCCGCCGTCTTCGGTGTACTGGCCCTGCTGCTGCCCGGTCCCTTCACCCTGGTCGCAGTGGTCGCGCTCTGCGGTGCGCTGCTTCCCGTCGCGACCCGGCATTTCGCGGTGCAGACGGCGGTGGTGACCGTACTCGTGCTCGCGCTCGTCCTCCTGGGCGGCGAACCGCCGGCCGCCTGGGGCCGGGTCGTCGAGTCCTTCCTCGCCTGCGCGACGGTGCTGCTCGTCGGCCACCTCCCGCTGCCCGGCAGCCGGGGCCACAGGGTCCGGGCCGCACTCGACAGCGCGGTGGGCGCGGCGCACCGGTACCTGCGACACGTACTGGGTGCTCCGGAGGACCACAACGGGCGTGACGCGCTGCGGCGCGACGCCTACCGGTCGCTGGCCGCGGCACGCACAGCCATCGACCTGTCGGCGGCCGAACTTCCGGCGGTGGCCCGGCACACGGCCGGATCCGGGGACGTGGCCAGTGCCCTGGAGCAGCTCATCGACACGACGACTGCCTGCGCGGTGCAGCTGGGGCACCGCGCCGGCGGACTTCCCGCCTCGCACGCCGAGCAGCTCGCCGCGCAACTGTCCGCGCTCGACCGGGCGTGGCCCGCGCAGCGCCCGGTGGGCTCTGCGGCCTGATCAACGGCCGTGCGCCCGGGGGTCGTCGGCGTTCACTCATTCCCCGGTGGAGCCGTCGATCCGCTCCCTGAGCAGGTCGGCATGACCGTTGTGCCGGGCGTACTCCTCGATCATGTGGGTGAGGATGTACCGGAGCGAGAACAGCTCGTCGCGCCACTTCACGGTGGCGTCGAGCGACTCGGCGGCGTCCACGATCTCGCGGGACCGCGCGCAGGCGGTGCGCCAGACGGTGAACGCCTCGACGGGGTCGGCCTGATCGCTGTCGAACTCGGCGAAGGTGCCGTTGGCGGTACCCGGCCAGTAGGCCTCGGGGTCCTCGCCGTTCCACACGGCCTGGAACCATATCCGCTCGACCTCGGCGGTGTGCCGGACCAGTCCGATGAGGGACAGGCCGGACGGTTCGACCGCCCGGTGCCGCAGCTGATCCGTGGTCAGTCCGGCGCACTTCAGTTCCAGCGTCTCGCGCTGGTACTGCAGGAAGCCGGTGAGGGAAGTGCGGTCGTCGGCCGTTCTGGAGGGTTCGGTACGCCGGTGATCATTCATCCCGGCATCCTGTCAGGGGCCGGGCACGACACGTCCAGGGTTTTCGGGCCTGCTCGTAGGATGCGGACCATGATCGCCGAACTGCAGTGTGTGGTGCTGGACTGTCCCGACCCCGTCGTGCTCGCGGACTTCTACGGGGCTGTGCTGGGCGGCAGGGTGAACCAGCCCGATCCTCGGTGGGAGAACGGCGAGGGCTGGGCGACCGTCCATGCACCGGCCGGGTTCGTGCTCGCGTTCCAGCGGGTCGATCCGTACCGCCCGCCCCAGTGGCCGGATCCCGAGCACCCGCAGCAGTCCCATCTGGACTTCGGCGTCCCCGACCTGGACCACGCCCAGGAGCAGGTGCTCGCGCTCGGCGCGACCGTGCTGAACGACCGGCCCGCCTCTCGGAGCTGGCGCGTGTTCGCCGATCCGGCAGGGCATCCGTTCTGTCTGGTGCGTCACTGACCGCGGCCGTTGCCCCGGGTGCTGCGCCGAGCGCCCGGGGCCGCGGTCACCGGCTGATCAGTGTGAGGGCCGTGCAGGTACCGCTCGCCGCGCCGACAGCCACGACGGACGCTGCCACACAGCGGGCCCTGAGCCGCTCGTACCGTGCGGTGTACTCACCGCGGAGTTCGCCTGCGCGGTCGGCGATCCTCAGGAGCGACTGCCGGGAGAGGGCCACTCGGTCGGCGACGTAGACCCGCTCGACGTCCTCCAACTGGGCGGTGGTCAGCCAGGGCAACTGCTCGGTGAAGCGGGAAGCTCCTCGCCTGGCCTCCTCGACTTCGGCGTTCCACAGCAGGTAGCCCTCCATCTGGGCAAGGCCCCGGGCGCTGTCCTTGTCCGGTTCCACGCAGTCCTCCTCTCGTCCGGCCGTTGTTCGGGCTCCGCCTCATGCCTGCTTGTCCCCGGGCGCCACCGTCGCCGAGTCCGCGGGGCGGTTGACCACTTCTTCGAGTGCGCGGACCGCGGGGTGGTGCAGGTCGAACGCGGGCGATTCGGAACGGATCCGGGGAAGCGTGAGGAAGTTGTGCCGCGGGGGCGGGCAGGACGTGGCCCATTCGAGCGAACGGCCGTAGCCCCACGGGTCGTCGACCTCGATCTTCTTGCCGTACTTCGCGGTCTTCCACACGTTGTAGAGGAAGGGCAGCACCGACAGGCCGAGCAGGAAGGAGGCGATCGTCGAGATCGTGTTGAGCGCGGTGAAGCCGTCCGCCGCGAGGTAGTCCGCGTAACGACGGGGCATACCTTCCGCGCCGAGCCAGTGCTGCACCAGGAACGTGCCGTGGAAGCCCACGAACAGCGTCCAGAAGCTCATCTTTCCGAGCCGCTCGTCCAGCATCTTGCCGGTGAACTTCGGCCACCAGAAGTGGAATCCGGCGAACATCGCGAAGACCACGGTGCCGAAGACGACGTAATGGAAGTGCGCCACCACGAAATACGAGTCGGAGACGTGGAAGTCCAGGGGCGGCGAGGCCAGGATGACACCCGTGAGGCCGCCGAAGAGGAAGGTGACGAGGAAGCCGACCGACCAGAGCATCGGGGTCTCGAAGGACAGGGATCCCTTCCACATCGTGCCGATCCAGTTGAAGAACTTCACACCGGTCGGTACCGCGATGAGGAATGTCATGAACGAGAAGAACGGCAACAGCACACCGCCCGTGACGTACATGTGGTGCGCCCACACCGTCGCGGAGAGGCCGGCGATGGAGATCGTGGCCGCGATGAGACCGATGTAGCCGAACATCGGCTTCCGGCTGAACACCGGGAAGATCTCGGAGACGATTCCGAAGAACGGCAGGGCGATGATGTACACCTCTGGATGGCCGAAGAACCAGAAGAGGTGCTGCCAGAGCAATGCGCCACCATTGGCCGCGTCGAAGATGTGCGCACCGAATTTCCGGTCGACCTCGAGGGCGAGCAGGGCGCCCGCCAGGACGGGGAATGCCAGCAGGACCAGAACACCGGTGAGAAGGACGTTCCATACGAAGATCGGCATGCGGAACATCGTCATGCCGGGGGCGCGCATGCAGATGATCGTGGTGATGAAGTTGACCGAGCCCAGGATCGTGCCGAAGCCGGAGAAGGCCAGCCCCATGATCCACAGATCGGACCCGATACCGGGCGAGTACACCGCATCGGTGAGCGGGGAATAGGCGAACCAGCCGAAGTCTGCCGCGCCCTGCGGGGTGATGAACCCGGCCACCGCGATGGTCGAGCCGAAGAGGTACAGCCAGTACGCGAACATGTTCAGCCGCGGGAACGCCACATCGGGCGCGCCGATCTGCAGCGGCATGATCCAGTTCGCGAACCCTGCGAACAGCGGCGTCGCGAACATCAGCAGCATGATCGTGCCGTGCATCGTGAACGCCTGGTTGAACTGCTCGTTCGACACGATCTGATTACCCGGCCGGGCCAGCTCGGCACGCATCACGAGTGCCAGAACACCGCCGATGAGGAAAAAGGCGAACGACGTGAGCAGGTACATCGTGCCGATCGTCTTGTGGTCAGTGGTGGTCAGCCACTTGATGACCACATTCCCCGGCTGCTTCCGCCGTACGGGCAACTCGTCCTGAAAGGCGGTATCGGCTTCCACCGATTCTGCGGGGCCCCTCGTCGTCACTGCGGCACTCCTTCGGTCGACGGCCGGTTGCGGACTCGGCGACCAGGATGGACTCCCCCGTGGCGGTACTGCGGTACATCCCTGTCCGCACTGCACCAGTGGCTGGCAAAGGACACTCCATTGGCCGACGGCCACGACGCCCTTGTTGACGCACGGACTGCGGGCAGACGGCGGGGTGACCTCCCCCGGAGAGTCCCTCGAACGGAAGGTGCTCAGCCCTTGGCCCAGGCCCGCAACGCCGTGCGCGAGGAGAAGGCGGCCACGTTCTTGTCAAGCGGCCGGTCGGTGTACTGATGAATGCGCCAGGACGCTTCGATCCGGGGCTTTCCCGCCGTTACGTAGTCGGCGATCCAGAGACCGTCGCCCGCGTACGAGGTCGTGTCGTGATTCAGCCAGAAGGATCGATTGCAGTACAGCAGGACGCGGTGGTCCGGCCGCAGGCGCTTCACCTCACGGATGAAGCGGTCCTTGTCCGCGTTGCTCGCATGCGTACCCTCGCCGGTCGTCTCCCAGTCGACGGCCAGTAGATCACCGGCTTTCTCCGGCGCACCGGCGACGAAGTACGCCGCCTGTTCCTTGACGTTTCCCGGCCACAGGAAGTGATAGAAGCCGACTACGCACTCGGCTCCCCTGGCGCGTGCCGCCTGGCCGGCGAGGCGCGGATTGATGTACGAACGGCCTTCGGTCGCCTTTATGAAGACGAAGTCCAGACCATCCGTATCGAAGGACGTCTGGTGGGAACTGACATCGACGCCGTGCAGCACAGGCGTCACCTCCACATGGGGCATTGCGGTTCCGGTTCTCCTCCCATGCGTGCCCGCGTGTACGGGTTCCATCCGCCCGCCTGCCCGCAGAACCGATTCGGAGCGGTCGGAATAGTCGCCGCCCGAACGGGGTTGGTGGTCCCGCGAGACGTTCTCACCCAAGGCAGCAGGCATCGGAAGGTCGGATCCATGAAGATCGGCATCATCGGGGCTGGCAACATCGGCGGCAACCTGACGCGGCGTCTTACCGAGCTCGGGCACGACGTGTCCGTCGCGAACTCTCGCGGACCCCACACTCTCCAGGCGCTCGTCGACGAGACGGGTGCCACCGCGGTCGCAGCGGCACAGGCGGCGCACGACGCCCAGATCGTCGTGGTGACCGTCCCTCTCGGCAAAGTCCCGGACCTGCCCGCCGGGCTCATCGACGGGGCCGCACCCGGCGCCGCTGTCATCGACACCGGCAACTACTACCCGCAGCGTGACGGACGGATCGCCGCCATCGAGGACGGTCTGACGGAGAGCCGGTGGACCGAACAGCAGATCGGCCACCCGGTGATCAAGGCCTTCAACGGCACGTACGCCCAGGACATCCTCGACAGGGGACTCCCCCTGGGGACCCCCGGACGCCAGGCGCTCCCGGTCTCCGGTGACGACCCGTCCGCCAAGCAGGCGGTACGGGAGCTCATCTCCGAGCTGGGCTTCGACACCGTGGACACCGGCGATCTGGACGAGTCGTGGCGCCAGCAGCCGGGAACACCGGTCTACGGGAACCGGGGCGACGCGGACGCCATCCTGAAGGCACTGGCGGACGCGTCCCCGGAACGAACCGCGGAGTGGCGCGCCTGAGCCTTCGCCCCGGTCCCGAGCCGCGCTCCCTGATTCGGGGGCGCGGCACGGGGTTGTCGTCAGACGGGCTGGCCGATCGGCCGGATGATGACGTTGTTGACGTCGACACCCTCGGGCCGGCTCATGGCCCACACGATGGAGTCGGCGATCTGGTCGGCCGTCAGCAGATGCCCTTCGGGCAGGCTGCCGAGGCCGTCCCAGAACGGGGTGTCCACACGACCCGGCGCGACCAGGGTCACGCCCACACCGTCGCCCGTCACCATCCGCCGGGTGTTCTCGGCCAACCCGGTGACCGCCCATTTGGTCGCCCCGTAGATGTTTCCCGGGGTGTGGACGAACCCGGCGACGCTGCCCACCAGAACGATGCGTCCCCGCGTCTCCTTGAGCGCCGGGAGCGCGGCCCTGATCAGCAGGGCAGGTCCCAGGACGTTGGTGAGGACCATCTCCCGCCAGGCCTCGGGGTCGCCGTCCGCCAATGTGTCGTGGGTGGCGAATCCCGCATTGGCGACGACGGCGTCCAGCCTTCCGAACCGGTCGACCGTCCCGTCGACGGCGGACTGAACCGCTTCGTGGTCGGCCGCGTCGCCGGTGAGCGTCAACAGCGCGTCGGGCTTGCCGAGTTCCTCGGCGAAACGACTGAGCCGGTCCTCGCTGCGCCCGGTGACGGCCACCCGGTGGCCCCGTTCCAGCAGCCGGCGGGCTGTCGCGGCGCCGATTCCGCTGCCGCCGCCGGTGATCAGCGTGACCGGTGATCCACTCATGGTTGGCTCCCCCTCGTCGTCCTTGCCGCAGCCCGGTGCGGGCATGCCGGGGATTCCACCATTTTGAGCGCACTCGAAGTCAAGTCCTCTTTCCGGACGCGCACTTGGTGCTGAGCATGCTGGTGCTGAGTTGGCGACGCTGAGATCAATCCAACAGAAGGCCGGCTGAACGCGGCCGCACCAGCCAAGGTCCCGGCGCGTCTCTACGTGGACAGGCCGGCGAGAAATGGGGAGACCAGGCCGTACACGATGTCGGGTTGCTCCAGGTGCAGGTCATGACGGGCCTCGCGCACAGTGACGGACACGGTCGGGACGCGGCGGCGCATCAGTTCGTCGACCCGTGCGGGCGAGATGAAGCTCGACTGCGCCAGTATGAGCAGAGTGGGGCAGGTGACGCGCTCCCACTCGTGCGAGAAGGAGTGCTGGGCAGCGTCCGCCACGGACTGGACCATCACGTCCGGTCGAATCGGGGCCACCATTGCCCATCGCGTTCCTCCAGGCCGTCCGCCCAGCCCATGCCGATCGCTCCCCCGCCGAAAAACTGGACCGCGGCATCGCGCGAGGGAAAGGAGTCGGGCCACGAGTCGAGCCACCGGCGGACCTGTGTCGGCCATTCGGGGTCGGGGCCGCTCACGTCGGCTTCGATGGCCACCAGCGCACGGACCACATCAGGATGCCTCGCGGCAGCCAGGATGGCGGCGTGTCCGCCCATCGACTGTCCGACAAGCACAACGCGCCCCAGGCCCAGCTGGTCTGCCACGGCGACGACGTCTTCGACGAAGGCATCCCTGGAGACGTCAGAAGGGAATCGGTCGCTGGCACCTTGACCGCGTTGGTCGACGGCGACCACCCGATGCACCGATCTCAGGCGGCCTGCCAGAGCATCCCATTCGCCTGCGTGGCCGGCCAGCCCGTGCAACAGCACCAGCCCTGGCCCTTCCCCGCCCCAGTCCCGGCATACAAGGCGTACGCCCTCCCGCTCAACCACACGCTCGGTCCAGGTCACCGCGGCACCCTAGCGTGCAGAGATCTCCGCACGAAGCCGTCCGCAAGGCGGCGCCACCGGGGCCCGGAAGTCGCCGGGATTCCGGCGAGCCGGGCGCCGCAGGAGAAGCTGTGTGCCCTGCGAGCCGCCAGGCCAGTCACCTGCCCTTTTTGTTGAACCATCCGAGCGACTGGACGACGGACGCGCCGATGACGAGGATGCCGAGAGGAACGACCGTGAACCAGGTGGCATCGGCTTTCATGGCCGCGAGCAGGGCGATGGCGCCGAGGGCCAGCGCCAGGAGCGCGAGCATGCCCAGAAGGATACGAATCTTGGAAACCAACGGAGGACTCTCCAATGTTCAGGCGGGCTTTGTTGACCAGACAGCGTTCGCTACCCGTTGGACGGTTGCCCAGTAGGGAGTCAGCAAGCTCCCCGACGTGACACCAGGGTTCCGTCAGGAAGCTCATGGGGTGAGTCTCCCAACGCTGCCTTCCCGGGGCGCCAGTAGAACTACGTAATCGAATACGTAGGTTCACCGGCCGGCGCAGCGGCCAGTCGTACTGTGACCCGTCGCCAATCTCCGCTGTGGGATGGCCAGTTGGCCGGACGGACGGACAAAGCCCCTGGTAGGTGGGTTTTCGACCAGGAGAACCGTCACCACCAGAGGCTTCGTACGGCGGAGCGTTGGCCCGAACACCGGAGCGTCGGCCGGGGCGGCCGACAGTCGATGAACCTGCTCGAGACGCGCGGGCCAAGCGGCCTCACCCTGGTGGCTGCGCGGGTGATGACCGCCGTGCACTTCACCAGGGCACCACGCCGGCGTCCTCGAAGAACTGGCCCGTCGGGCCGTCGTCGGGCAGGGTCGCGAGTTTGATGGCGATGGCCGCGCCCTGTTCGGGGGTGCGCACGCCCCGGAAGCCGTTGAGGTCGGTCGCGACGTAGCCGGGGCAGCCTGCGTTGATCAGGATGTTCGTGCCGCTCAGCTCCCGGGCGTACTGGAGGGTGACGGCATTCAGGAACGTCTTCGACGGCGAGTACGCCACGGCCACTGGACCTGTGGTCAGCTCACCAGCGGTCCCTGACTGCCGGGTGAGGGAGCCGACACTGCTGGACATGTTCACGATCCGCGGTGAAGCAGAGCGGCGCAGCAGCGGCATCATCGCGTTGGTGACGCGGATGACGCCGATGACGTTGGTCTCCACGACCGTGCGGATGGTGGCGGTGTCGACGCGGGTGGGCTCCTGGGGCATGCCGCCTGTGATGGCGGCGTTGTTGACGAGCACGTCGAGGCGCCCGGCCTGTTCCTCGATCAGCCGTGCGGCGGCTGTCGCGCTCGCGTCGTCGGTCACGTCCAGCGGTACGCCGAACGCGTCGACGCCGGCCGCGCGCAGTCCCTCCACCGCGGCCTTGCGGCGCTGATCGTCGCGGGCGCCGACGCCGACGCTCCAGCCCAGGGCGCCCAGGCCTGCGGCGATCTCGTAGCCGATTCCCTTGTTTGCGCCGGTGACCAGCGCAATCGTTCGTTCGCTCATGGGGACCATGCTGCTCTCGGACCCCTGCGGGGGTCCAAGACCGATTGGGTGGGCAACGATACCTTCCGGGTATTGATCGGGAGTACCCTGGCCGGATGGAGACCAGGGAACTGCGCTACTTCATCGCTGTCGCCGAAGAGTTGCACTTCGGGCGCGCCGCGCAGCGGCTCGGGATCGCACAGCCCCCTCTGTCACGGGCGATCCAGCAGCTCGAACGCCGACTCGGGGTAGCGCTGCTGGATCGGACCAGCCGCACCGTCACGCTGACCGAAGCCGGCTCGGTGCTGCTGGCCGAGGGCCAGGCGGCCCTCGACGCGGTCGAAGCGGCCGAGCGCCGGACCCGCCGCGCCGCCCTCACCTCGACCGGCCGTCCCGGCCTGGTCCTGGTCACGAAGGCCAGCGCGTCCCGCGAACTGCTGGCGCAACTGCTGGACGCGTACGCCGCCGAGCCCGGCGCGGTCCCCGTCGACGTCATCCTGTGCGGCCCCGCCGAGCAGGAACGGCTTCTGCGCGAGGGCCGGGCCGACGTGGCGCTACTGCACCGGCCGTTCGACTCGACGGCCGGGCTCCACACCGAAGAACTCAGCACGGAGGGCCAGGTCGTGGTCCTGCCGGCCGGGCATCCGCTCACCGTCCAGCCCCATGTGCACATGGCCGACATCACCGGGCTGCCCGGCCTGCCCCTGCCACGCTGGCCCGACCCCGACGGCACCTACCCGCCCGGCCCCGGCCCGCAGGTCCGCGACCACGCGCAGTTGTTGCAGCTCGTCGCGCTCGGCCGTGCTTGCGCTGTCTCACCGGAGTCGTGCCGAGCTCAACTGCACGGTGACCTCGCCGCCGTGCCCGTGCTGGACGCGCCGAAAGTCACCACCGTGATCGCCTGGCCGCCGCACAGTCGGTCCAGAGCCGTCGCCGACCTTGTCCGGACCGCGACCCGTCTCCGGTAGTTCCCATACGCCTGGCCAGGTTCCACTAGCGTGTCCCGGCTCATCATTTTGGGTCATAGCCCGCCCTGGACGACGGATTCCATGCTGACGCGACAGTTGGCCCGCAGAGTCACACCACATGAATTGGCGACTACCGACGGCCCGTGACGGATACCGCTGCGCAGTGACACCTATCGCTACGAGTCACATCGGGTCCGGTGTCCCGGTCGGTTCCGCGTGTAGGCCACACTGTCCGACGAACGACCAACCCCATCCGTTCGCCCGCGATCCGCCCGGCCTGCGGCAGGTGTCCCAGGACGGCCGTGGACAAGGAGTCCCCCATGCCCCGCACCATGTCCGTGTCGGACAGCATCGTGATCGACGCGGCCCCCTCGGCCGTGTACGAACAGCTCAGCGACCCCACTGCGATGGGGCGCTGGAGCCCGGAGAACCGGGGCGCGACGGTGCTCGGGGAACACCGGGGCGCCCACGTGGGCATGGTCTTCGAGGGCCGCAACAAGCGCGGCGCGTTCCGCTGGACGACGAAGTGCACGGTCACAGCCGCCGATGAGGGCGAGCGGTTCGCGTTCCGTGTTCACGCGATCGGGGCCAAGCGGCCACGGCTGCGCGGGCCGATCGCGACGTGGGAGTACCGCTTCGAGGCGGTCGAAGGCTCCACCCGGGTCACGGAGATATGGACGGACGACCGCCGGGCATGGCCGGACCTGCTCGCCAACACATTCGACCGGATCGCGACGCGCGGGCAGACGTTCGCCGAGTTCCAGCGTGGCAACATCCGCACCACGCTGGAACGGCTGAAGGCGGCACTGGAGCAGGACGATGCGGCTGCCGCCGGACACGGGGAGGACGGCCCCCGCCCCGCGTGACCCGGGCGGGGCGGCAATCACAAGGGTGTTCAGGCCTGTCCTGTGCCCTGGCCGGACCAGTGTGCGGGCCGCGTCAAGGACGGCGGAAGCCGTGTGGCGGTGTCGCCCTTCGCCGCGTTGAGCTGGGCCTGGGTGAGGAACAGCGCCCCGCTGAGGTCTGCGCCGGACAGTTCGGCGTCACGGAAGTCCGCGCCGATCAGGTCGGCGAGCCGCAGGTCGGCCCCGCTCAGGTCTGCCGCGATGAGGTAGGCCCCACGCAGATCCGCCCCCCGCAGATCGGCGCCCCGCATGCGGGACCCGATGAGGTCGGCACCCCGGTGGTTGCGCTTCTTGCGCCGGGGCACGACGGCGCGTGCGAGCTCGCTGGTGCGCAGCAGCAACGACGCGACCTCGTCGCGGTGTGCCGACACGTCGAGTTCCGCGAGGACTTCGGCCGAGCCGCGGGTGAGGCGCTCCGTGCTGTCGAGGGCTCTGCGGAGCTCCGTGTGCAGGGGGCCTGCGGCAGGGAGGGCGAGGGCTTCGGTGAGATACCAGAGCAGCTCGTGGAGTCGGCGCATCACGGGGAAGACCTGGAACATCTGCTGGGCGGTGTCCGGAGAGGCCCGCCAGTCCCTGCCGTCGTAGGTTTCCTGGGATACCTTCTGGCCGGCGCCGAAACAGTCGTACACCGTGCAGCCGGAGAACCCCTTGGGCCGCAGTTGCGTGTGAATGCCGCAGCGGAAGTCGTCCTGCAGATTGCGGCAGGGCTCCCCGGCGTCCTTGTTGATCGCGAAGTCCGCGGACGCTGTCAGCGTCAGCGCGACGCAGCAGAGGCCGAAGCAGTTGGCGCAGTCGGCACGCAGGTCCTCCCGCTCGGTGGCCGGAACGCCGGTTGATTCATGGTCGGGCACAGTACGTGATTCCTCCGGGGGAACGGGCGGGTATGCCGAGCCTATCGATCCCTGACAACTCCCGGCTCAGCCGCCGTTGTCGGTGGGCCGGCGCACACTGGACCGCAGAGCACTGCACCGCAACGCACCGGCGAAGGGGATTCGTATATGGGCACCTCGCGGGAGACCGCGTTCGAGCCTCTCACCGGGGACGGGCCGGCGCTGTCCGGACCTGCTCGCGAGCGGGCCGGCGCGGTGCGCACCGCGTTCGAAGGGATGCTGCAGATCCGGCGGCTGACCAATACGGGACACGCGGATCCCGAGCGTGTACCCGCCCAGTGGGAGCTGCTCCGGCCGGTCCGCGCGGTGGCACTGGCACTGGAGGCCGCGGAAGTAGCCGCATCGGCGGTCGGAGCGTCCGGGGAGCGTACGGCCACGGGGTACCGGGTGTGCGAGGGCGAGTCCCCCGGCTCCGTACGGGTGGAGTGGGTGGGCCCGCCCGGCAGCGGTGCCGCCCATGAGGAGGAGCGCGCGCTGGCCGGGTGCGCCACCGTGCTGTCGCGCCTGGGCTGGACAGCTCTGTCGTACCGCGGTCCGCGCCGACGGCGTTTCCTGGAGGTCGAACCACCGGCCGCAGACCGTCGCACACGGGGCGTCCGGACCTGATCCGGCCTGCTCGGCGGGCATTGTCAGACCCATGGGGGATGCTTGACGGTCCGACACCTCTGACCAGGAGATGCTGAGATGCGCAATGACGAGATCGCCGCGGCCCAGGCGTACGTCCGGCTACTTGCGGCCACCCGCGCCGCGCTCGCGGACCCGACGGACGCCCCGCTGTACATGCCGCTGCTCGCCTCCCCGATCGAGGAGGCCGACGAGGCGCTGCGGAGCGCGGGCCTCTCGGGCAACGAGGACAGGCTCTTCGCTCTCGTGCGGGCGCTCCAGCCGAGCCTGACCGGTTCGTCCGGCCGCTGAACCACTGCGGCTCGCACTGGATGCCGCGCTCCCGTGCCGGCGAGCGCGGCATCCAGCGTGCCGGCGAATTGAACGGTTTCAGCTGTTGCCCGTGTACAGCAGGGAGCCCGGCGTGGTGAGCAGCTCACCCGTCTCGAGCCAGGTCTTCAGGCCGGAGAGGATCATCGGCCAACCGCCGTAGAGCTCGTCGTTGGCGCCGTCGCGCAGCTCGTCATGGGTGACGGTCAGCCGGCAGGAGTCACCGACGGGCTCGATCTCCCAGGTGATGCGGGTCGGCCCCTCGTTCCTCACTTCCTCGCTCCAGAGCGCCACCATGCTCTGGACCAGCTTGCGCGGCGGGTCGACCTCGAGGTTCTGCCCCTCGCCGAGCGGGCCGGGGGCGCCCGGGGCGCCCATCTCGAAACGTGATCCCGGCGTCCAGTCGGAGGTGACACGGGCACCGAAGTTGTACTTGCTCCTGATCTCGGGGTCCGTGATGGCTTCCCAGAGGCGCTCGGGAGTGGTGCGGATGTAGATCTCGAAGATCTTCTCCATGGGATTCTCCAGTCGGCTCTTGAGGCCGCTGAGCCCTGCGGCCCAGGGCTCCGCATACTTGCTCACCCACCGGTCGTGGACGAGCCGGATGGGCACCGGGTTCAGGAAGTGGAGCTTCTCCCGGCCTCGCCGCCTGGTGACGACCAGGCCCGCCGCCTCCAGCAGCTTGAGGTGCTTCATCACCGCGAACCGCGTGATCTCGAAGCGGGCTTCCAACGCACTCAGTGTCTGCCCGTCGTCACGGAACAGCTCGTCGAGCAGGCTGCGCCGCGTCGGGTCTGCCAGGGCTTTGAACACCGCGTCCATGAATCCAAAATATGTGACCTTTTGGTCACCTGTCAACCGCAAGGAAAGCAAGCGCTTTCGGTGAATTGATTCAATCGCTACAAAACTTGACTAGCTGCTTGACTAGCAGCATCGGCCAAACCTAGCGTACGTTCCGGATGAAACGATTCACATCCCCGATCCTGACCGGTCGCCGGATGACTCTGATTACGAGGTGTTCATGTCTGATGTGTCGGCCGTCAAGGCAGCCCTGAAGTCTCAGGTCATCGAGACGCCGTCCTGGGGCTACGGCAACTCCGGGACCCGTTTCAAGGTCTTCGCCCAGCCCGGAGTCCCGCGCGACCCGTTCGAGAAACTTGCGGACGCGGCGCAGGTGAACAGCTTCACCGGGGTCGCCCCGAAGGTGTCGCTGCACATTCCGTGGGACAGGGTCGAGGACTACGCGGCACTGACCCGGTACGCCGAAGGGCTCGGGCTGCGGATCGGCGCCATCAACTCCAATGTGTTCCAGGACGACGACTTCAAGCTGGGCTCGGTCACCCACCCGGACCCCAAGGTCCGCCGCAAGGCCACCGACCACCTGCTCGAATGCGTCGACATCATGGATGCCACCGGATCGCCCGACCTGAAGCTGTGGTTCTCGGACGGCACCAACTACCCCGGTCAGGACGATATTTCGGGCCGTCAGGACCGGCTGGCCGAGGCACTCGCCGAGGTCTACGAGCGCCTCGGCGACGACCAACGGATGCTGCTGGAGTACAAGCTCTTCGAGCCCGCGTTCTACACCACGGACGTGCCCGACTGGGGCACCTCGTACGCCCATTGCCTCAAGCTCGGCCCGAAGGCCCAGGTCGTCGTGGACACCGGACACCACGCCCCGGGGACCAACATCGAGTTCATCGTGGCGTTCCTGCTGCGCGAGGGGAAGCTCGGGGCGTTCGACTTCAACTCCCGCTTCTACGCGGACGACGACCTGATGGCGGGCGCCGCCGATCCGTTCCAGCTCTTCCGGATCATGCACGAAGTGGTCAAGAACGGCGGCATGAAGCCCGAGACCAACGTCAACTTCATGCTCGACCAGTGCCACAACATCGAGGCCAAGATCCCGGCAGTCATCCGCTCGGTCACCAATGTGCAGGAAGCGACCGCGAAGGCGCTGCTGATCGATGTCGAGGCGCTGGCCGCCGCGCAGCGCTCCGGCGACGTCCTCGCCGCCAACGGCGCGCTGATGGACGCGTACAACACCGACGTACGGCCCCTGCTCGCGGACGTACGCGAAGAGCTCGGCCTCGCCCGCGACCCGTTCGCCGCCTACCTCGCCTCCGGCAACCAGGAGCGCATCGCTGCCGACCGGGTCGGCGGCGAGCAGGCCGGCTGGGGCGCCTGAGCCCTCGGCGCACCTCGCAGCCGGCGCATTCGTCCGGCACCCGCCCGCCCATCACCCCGAAGGAACCCTCATGACGTCCGCGACGCACGCCGAAGTCGCCGCGCTCCTGGAGCGCGCCCACCGGATCGGCTCCGACCCCCGCAACACCAACTACGCCGGCGGCAACACCTCGGCCAAGGCGACGGAGACCGATCCGGTCACCGGCGGCGAGGCCGAACTGCTCTGGGTCAAGGGCTCGGGCGGTGACCTCGGTACGCTCACCGAGGCCGGCCTCGCCGTGCTCCGGCTGGACCGGGTGCGCGCGCTCAAGGACGTGTACCCGGGGGTGGAGCGCGAGGACGAGATGGTCCCGGCGTTCGACTACTGCCTGCACGGCAAGGGCGGCGCCGCCCCGTCCATCGACACCGCGATGCACGCGCTGGTCGAGGCCGCGCACGTCGACCATCTGCACCCGGACTCCGGAATCGCCCTGGCGTGCGCCGCCGACGGCGAGAAGCTCACCGCGGAGTGCTTCGGGGACAAGGTGGCATGGGTGGGCTGGCGCCGGCCCGGTTTCCAGCTCGGTCTCGACATCGCTGCCGTCAAGGAGGCCAACCCGCAGGCGGTCGGCGTCGTCCTGGGCGGCCACGGCATCACGGCCTGGGGCGACACCTCCGAGGAGTGCGAGCGCAACGCCCTCTGGATGATCCGTACGGCCGAGACGTTCCTCGAGGTCCACGGCAGGGCGGAGCCCTTCGGCCCCGTACTGTCCGGCCGGGAGGCACTGGCGCCGGAGGCACGCCGGGAGCGGGCCGCGGCGCTGGCTCCGGTGATCCGCGGTCTGGCCTCCACGGACCGCCCGCAGGTGGGGAACTTCACCGACGCGGAACCGGTGCTGGACTTCCTCTCCCGCGCCGAGCACCCGCGCCTCGCCGCACTCGGTACGTCCTGCCCGGACCACTTCCTCCGTACGAAGGTCAGCCCGCTGGTCCTCGATCTGCCGGCCGACGCCCCGCTCGACGAGGCGGTTGCCCGCCTCCAGTCGCTCCACGAGGAGTACCGCGAGGCCTACCGCGCCTACTACGACCGTCACGCGACACCCGAGTCGCCCGCGATGCGTGGCGCGGACCCGGCCATCGTGCTGGTGCCCGGGGTGGGGATGTTCTCCTTCGGCAAGGACAAGCAGACCGCCAGGGTCGCCGGGGAGTTCTACCTCAACGCCATCAATGTGATGCGGGGTGCGGAGGCCGTCTCCTCCTACGCTCCGATCGAGGAGTCCGAGAAGTTCCGCATCGAGTACTGGGAACTGGAGGAGGCCAAACTCCGCCGCATGCCGCCGCCGAAGGTGCTCGCCACCCGGGTCGCGCTGGTCACCGGCGCGGGTTCGGGGATCGGGAAGGCCATCGCGCACCGGCTCGTCGCGGAGGGAGCCTGCGTCGTCGTCGCGGACCTCGATGCCGAGAAGGCGGTAACGGTCGCCGACGAGCTCGGCGGGCCGGACAAGGCCGTCGCGGTGACCGTCGACGTCACCAGCGAGGAGCAGATCGCCGACGCGTTCAAGGCGGCGGTGCTCGCCTTCGGCGGCGTGGACCTGGTCGTGAACAACGCCGGGATCTCCATCTCCAAGCCGTTGCTGGAGACCACTGCACGGGACTGGGATCTCCAGCACGACATCATGGCGCGCGGCTCGTTCCTCGTGTCGCGCGAGGCCGCCCGTGCGATGCAGGCGCAGAAGCTCGGCGGCGACATCATCTACATCGCGTCGAAGAACGCCGTGTTCGCCGGTCCGAACAACGTCGCGTACTCGGCGACCAAGGCCGACCAGGCCCACCAGGTGCGGCTGCTGGCTGCCGAGCTCGGCGAGCACGGTATCCGGGTCAACGGCGTCAACCCCGACGGGGTGGTGCGCGGCTCCGGGATCTTCGCCGCGGGGTGGGGCGCCCAGCGCGCGGCGACGTACGGCATCGAGGAGGAGAGGCTCGGCGAGTTCTACGCCCAGCGCACGCTCCTCAAGCGCGAGGTGCTCCCCGAGCACGTCGCCAACGCCGTATTCGCGCTGACCGGTGGGGATCTGACCCACACCACCGGCCTTCACATTCCCGTCGACGCCGGTGTGGCGGCGGCCTTCCTGCGCTGACCACGCGCGGTGAGCCGTGTCCCGCACCGTCTGCGCACGTGCGGGACACGGCCCCGCCCGGATCGGATGAGATTGCCATGTCTGCGACTTCACGACACGACCCGGTGTTCGCCGCGGTCGACCTCGGTGCCACCAGCGGCCGGGTGATCACCGGCCGGGTCGGTGCCGACGCATTGGTGCTGACCGAGGCGCACCGCTTCGCCAACACTCCGGTCCGGCTGCCCGACGGGCTTCGGTGGGACGTGCTCGCCCTGTACCAGGGCATGCTGGACGGTCTCCGGAAGGCGGCGCGCAGCGGTCCCGTCGCCTCGGTCGGCATCGACACATGGGCAGTGGACTACGGACTCCTGGACTCCGACGGGGCACTGCTCGGGATGCCGTTCCACTACCGGGACAGCCGTAATGTCCGGGCTGCCGACGAGGTACTGGCCCGGGTCGGGGCACAGGATCTGTACGGCGTGAGCGGACTGCAGCATCTGCCGTTCAACACCGTCTTCCAGCTCGCCGCCCATCGTTCCACCGCCCAGTGGGAGGCGGCGCGGACGCTGCTTCTGATGCCTGATCTGCTGGTGTACTGGCTGACCGGCACGGTGGGCGCGGAGGCGACCAACGCGTCGACGACCGGGCTGTTCGACGCCCGTACCGGGGACTGGTCCGAGGCGCTCATCGGGCGGCTGGGGCTGGAGCGTTCGCTGCTCCCCGCGCTGCGCGAACCGGGTGACCCGGCGGGGACGCTCCTGCCGCACGTCACCGAGTTCACCGGTCTGCCCGCGGGCACACCGGTGACGACGGTCGCCTCGCACGACACGGCGTCGGCCGTCGCCGCGGTCCCCGCCACGGA
This sequence comes from Streptomyces sp. NPDC056452, assembly GCF_042796085.1. Taxonomy (NCBI): domain Bacteria; kingdom Bacillati; phylum Actinomycetota; class Actinomycetes; order Kitasatosporales; family Streptomycetaceae; genus Streptomyces; species Streptomyces sp. NPDC056452. The sequence continues at coordinate 26,469 of NZ_JBHTRI010000032.1, forward strand.
ACCCGGGTTCGCCTATGTGTCGTGCGGTACCTGGTCGTTGGCCGGTCTGGAACTGGACGCGCCGGTCCTGACCGAGGAGTCGCGGGCCGCGAACTTCACCAATGAGCGGGGGGTCGACGGCACCGTCCGCTATCTCCGCAACATCATGGGCATGTGGCTGCTGGAGGAGTGCCGTCGTACCTGGGAGCGGGACGGTCTGTCACCGAGCCTGCCCCGGCTTCTCGCGGACGCGGTGAGGGCCAGGCCGTTCGCCGCCGTGATCGATCCCGACGATCCGGCGTTCCTCGCCCCGGGTGACATGCCCTCGCGCATCGACTCCGCTCTCACCCGCACCGGTCAGGCACTGCCGGACGGCCCCGGCGGGTATGTGCGCTGCGTGCTGGAGAGCCTCGCTCTGGCCCATCGCCGAACGCTGCGGCAGGCCGCCGGGCTGGCGGGCCGCGAGCTGACCCGCATCCACCTGGTCGGAGGCGGTTCGCGCAACGAACTGCTCTGCCAGTGGACCGCCGACGCGACCGGTCTGCCGGTCACCGCGGGTCCTGCCGAGGCGACCGCGCTCGGCAACGTACTGCTCCAGGCGCGGGCCCACGGCCTGGTGGGCAGCCTGGCCGACATGCGCCGGCTCGTCGCGCGCACCCAGGAGCTGCGTCACTACAGCCCGCAGGGGGACCCGGCGGCCTGGGACAGGGCCGAGGACCGCCTGGAGGCGACATGTACGGCGGACGCACCGGGCGCCGCCGACCGCTCAGCAGAAGACGAAGGAAGGAATTCCGATGGCTGACGACGCCACCGCCGCTCTCGTCCGCACCGCACGCCGCCCTACCCGCGTGGGCCTGGTCTCCGGCGGACTGGCCGCCTACTGGCCGCAGTTCCCCGGTCTCCTCGACCTGCTCCAGGACTCGGCGCGCTACGTCACCGAGCGGTTCGAGGCGATGGGCTGCGAGGTGGTCGACGCCGGCTTCATCTCCGATCCCCAGGAGGCGGCCGGCGCGGCGGAGCAGCTCCGCAGGGCCGACTGCGACATCGTCGTCACGTTCCTGACGACGTATCTCACGGCTTCGATGGTGCTGCCGATCGCCCAGCGCACCCATGCACCGGTGCTGGTCATCGATCTTCAGCCGACCGAGGCGATGGACCATCCGAACACCGATACCGGGAAGTGGCTGGCGTACTGCGGTCAGTGCCCGCTGCCCGAGGTCGCCAACGTGTTCCGCCGCAGCGGTATCGCGTTCCGCTCGGTCTCCGGACATCTGCGGGACGACAACGCGTGGAACCGGATCCGCCGGTGGATCTCCGCGGCGGCGGTACGGGGCGCGATGCGTCATGGCCGGCACGGGCTGATGGGCCATCTCTATCCCGGGATGCTCGACGTGTCGACGGACATGACGCTGGTGTCCTCCCGGTTCGGCGGCCATGTCGAGGTCCTGGAGTTTGATGACCTGCGGGTACGGGTCGCGGCGGTCACCGACGAGGAGGCTGCCGAGCGCGTCGCTCTGGCCCGGGGTGTGTTCACCCTCGACGAGTCCGTCGACGAGGGTGATCTGGACTGGGCGGCCCGGGTGTCCGTGGGGCTGGACCGGCTCGTCGAGGACTTCTCGCTCGACAGCCTCGCCTACTACCATCGCGGCCTCGACGGCGAGATCCACGAGCGGCTCGGTGCCGGGATGATCCTCGGCGCTTCCCTGCTCACCGCCCGTGGCATCCCGGTCGCCGGTGAGTACGAGCTCCGCACCAGCCTCGCCATGCTGATCGCCGACACGCTCGGTGCCGGCGGGTCCTTCACCGAACTGCAGGCCCTGAACTTCCGTGACGGAGTCGTCGAGATGGGCCACGACGGACCGGCCCATCTGGCGATCAGCGCCCAGGACCCGCTGCTGCGGGGGCTCGGCGTCTACCACGGGAAGCGCGGCTGGGGCGTCAGCGTCGAGTTCGATGTGAAGCACGGCCCGGTGACCACGTTCGGGATCGGACAGGAGGCGGACGGCTCGTTCGTGTTCGTCGTCTCCGAGGGTCGAGTCGTCCCCGGCCCGTTGCTCAAGATCGGCAACACGACGTCCCGCGTGGACTTCGGCTTCGACCCCGGTGAGTGGACGGACGCCTGGTCCTCGACGGGCATCGGTCACCACTGGACCCTCTGTACGGGGCACCGCGCGAAGGACTTCAAGGCCGCCGCCGGGCTTCTCGGCATCCCGTTCCGCGAGGTCACCGGGCCGGGCGACCTCTGAGCGGCGTGCGAACCGCTCGGAGGCGACGCCGGTTCAGCCCGAGGCCAGACCGAGTTCGAGTTCACCGAGCGGTTCGAAGTGGCGGGCGACGTCTGCGTCGGTGACGTCGGCGGGCTCGGCCGGGTGCCACTTCGGACGACGGTCCTTGTCGATGATCTGGGCGCGTACGCCCTCCACCAGATCGGGTCCGGCGAAGGCCCGGCAGGAGACCCGGAACTCCTGGTCGAGTGCCGCTTCGAGGCTTTCGAGACGCCGGGCGCGGCGCATGGCGGCAAGGGTGACCTTGAGCGCGGTGGGCGACTTGGCGAGGAGTGTTCCGGCGGTCTCCTTCGCCTCGGGCTCACCACTGTCGAGGAGGCGGCCGATGATCTCCTCGACGGTGTCGGCGCCGTAGCAGGCGTCGATCCATGAGCGGTGCGGCGCGAGCTCCCCTTCGGGTGCCGTCGCGGCGTAACGCCGCACCGTCTCCGTCACCTCGGCGGGCGTCGTACCGAGGGCAAGGGCGGCGGTGAGCTGGGCCAGCCGCTCCGAGGGCACGAAATGGTCGGCCAGCCCGCACAGCAGCGTGTCGGCGGCGCCCACGGCCTGCCCGGTCAGGGCGAGGTGGGTGCCGAGCTCACCGGGTGCCGCGGCCAGCAGATAGGTACCGCCCACATCGGGGACGAAGCCGATCCCGGTCTCGGGCATCGCCACTCGGGAGCGCTCGGTGACGATACGGACGTCACCGTGGGCGGACACCCCTACCCCGCCGCCCATGACGATGCCGTCCATGAGCGCCACGTACGGCTTGGGGAAACGGGCGATACGGGCGTTGAGCCGGTACTCGTCGCGCCAGAAGTCCACGGATGCGCGGCGGCCGGCCCGCGCGTCCTCGTAGATGGACCGGATGTCGCCACCGGCGCACAGACCGCGCTCGCCGGCCCCGCTGATCACGACGGCCGTGACGGCGTCGTCCTGCTCGGCGAGGGTGAGCGCCTCGTCGATGCTCCGCACCATGGTGTGGGTCAGCGCGTTCAGGGCCCGGGGGCGGTTGAGCGTGATGTGCAGGCTGTGACCCTCTGTATGAAGCAGGACGGGCTCGGCGTCATTCATATGTGCGCTCCGGTCAGGCAGGGGCGGTGCATCCACCGGTCGTGGGGGATCTCTGCCTGCCATTCTGCGACGGCCTCCCCGACGCTCCGGAGGCGGGTGCCCCACCGAACCGCTGTGGCACTCCCGCACAACGGGCTCGACAATTGAGACCTACGGGCCGCGACGTCCAGCAGCCCCGCCGGACGACCTCCGGAGCAGGAATGACCGATCATCCACGGCGAGCAGACTCCAAGGCTCCGCCTCCCCTCCGGTCCGACGGGACCGGTAGCAGCGAAACGGGGACGGCGGAGCGTCTCGCCATGAACCGGACCGGCAGCTTCGAATGGGACCTGGACGCCGGGACCCTGGACATCGACGAAGCCGGGCTGATGGTCTTCGGCCTGGACCCTGACACCTTCGACGCACGGCCCGGGGCCGTGGTGGAGCAGCTGGAGCCGTCGGAGCGGGCGCGTCTGGACGTCACCATCGACGAGGCGCTCTCCAGCGGGAGCAGTTCCTACAGCGTGCACTTCCAGGTGCCCCTGGCGGACGGCACCCGCCAGTGGACTCACGTCCAGGCCAGAATCCTGCGTTCCGAGGACGGTCGCGCACACCGTGTCATCGGCGTGGTACGGGACGCGACGGCGGAAGTCACCCATTCGGCCTTCGTGCAGGATCTGGAAAAGCGCCGCCAGCGCCAGACCAACATCGTTGAACGCACGACGAGCGCGATGTCACGTGCGGTGACCGTCGACGACGTCACGGCAGCGCTCACGGGCCCGGGCGGCCTGGCCGGGCTCGGCTCGGACGGACTGGCGCTCGGACTGGTGGAGAACTCCGCGCTCAACATCATCGCGTTGAGCGGCGACTCCGTGGAGGTGCTCGGCGGACTGGGCTCCGGGGAGCTCGACGCGAACCTTCCCCTGGGCGACACGATCCTCAGCGGAAAGCCCCGGTTCATCACCTCGCTCGACTCCCTGATCCGGCGCTATCCGGTACTCGAGCCGCACATCGGGCGGCTGAAGTTCCGCGCCGCTGCCTACCTTCCGCTGGTCGCGCAGGCGCGACCCCTCGGCGGGCTCGCCCTCTTCTACCGGGAACGCACGGTGTTCAGCGCGGACGAGCGCATTCTCTGTCTGGGGCTGGCCGCCATCGTGGCCCAGTCGCTCCAGCGGGCCATGCTGTTCGACGAGGAGCGCGAGTTCGCCACCGGGCTCCAGTCGGCCATGCTCCCGCGGCGGATCCACGACATCGAGGGCGGGGAGATCGCGGTCCGGTACCACGCGGCGTGGAGCGGCCGGCAGGTCGGCGGCGACTGGTACGACGTGATCGCGCTGCCCAACCACCGCTTCGGCGTCGTGGTGGGCGACGTACAGGGCCACGACACGCACGCTGCCGCGATCATGGGCCAGCTGCGTATCGCCCTGCGCGCGTACGCGGCCGAGGGGCATCCGCCGGCGACGGTACTGGCTCGCGCCTCCCGCTTCCTGGCCGAACTGGACACCGACCGCTTCGCAACGTGCGCGTATGCACAGGTGGACCTCGCGACCGGCACCGTGCGCGTGGTGCGTGCCGGGCACTTCGGCCCGCTCATCCGGCACACCGACGGCAGGGTCGCCAGCCCTCAGGTGCGCGGTGGTCTGCCGCTGGGGATCTCCACGACCTTCAAGGACGAGGAGTTCCCGGAGACTCGGCTCGACCTGGTGCCGGGCGAGACGCTCGTCCTGTACACCGACGGACTCGTGGAGGAGCCCGGCGCCGACATCGACTCGGGCGTGGCCACGCTGGTTCACGAGATCAGCAACGGGCCGGCGGGCGCCGAGGCGCTGGCGGATCATCTGTCGGACCGCCTGTGGGAGCGGTGGGGCTCGGGGGACGACGTGGCGCTGCTGGTGCTGCGACGCAGCCCGGATCTGGGGTCGCCACGCGCTCCGCGGCTGCACCAGTACATCCATCAGGCGGACCCGGAGGGGCTCTCGGATGCGCGCGCCATCGTCCGCCAGGCGCTGACGGACTGGGACATGGCCTCACTGGCCGACGACGCGGAGCTGGTCACCGGGGAGTTGCTGGTGAATGTGCTGCTGCACACGGAGGGCGGGGCTGTTCTCACGCTGGAGGTTCTGCCGGAGCCTGTCCGGCGCATCAGGCTGTCGGTCCAGGACCGTTCGAGTGTCTGGCCGCGGCGTCGCACTCCGGGAGAGACCTCGACCTCCGGGCGCGGTCTGCTGCTCCTGGACGCGGTCGCCACACGCTGGGGCATCGAACCCCGGGGAGAGGGCAAGGCCGTCTGGTGCGAGATGGGCCCGGCCTCCCCGGATTCCGCCACCGCCCCGACGGCCGCCTCGGCCGCACCCGGCCCCTGACCCGAACGAGACGCCCCGGATCCGGTGCAGCAGCAACGAGGAACGCGCTGAGGGGCGTACCGCATCGCTTCCGATGCGGTACGCCCCTCACCCGGCCTCCCGGAACTGGTCCGTCGGGCCGGACTGCCGGGATACGTCAGTGCTGCGCGGAACGGCGCTTACGGACGGACCACAGGATGCCGCCACCGGCGAGCAGAACCGCGATCGCGGCTCCCCCGATGACGGGCGTCGCGGACGACGAACCGGTCTCGGCCAGGTCGGGCGCGCTGGGGCTCGGCTCCGCCGGGGCGGGCGCGGTCTCCGTAGCGGTCTCGCTCGGCGTGGCACTCGGCTCGGGGGTCTGCGTGGCCGGCGGCTCGGTCGGCTTCGTCTCGGTCGGCGTCGGCGTCGGCGACGGGGTGCTGTCCTCGCACACCGGAGCCTGCTTCGTCTCGTCGCGCGAGAACTTCTCGCCGTCTCCGGCCTTGACGACGAGCCGGACTGTCAGCTCCTTGTCGTGCGGCGGCAGCTGGAGCGGCGTCTTGGTGTGGAACTCCCGACCGAACGTCGTCGCGGGGAGCAGTTCCTTGCCGCCCACCACGGACACGGTCACGACGTTGGCCACGTCGCTCGAGTAGGCGGTGAGGTCGACGCTCACGTCGGAGCAGGTCACGACCCAGGTGGGGGTGTGAGCTGCGGCCGGCGCGGCGGAGATGACTCCGCCGGCCAGGCCGACAACCGCAGCGGCCGCGAATGCTCCCGCGCCACGCCACGATCTCCTGGGTATGGTCATGGATTCTTCCTCCATACGAGTTTCCCCGCCGGACTGGCGGTGGGGCGCACAGTACTGCCCCCGCCACCCGGGTGTGCACCCACCCCACGAAGCATCGGACACACCAACTGTTGTCACATCACCGCGACTTATGACATGGCGGACACGCCGGGGCCGGGGCGGGTGCGGCCGGGGATGGCTCGATGAGAGGGTGACCAGTACATATATCTGTCGTCGCACGATGCGACCCGCCTTGGAGCCCGACCCGTTCTATGCGATTGCTGTTGATCCGTCACGGTCAGACGCCGTCCAACCTCGGCCACTTCCTGGACACCGCACGGCCCGGACCCGGGCTCACCGCTCTGGGCCTGCGTCAGGCTGCCGAACTTCCGGCCGCCCTGGCCGGTGAGGACATTGGCGCCCTCTACGCCTCGACGCTGACGCGCACGCAGCTGACGGCGGCGCCCCTGGCTGCGGAACGAGGTCTGGAGGTCCGCATCCGGGACGGCATCCGCGAACTCTCCGCCGGAAAGTTGGAGATGCGCGCCGACCGGGCAGCGGTGGCGGAGTATCTGACGACCGCATTCGCCTGGTCCGCCGGCGACACGTCGAGGCGTATGGCAGGGGGCGAGAGCGGCACCGAGGCACTGGCCCGCTTCGACGCGGTGGTCGCTGAGGCCGCCTCGGCCGCCGGACCGGCCGCCGCGGGCACGGCTGCTCTGATCAGTCATGGCGCGGCGATCAGGATGTGGACGGCGGCCCGTGCCCACAACGTCTCGGTGGAGTTCGCCGCCGCCCATGCCCTCGACAACACGGGCGTCGTGGTGGTCGAGGGCACCCCGGAAGATGGCTGGAAGGCACTGTCCTGGGCCGGCACCGTGGTCGCTCCGGGGACCAGGAGCGGTGTGGAGGACGCCGGACCCGCGGGTCGCACGATCTCCGGTGTCGGCGACTGAGCGGCTCGGCCGGGCGCTTCAGAGGGCCTTGTGCATGATGTGCAGTCCGACGTAGCCCTTGGCCGGATGGTTGAAGCCTTCCGGAAGCGTCCCCAGTACCTCGAACCCGAGCGAGCGGTACAGCCGTACAGCGTGCGTGTTGGTCTCCACCACGGCGTTGAACTGCATGGCGCGGAAGCCCGCTTCCCGCGCCCACTCCACTGTGTATTCGCACAGGGCCCGGCCCACCCCTCGGCCGGAGTGCCGGGAGTCGACCATGTAGCTGGCGCTGGCGATGTGCGATCCGTTGCCCATGTGGTTCCGGTTCATCTTGGCCGTGCCCAGGACGGTCCCGGCGTCGTCGACCGCGACGACCGTACGACTGGGTGCGGACAGGAGCCACCAGCCCCTGGCATCGTTCTCCCCCAGGTCCAGGGGAAAGGTGAACGTCTCGCCCGCGGAGACGATTTCGTGGAAGAACGGCCAGATGGCGGGCCAGTCCTCCGTGGTGGCTTCTCTGATCAACATGGGGCAAAGATGCCTGTGCGCACGGGCAGGTCGCAAGCACTTAATGATCTCGGCTCCGTCGCCTGCCCAGTCCGATCCGGGCCAGGAGACCCGGCGCGGCCACGGTCGGCGCAGCGGTGCGACCCGCCACCCGGTCGACCGCCTCCCCCGCCCGCGCGGGCACAGGTACCGGCGCGCTCCCGGGCGGGCCACCCGGCCTGGGAGCAGAGCGGCGCTCGCGCGCCCGGTCCAGCTCCATGGCCAGGTTCACCCGCCGCCAGAGGATCTCGTCCGGATCGTCGGCCAGCATCAGCTGCCCCATGGTCTCCCTCCCGGACACGGATCCCGGCCGCCCGAAGGCGGACTCCGGCCGGATGCGCGCGAGGTAGGCGCGTTCGTACGGGTCGTCCACCACTTCCGCGAGCTGGACCGCGTCCAGAGCGGACGCCTGTACCGCGGCACGCGCCCATGGATCCTCCGTCCGGCCCAGCAGCCGGTCGATCCTGCGCGAACGCCAGTTGCGCGCACGCCAGTCGACGCCGGCCTCCAGCATGGTCCGCATCCCGACCGGGCTCTTTCCGGCGAGCAGCTCGGGCTCCCTGGCACCGAATCCCGCGATTTCGTCCACCAGATAGAGCCAGACCACCGCACGGTAACGGTTCAGATAGAACGCCACCGGCGAGACGCACCCGATCCGGGCCAGCCCGGTGAAGCGGACACTGCTGATACCGAGCAGGGCGGCGCCCTCCGCCGTCCCCGCCGTGCGCACCCTTGCCCGGAGGGATTCGGGGAAGCCGGCCGTGGCTTGCAGCCGGTCGACTTCTTCCCTCCGTACCCGCGGCCTTCCGCCGGCCACCGGCGCGTCCGCGCTGATCAGCCCCAGATGGACGGCAAGGTCGAACTCGCCGCGCTTCAACTCCAGCTCCTGCGCGGCGCGTCCTGCGGCCAGCGTGCTTCCCGCGGCGCCCGGTGTTTTTCCGGCACCCCCACCCGCTTCGGCGCCCCCACCCGCTCCCGTGGCCGTGCGCTCCGCTCCCGCGCGGCCGGTGCGTGCCGCTTCCTTGACAGCCATGACTGGCCTCCCCCGTGTGGTCGAATACTCTCTGGTCGAATACTCTCTGTGACCACGGTAACCAGGGGAGGCAGATCCCGCTGCCCCTGTGGATAACTCCGCATACTCGGCGAAAAGCGTAGTTCAAAGGCGGTCGGCGCGCTCTGCACCTTGCCGTGCCGTCACGCCGAGGTGCTCGCCCACGCGATTGACCAGCAAGGTCATCTCATAGGCGACCTGGCCGACGTCGGCCTCCGCGGAACTCAGCACGCACAGACAGCTGCCGTCGCCCGCCGCCGTCACAAAGAGCAGTGCCTCGTCGAACTCCACCATGGTCTGGCGCGCTCTTCCGGCCCGGAAGTGACGCCCCGATCCCCTGGCCAGGCTGTGCAGTCCGGACGAGACCGCCGCCAGGTGCTCGGCGTCCTCGCGTGCCAGCTCCGCGCTGGCTCCGGTGACCAGCCCGTCGTTCGACAGCACCAGCGCGTGCTGTATGTGCTCCACCCGGCTGGTGAGATCGTCAAGGAGCCAGTCAAGTCCCCGGTCCATCGGCATGTGCTCATCCTCCCCGTTCGTCCGTTCCCCGCGTCGATGGGCAAGCCTCGCGCAAGGGTCCCTCGCGGGCAAGCGCCTCCCCGTCTCCGGGGCGTCGCTTCGCGCCATGCTCAGGATCTCGTCCGAAGATGGGCTCATGGCACACCACATGACCCAGGACGAATGGCGGGCGTTCCTCTCGGAGGGGACCCGCACCGCAAAGGTTTCGACCGTACGAGCGGACGGAAGCCCGCACATCGCGCCCGTCTGGTTCCTGCTCGACGGTGACGATCTGGTCTTCAACACCGGAAAGGAGAGCGTCAAGGGCCGCAATCTCGCGCGAGACGGACGGGTGTCGATCTGCGTGGACGACGACCGGCCCCCGTTCGCGTTCGCCGTGCTCCAAGGGCGGGCGGACCTGAGCGAGGACCTCGGCGATCTGCGCCGCTGGGCGACCCGTATCGCGGGCCGGTACATGGGCGCGGAGGCGGCCGAGGAGTTCGGGGCACGCAACGGCGTGGCCGGCGAACTCGTCGTACGCGTGCACATCGACAAGGTGCTGGCCATGGCCGAGGTGGCCTCCTAGACCGTGCCGGCAGGCCGGCACGGTTCGCTCCGTCCGGCTCAGTGTGTGCCGGCCTGCCCCACGGAGTCGAGCAGCCGGGCGGTGTGCATCCGCCCGGCGTACTCGACCATGCGGATCAGGACCTCTTTTCCGGAGGCCCGGTCGCGCGCGTCGCACAGCACGACCGGCGTGCCCCGGTCGAGGTCGAGTGCACGGGAGACGTCCTCCTCTCCGTAAGTCCGTGCGCCCGAGAAGCAGTTGACGGCGACGACGAACGGAATGCGGCGGTGTTCGAAGTAGTCGACTGCCGGGAAGCAGTCCTCGAGCCGGCGGGTGTCGGCCAGCACCACCGCTCCCAGCGCCCCCGTGGACAGCTCGTCCCACAGGAACCAGAAACGGTCCTGCCCCGGGGTTCCGAAGAGATAGAGCGACAAGCCCGACCTGATGGTGATGCGGCCGAAGTCCATGGCCACGGTCGTAGTGGTCTTCTGGTCCACTCCGCCGGTGTCGTCCACGGACTGCCCTGCCTCACTGAGGAGTTCCTCGGTGCGCAGGGGCCGGATCTCACTGACGGCTCCGACCAGGGTCGTCTTGCCGACCCCGAAGCCGCCGGCGACCAATATCTTCAGAGCGAGGGCCGTGGTGTCCTCGGTCTGTTCCCCACCCGTGCTGTCCACATGCTCGGAGGACATCCATCACTTCTCTCGCGAGTGCCGTCAAGTAGAGGCGACAGCATGGCAAGGAGCGGCCGCCGCCGAAGGGAGTGAACGGTTTTTGACCGATGTGACCGGACAGGCCCGCTCATTGTTCATATCCGGTCACTCCGGTCGGAATTCGACTCGGTATTCGAGGTATTCGAGGTATTCGATGCATTCGAGGTATTCGACGTATCTCACGCATTCAGGGTGTTCCAGATATTCGGACGCTCAGATCGGCTCGGTAGACGCGAGAGGGCAGCGCGCACGGCCTTCGCGAAGGTGCCCGTCACAGCGCCCGCAGGCCGTCGATCACCTCACGCAGGATCCGCTCGTCGGGCAGCTGCGCCGGGGGCACAGGACGGCTGACCCGTACGAAGCCGGCTTCGAGCAGATCGCCGAGGAGCACTCTCACCACGCCGACGGGCAGGTCGGCGTCCGCGGAGAGTTCAGCGACCGACTGGGTCTCACTGCGGCACAGCGTCAGCAGGGCCCGGTGTTCCGGGCCGAGCAGCCCCTCGTCGGAACCGTCCGGCGCGGCCTCGTCGACCGCCACGAGCGCGATCAGGTCGAAGCGCACCCCGCTGGGCCCCGGATCGGTACGGCCGCCCGTCACGGCGTAGGGGCGGACCAGCGGGCCTGCCTCGGCGTCGTACCACTGGCTGCCCTGCGCGGTGCCGTCGTCGCTCATGCCCGTGCGCACGTCCGCCCCCTCAGCCGGTCGCCGGTGGTTCGGCGAGCCTCACCGGCGTGGCGAGGTGCTCGCCCACCCGCTTCACCAGGCGCGCCATCTCGTAGGCCACGAGGCCGATGTCCGCGAAGGCCGTGCTCAGCACGGCTAGACAGGATCCGTCGCCGGCCGCCGCGACGAACAGGAAGCCCTCGTCCATCTCGACCATCGTCTGGCGCACTCCCCCGGCCCGGAAGTGCCGGCCCGCCCCTTTCGCGAGGCTGTGGAAGCCGGACGCCACAGCCGCGAGGTGCTCGGCGTCCTCTCTGCTGAGGGCGCTGGACGCACCGACGGCCAGCCCGTCGTTGGACAGCACGACTGCGTGCCGGACCTCGCCGACCCGTGCGACGAGATCGTCCAGCAGCCAGTCGAGTTCGCCGGAGCCGCGGGAAGCCGCCGCTCTCTCGTTCGCGATCATGCCTGGTCTCCTTCGGTGTACGGCCGGATACCGGAAGCGGGTCCGGGTGTGCTGCCGCCCGGTGCGGTCCCGCCGCCGCGGACCCATCCGTTGCGGTAGGCGGTCATGCGGTCGCGGGCCTGTTCAGGCGTGCGTTCGACCGGCGGTGTGGCCCCTGGGTGGCGCGCGTCGCCGCGCTCCGGGCGCGGCTTCTCGCGCAGCTGGGGTACGAGGCTCGCCTGGCGGACGCGACGCGGCAGCTCGCCGTCCTCGTCCGAGGTACCGGAGGGACCCGGGACACCCGAGAGACCTGTGGACCCCGAAGGCCCCGTGGAGGCAGAGGGCCCCGTGGAACCCGAGGAGCGTGCGCGCCGGTGCAGCGTGGTGACCGGCGCGGGTGCGGTCTTCGGGCCTGTGCGGGCCTCGACGGGAGTCCGCGGCTCGATCGCGGGCACGGCCACCGGGGCGGGGAACGCGGTGGGGCGTGGGGCCGCGGCGCGTGGCCCTGGTCCGTGTGCCCTGCTGTCGTCGTCGCGGGCCACCGTTGTGGCGCCCCCGGGCTCGGCGTCCGCCGGAGCGGCCGACTGGCCTGCCGGCAGTCCGCTCTGGAGCAGTGCGGTCGGCAGCAGCACCACCGCCGTCGTGCCGCCGTACGGCGAGGTGCGCAACTGGACCTTGATCTGGTGACGGGCGGAGAGCCGGCTCACCACGAAGAGGCCGAGCCTGTCGCTGTCGAACAGGTCGAGCGCTTCCGACTGCTCGATGCGCCGGTTGGCCTCGCCGAGCAACTCCTTGCCCATGCCGAGCCCACGGTCCTCGATCTCCAGGGCGTACCCGTTGCCGACCGGTTCGCCGCTGATGCGCACCTTGGTGTGCGGCGGGGAGAACTGTGCGGCGTTCTCGACGAGTTCGGCCAGGAGGTGGGTGAGGTCGGCCACGGCCGCCCCCTTCACGCCCGCATCCGGCAGCGCCCGCACCTCCACCCGTGAGTAGTCCTCGATCTCGGAGACGGCGGCACGCACCACATTGGTCAGTGGTACGGCCATCCGCCAGGCCCGCCCGGGCGCTGCCCCGGAGAGAATGATCAGGCTCTCCGCGTGCCGCCTCATCCGGGTTGTGAGGTGGTCGAGCCGGAACAGGTCGCCCAGCTCGTTGGGGTCGTCGGCGCGGCGCTCCATGCCGTCGAGAAGGGTGAGCTGGCGGTGGACGAGAACCTGGCTGCGGCGAGCGAGGTTGACGAAGACTCCGGAGATCCCGCTGGCCAGTTCGGCACGTTCCACGGCGGCGCTGAGCGCGGCACGGTGGACGGTGTCGAGGGCTTCGCCCACCTGGCCGATCTCGTCGTGGGAAGGCCTGCCGGGCGGCGCCTCCGCCCGGATGTCCAGCTCCTCGCCGGCGCGCAGGCGTTGCATGGCGCGGGGCAGTTTGCGCCGGGCGATCTCCAGCGCGCTGTTGCGCAGACTGACGAGCTCGACGACGAGCGCACGGCCGATGCGCACGGAGATCATGAGTGAGGCGGCGGCGGCGAAGAACCCGAAGAGGACTGCCGCTCCGGCGGGGCTGAGCAGTGCGCGCGTGAGGGGGTCGGCGCGGTCGGCGGCGCGGTCGACCGCGCCGGTTTCGATGGAGCTCAGCTCCTCGCGTACGGCTGTCGCGTCCCGTTCCCATGCCGCGGCGGACACCGCCTGCGCGGCTTTGCGGCCCGGCTCCGCCTGGAGCACCTTGTCCTCGGCTGCCGTGATCCTGCGATAGGCGCCGCCTTCGGTGAGGGCGCGCCAGGCACTTCGGCCGACGGACGGCAGATCGTCCCCGGCCGTTCCTGCGAGGCTCCGGCGGGTCGCCACCGCGCCGGTGAAGTTGCGCAGCTGCTCACCTTCGAGTGTCTTGGTGAGTCCGGCGGAGGCCAGCAGCGCGTCCTCCCGCGCCAGCATTTCGCCGCTCCGCGCCAGTTCGAGCAGGACGCGGGCCTCGGACCCCAGCTCGGCGTCCTGAATACCGGTGAGCGCGCCGGAGACACCGAACGCCGCGGTGACGGCTTCGGAGTACTGCGTGAATGCGGCGGCCGCGTCGGCGCGTCGGTCGGCGTCCCGGTCCCGGGAACCGCCGGCGGGAGGGTCCAGGAGGCTGCTGCGCAGGGTGGGGAGTTGATTGGTGTGCTCGAGGAAGGTGCTGAGCCGGCTAGCGACGCCCTCGGGAAGGTTGCCTGCGTCGGCGACCGTGTGCCGGTCGCCCAGGCGCAGCGCTCCGAGCGCGGCATCGGTGTGCTTCGCCTGCCGCTTCAGGTCGGCGGCGTGCCCGGTACCCGGTGCCACCGACTGGCGCAGTGCCGCCTCACGTTCGGTCTGCAGAGCGGCGACCGCCGCCTGGACCGGTGCTCGTACGGTGCTGTCCACCCGTTGCAGTTCACGCAGCCGGGCCACGTCCTGCGCCGTGGTGACGGTGGCGAAGCCCCACAGGGCGAGCAGCGAGACGACCGGGACCATGAGCAGGGAAATGACCTTGGCCCGCACGGTCCGGGGGCGCAGGGACCCGCGACGCGCCGGGGGATCGTCCGGCGCCGGCGACCCGGGCTCGTGGTCGGCGCGCTCGTCGGCCGGCCGGCCTGCGTGCGCGCGTCGTCCGCGTGGCGGTGGCGCGGGCCGTTCGGCGTGCGCACCGGGGTCCGGGGTCGTCGTGCGGGGTGTGCGCATGGCCTCCTCGTTCCAGGTGTGGAGCTCAGTGCCCCGAGTGCTGTGTACGGCGGAATTCCGCGCCGTCCGGTCGCCGGGGCGGCGTTGCAGCCGCCCCGGCGTCAGGGCGCCACTGCAGCCGGGGCCCGTTCGGCGGCGTCCTCCACGCGCTCGCGGGCCGCCGGTGAGAGTGCGACGAACGCCGAGGTGAGGAAGAGGTACGAGCCCAGGCCGACGGCGAGCGGGAAGATGAACTGCATCACGGTCGCTCCGGGAAGCTCGGATCCCGACGGCGCGACCCGGACCCCGACGGCCAGCATTCCGGTGTAGTGCATGCTGCTGACTGCCGCACCCATGACGAGGGACGCGAGGGCCACGGCCCCCGGCGTCCTGATGTTCAGTGCCGCCCAGAGGGCCGCTGTCGCGGCGACGACGGCGATCGTCACCGAGAGCGCCACGAGCAGCGGGTCGTACGCGACGGTGCCGTGCAGCCTCAGGGCGGCCATGCCGAGGTAGTGCATGCTGGCGACCCCGAGCCCGGTCGTGAGGCCGCCGATGAGGAGCGCACGCGAGCGGTCACGGCTGTAGCCGACCACGAAGACTCCGGCCCCGACCACCACCATGGCGACCAGCAGGCTGAGCAGCGTGAGCGGAACGTTGTAGCGGATGTCGGTACCGGTGACGCCGAAGCCGAGCATGGCGACGAAGTGCATCGTCCAGATGCCCGTACCGATGGCGGATGCGGCGGTGAACAGCCAGTTGCGGCGCGAACGGCCGCTGGTGGCGAGCGCGCGCACGGTGCAGCGGAGCCCGAGTGCGGCGCCGATCGATGCCATCGCGTACGACAGCGCGGGTGTCAGCCAGCCGAAGGTGGCGTGGTCCAGGTGTCCCATGAATCGGGGACGCTAGCCCGCTCAGGGGCGCATGCCAGGGGCGCATTTCGAAAGCTGCTGAAATATGACAGAGAGATGTTCCCGAACGATCAGGGCAGGTTCGAACATGCGCACCGCTCCGTGCCGTTTCGCTCGGATACGGACTACGCGATCATGTCTGTATGGCCGACGACCACACACATGTCCAGGACTTCTTCTCGGTCCGAGCGGCGGACTGGGACAAACGGTTCCCCGATGACGGGCCCGCGTACGCCGCCGCCGTCGGCGCACTGGGACTTCGCCCCGGCGACGCCGTTCTCGACGCGGGCTGCGGTACGGGGCGCGCGTTGCCGCACCTGCGGGACGCGGTGGGACCCGGCGGCACGGTGCTCGGCGCCGACCTCACACCCGCCATGCTGGATGCGGCGGCACGGGCGGGGCGGGCCGGCAGCGGCGCCCTGCTCGTGGCCGATGCGGCGCGGCTGCCGTTGCGCGACGGAACGCTCGACGCGGTGTTCGCGGCCGGCCTGATCTCCCATCTCACGCATCCCGAGCCGGGGCTGGGCGAGCTGGCACGCGTCGTGCGCCCCGGTGGCCGACTGGCCCTGTTCCATCCGATCGGCCGGGCCGCGCTGGCGGCGCGGCACGGCCGCAGCGTCTCCGACGACGATCTACGGGCGGAGCCGCGTCTCGTTCCCCTGCTTGCGCACGCGGGTTGGGTGCTGGACTCGTACACCGACGAGGACGACCGCTTCCTGGTTCTCGCCGTACGCGCGCGCTGAGCGTCCGCGCGTCACGCGGGGCGCTCGGCGACGGCCCGCACCAGCGCGTCCGGGCGGTCGAACATGAGGACGTGTCCCGCCTCCGGGACGGTCTCCACCCGTACGCCGGCGGCCATCAGCGCCTCCCTTCCCGGGAGTTCACCACTCAGCGCGCCCTGCAGGTACACACGCTCGGCCGGCGACTCCATCAGCATCCGGCGCATCGTCGGGTCGGTGCCGCGCGCCAGGCCGGTCGCCGTGCGGTGCAGGGCGAGCGGGTCGGCGAGCCGCATGGTCGCGGCCCAGGCAGGCCCCACCCGCGCCAGCACCCGGGCGAAGCCCCCGCCGTGGACGAACTCCTCCTCCGACAGTCCGGCGATGCCGCTGCTCCCCGCGGTGACCGGCGGGTACGGGTCGAGGTTGGCCTCGGTGAGGACCAGACGCCGGACCAGTTCCGGACGCCGGTGCGCGAGGACGATCGCGACCGCGCCGCCCATGCTGTGGCCGATGAGGTCCGCGCCGCGCACCCCGGCTCCGTCGAGCGCGGCGGCGAGCGCGTCCGCGTGGTCCTCCAGCGTGTAGCCGAAGTCCTGGGGCCGGTCACTGATGCCGTGCCCGGGAAGGTCGACGAGGAGTGAACGGCGGCCGGACAGCGCCGGGGCGGCCGCGAGGTGCGCGTGGTAGACGGAGGACATCGCTCCGAGCCCGTGCACGTACACCGAGGCCGCGCCGGCGCCTTCGGGCGTCCCGCCCGACTCGGTCCACCGGACGACACTGCCCCGCTGGTCGAACTTCGCCTCGTACACAGGTCCACTCCCCCACTCGCCGACGTCCCGCTTCGAGCAGGAGCATACATCGTTGCCGATGTATCACCGCAACGATGTACCGCGTGCATGAGGCAGAATGCGGGCATGCTGGAGCTCTCCATCCTCGGATTCCTGTACGACACCCCCCTGCACGGCTACGAACTGCGCAAACGCATCACGGCCCTGACCGGACATGTGAGGCCGGTCGCGGAAAGCACGCTGTACCCGGCCATCAAGCGGCTGGAGAAGGCGGGGCTGCTGGCCCGGGAGACGCAGCCGGGCAGCACGGCCGCGCCCCGTCACGTCCTGACGCTGACCGAGGCGGGCAGAACGGAGCTGCGGCACCGTCTGGCGGAACCCGCCAGAGGGGACATCACCGACGAGAACCGCTGGTTCACGCTCCTGGCGTTCCTGCGTCATCTGCCGGACCCGTCGGCCCAGGCCGACGTGCTCCGGCAGCGACTGGCCTTCCTCGAGGAGCCCGCGAGCTTCTTCTACGCCGGGGACCGGCCGCTGCGCGCCGAGGAACTGGACGATCCGTTCCGCCGGGGCATCCTCACGATCGCCCGGGCGACCAGTGAGGCCGAGCTGAGGTGGCTCCGCGCCACCCTCGGCTCACTCGACCGGAGTGTCTGAGGGCCGCCCGTGCGGGACCGGGCACCCGCGGACGCCCGGAGTGGGGAACGTCCCGAGCCCGGCGACCTCGTACCCGTTCGGATAGCCCTTGATCTCGGGGTTCTGACGGGCGTAGTGCGCGGTGGAGCGGGGCGGCAGGAGCCGTACGGCTCGGGCCCTCAGGCGCAGCGCTCCGCGGGTCAGTCCCCGGGCGACGGGACCGGGGCGTTCGTAGCGGAACGTGCGCAGCAGCGCATCGTCGAGGAGGGCCAGCGCCGCCTTGCGCACGACGGGTGCGAGCGGGCGCGGGTACCAGGAGCCCATGAGAGCCAGCGTCGCGTCGGAGACCGAGCGTGCGCCCTCGTCCCAGCCGAAGTGCTCCTCCTCGTAGGCGTCGAGGGTGCGCTCGAAGTCCTCGTACGTCTGCGGCACGTCCCTGATGCCCAGGTGCGTGCCGAGAGTGCGGTAGTAGACCGCGATGGCGCGCAGCTCGTGGTCGGACAGCCTGCGCCAGCCGTAGGTGTCGAGCCAGCGCTTCGGGGTGACCACGAAGGTGCACAGCACGTAGCGCATGTCGTCGTCGCTGATGTCGTAGCTGCGGTGCATCCGGTTGATCCGCCGGACCGCCGTGCGGCCTTCCTCGCTGTCGAAGCCGTGCTCCACGACGGAGTCGAGGAGAAGTGCGGTGTCGTCGTACCGCTTCTGTGAACGTTCCGTCAGTTCCCCTGTCTCCGCGAGGAGTCGCCCGATGCTGGGGACGGCGTAGGTGCGGTACAGGGCGAGTTCGAGTGCGCGGGTGATGTCCCAAGGGAATTCGTACGTCACGGTGAGCCGGTAGATCTCGAGGAAGTCCCGCTCCGGGTCGAGACGCTGGATCTGCCTGAGCCGTTCGAACCGCTTCACCCTGGCTGTCCCCTCGTCGGCCGGAGGCACAAGCCTACGCGGGCCGGGCGGACGGGCACCACGGTGCGAGGGGTGCTCCGGCCTGCCGCAGCGGGCTGCCGAGACCGCCTGTCACCGGGCGATATCCCTTGTCAGGGCCTCGACGGCAGGGTTACCGAGTAGTTAAGGTGCGCCGACGGACGAAGCTGTGAGGAAAGAGGAGGGTGCTGTGGCCGGGACCGACGAGGCGGTCGCCGACGACGACGCACTGTTTGTGCTGACCGCGGTACTGCTGACCCCCGCGCAGTTCCCGAGCGTGCTCGGCGACGACTACGTGGCCGCGTGCGGCGCGCTGGGCCTCGAACCGTACGCCGAGGGCTACGGTCTGGTGCTCGGCCAGGACGGCGGCGGCGCCCGCTGGACGGTCGTCGTCGACGATGTGTCCCTGGTGGCGGTCGCCATCGCCTCCTGGGACTGCGGCATGGAGTACGACCTCTCCCCCGACGACCGCTCGGTCGTGTGCGCACTGCCGGGCTGGCCGCTGGCCCTGGCGGTCGCGGCGCCCGGCGTTCCCGAGCCGCACGACCCGCTGCCGGACCCGTCCGCCGAGGGAACCGACCCGGCACCCCTGACACCGCCGGACACCGAGGTGTGGGGAGCGGCCCAGCGGCGTCTCGGCGCGGACGAGATCGCCCTGCAGTGGGCCGCCTGGCGCGAGCAGATCGACGACGACACCACGTTCAGCAGGCCCGACGGAAAGGCGCCGAAGAACGGACAGCCCTCGGCAGACGGGAACGCGTCGGAGGACGGGCAGGCTCCGGCGGCACAGGCATCGGAGGGCGGACAGGGGGACGCCGGGGAGGCCGCGGAAGGCAGCGGCTCCCGGCAGCACCCCGGCGTTCGCCGGGCGCTCGCAGAGGCTCTCGCCTACGTCACGGTCCCGCCCCCGCCCGGCCGGATACGCTCCGCGTTCGCCCCCGGCGGGGCCCGCATGCTGCGCGTCGACGGCCCCGGCTGGTCCCTGGTCGCCAGAACCGACGACATCGCTTTCATCCTGCTGGACGAGGAGCCGGGCGAGGTCCTCCCGGTCGGCCGCGGCCCCGAACTGCCGGGGCTGCTGAAGTCACTGGACGAGTTGGCCGTCCGGCCGGTCTGAGCCCCGGGTCCGCTACGGGCCGACGGGAAGCCACGGGCCGGCCTGCGGGAGCAGGCGACCCGCGGACCAGCTACCCGAGCGGGCCGGACGAGAGGCCCTAGACCCGCTCCAGCGGACGGTGCGGCTCGGCGGGCAGCTCGGTCCTGACGGGGTCGCCGGGCCGCACGACTCCGCCGACCCTGACGATGCCCATGATCCCGGCCTTCCGGACGATGCCGCCGTCCTCGTCCCTCCCGACGACCTGCTTGAGCAGACCGTCCTGGAAGTGGTCGATCTGGAGGCACGGATTACGCAGGCCCGTCACCTCGACGACGGCCTCGTCGCCGAGGTGGAGCAGCGTGCCCGCCGGGAGGGCGAGGAGGTCGATGCCACCGGTGGTGACGTTCTCTCCCAGGTCACCGGGCGCGACGTCGAATCCCGCATCCCGCAGCTCGGCGAACAGCTCCTCATGGATCAGGTGTACCTGACGCAGGTTGGGCTGCGTCGGGTCCTGTGCCACTCGCGAGCGGTGTTTGACCGTGACTCCGGCGTGGACATCGCCCTCCACGCCGAGCCCGGCCAGCAGCGTGACGCTGCCCCGGTTCGGTTTGGTGAACGAGTACACGCCGTTGCTGCTGACGGCCACGACTGTGCTGTTCAGCGCCCTATCTCCTTGCGGCTGATCCTGCGGAGCCTGCGCCGCTGGGCCGGATCGAGCATCAGGTAGCCCACCGTGGGCACCCCGATGAGGACCAGCAGTGACCACCAGAATCCGATGAACGGAATCAGGATGACTGCCGCGACCACTCCCCCGATGGCGATCTTTGCACCGTTCGACATGATCCATGCCTCCTCCGCGGCCGGAGCCGCTCCTGGTGTGAGAACGCCTGCGACCGCCCATCGGTTCCAGCAGGCCGCTCCCGTCTAGCGCAGCGGTTCGCCGACCTCGTGCATGTGCTCCAGGGCCTGGCGGTAGGACTCGATGAGACCGGTCTCCGCGTACGGCATCCCGATCTCCCGGCAGTGGGCCCTGACCAGCGGCTGCGCCAGGCGCAGGTGGGGGCGGGGCATGCTCGGGAAGAGGTGGTGCTCGATCTGGTAGTTCAGGCCGCCGAGGAACCAGTCGGTGAGGACGGCGCCGCGGACGTTGCGCGAGGTGAGGACCTGGCGCTGCAGGTGGCCCCAGCGGTCGCCGTCCGGGTCGGGCATCTCCATGCCCTTGTGGTTCGGCGCGAAGGCCATGCCCAGGTGGAGGCCGAAGAGTGCGTGGTGCACGAGGGCGAAGACGACGGCCTTGCCCAGCGACATCGTGGTGAGCAGCAGCGTCGCGTACAGCGCGAGGTGGCCGGCCAGCAGCAGACCGGAGAGTGCGCGCTCTCGGACGGGCTGGCGCCGCAGGAACTGGAAGCCGTAGATCTTGAGGGCGATGCCCTCGAGGAGCAGCATCGGGAAGAAGAGCCGCGCCTGGTTACGGGTGAGCCAGCGGGCGAAGCCCTCGCGCTGTGCCGCCTGCTTCTGCGTCCACACCAGGGCGCCGACCCCGACGTCGGGGTCCTTGTCGATGTGGTTGGGGTTGGCGTGGTGGCGGACGTGCTTGTCGTTCCACCAGGCCTCGTTCATGCCGAGGAGCAGGTTGGCGTGGATCAGCCCGACGCTGCGGCTCGCCTTGCGGTTCCCGGATATCTGCGCGTGGCCGGCGTCGTGCCCGAAGAAGGCGGTACGGGTCCACAGGATGGCCAGCGGAAGGGCGAGGAAGAGGGTCCACCAGGTGTCTCCGAGGAACACCATGCCGGTGATGACACCCCCGAGGGCGACCAGGTTGGCGGCGATGCCCGCCGCGTACCAGCCGGTGCGGCGCTCCAGGAGTCCCTGGCTCTTCACGGCCTTCAGGAGCGGTGCGAAATCACTGCCGGAGGCCTGGGGAGCTCCCGGGCCCTCCGATCCGTCACGGGTGTGCTGCGCAACGGTGGCTACCGCCTGGGGCATGACGTCTCCGGTTTCTGGGCATCTACGCTGACCTCGTCAAACGTACGGATGGCGGGCCTGCGGCTGCCATGGCGTCACCACCCGGGAAATACGGGGGCCAGCCCCCTCCCCCCGTGGTGGTGCCGGCTGCACCTCAAGCCTCAGAAGGCAGAAATGAGTGAGGTGGCTCACTGTGCATTTCTCCCGGAACGGGCCGTGGATGGAGTACCCTCGGCGACCCCGGGCTCACTAGTCAAATTTGAGGAATCTGACATCGCTGTGCACAGGCTCCCTGCGGCAACAACACATGACGAGATCGTTGAACTGTCCCGCTGCTCCGCAGTCTTCCTCCCCGCAGATCCGGCCCGTACCGGCCTGATCGCGTTCTGGAACCCGGACGGTAGCACCCCTCCCGGTGGTCCAGGGAGTTCGACGGAGCTGACGGTCGTCGGCAGCGACGCCCGCCCCTGCACCGTGCAGGCGTTGGCCGTGCCGGTACGCGACGCGCTGCCCGTTCTCACACGGGCGCGCGCGAGCACGCACGCCTCGGCCGCGACGGCGTTCTGGGGCGCCGCCGCGATGCTCGCTCTTCAACTCGTCGCGCGCGGGCTGCTCCTGCCGGGACTGAGCCCTGGCGACAACGACGCGTGGCGCGCCGGCCCGCTGACCGCCGACGACCTGGACCGGATCAGGGTCCTGGCGGCTTCCATGCCTCCCACCGCCCACGCGGTTCCGCTCGACGCGGCAGCGGATCCGGTCATGCTCGCCGAGCCCGAGCCGCTGCTGCGCTCGTTCCTCGATGCCGTCGCCGACGGACTGCCCCGCACCCCGGCCGCCGAACTCCTCACGGGCGGGCCCGCGTTCGCGGCCACGGCCGCCCAGCACCTGCCCGGGCTGCGGCCGTGGGCGGCCGATGTGGCCGCCGGGCACGACGCGGGGGTCCGGCTCTCGCTGCGCATCGAGGTGCTGGGGCTCACCGGGGCGGCCGACACGGCGGACGGTACGGACGCACGGCCCTCGTTCCGTGCGGTCCTGCAGATCCACAGCGTCCAGGATCCCGCCCTGGTCGCCGACGCGGCCGACGTGTGGGCAGCACGCTCCCCCGGCGCCTCGTTGTTCGGCCCCCGGGCCCGCATGGACGCCTTGTTGGCACTGCGCCGCGCCGCCCGCGCCTGGCCCCCACTGACACCGCTGCTGTCGGCCGCCGTGCCGGACGTGGTCGAGCCGGCCGACGAGGAGATCGCGGAGCTGCTGGGACCCGCGGCCCGTGCCCTCGCCGCGACGGGAGTTCAGGTGCACTGGCCCAAGGAGCTCGCCAGGAAGCTCACCGCACGCGCGGTGATCGGCCCCTCGGGCACGTTCGGCCAGGACGACGAGGAGGGTGGGGCCGGCCGCCCCGCGAGGACCGAAACGGACACACCCTCGCTCATGTCCGCCGACGCGCTGCTCGCGTTCGACTGGCGGTTCGCACTCGGGGACCGGAAGTTGAGCCGCGAGGAGCTCGACCGGCTCGCCGAGGCGGGCAGGCCCCTGGTCAGGCTGCGCGACCAGTGGGTCCTCATCGACCCTGAGGAGGCCCGGCGCGCCCGGGAGGCGCAGGACCGCAAGGTCACGCCCATCGACGCCCTCGGCGCCGTGCTGACCGGGACCGCCGACATCGGCGGACGACAGGTGCAGGTTTCGGCGACGGGCTGGTTCGAGGACCTGCGTGCGCGGCTCGCCGACCCGGAGTCGCGGGACCTGCAGACGGTCGGTCAGCCGGCGGCCCTCGCCGCGAACCTGCGTGACTACCAGCTGCGCGGCCTGAACTGGCTGCACACCATGACGTCGCTCGGCCTCGGCGGTTGTCTCGCCGACGACATGGGGCTCGGCAAGACCATCACCCTGATCGCTCTGCATCTGCACCGGCAGGGCATCGAGCGTGCCGCCGGGCCGACCCTCGTGGTGTGCCCGACCTCCCTGATGGGCAACTGGCAGAGGGAGATCGAGAAGTTCGCCCCGGGCACGCCGGTGCGCCGCTTCCACGGCGCGGCGCGTTCCCTGGAGGGCCTGGCGGACGGCGAGTTCGTCCTCACCACGTACGGCACGATGCGCCTCGACGCGGCACGGCTCGCTCAGGTGTCGTGGGGCATGGTCGTCGCCGACGAGGCCCAGCACGTGAAGAATCCGCACTCGGCAACGGCCAAGCAGCTGCGGACGATCGGTGCCGGAGCCCGCGTCGCGCTCACCGGTACCCCGGTCGAGAACAACCTCTCCGAGTTGTGGGCCATCCTCGACTGGACGACGCCCGGGCTGCTGGGCAGGCTCGGTACGTTCCGTACCCGGTACGCGGGCGTGGTCGAGGGCGGCAACGACCCTGCGGCCGGCGAGCGGCTGGCGGCGCTGGTGCGTCCGTTCCTCCTGCGGCGCCGCAAGTCCGACCCGGGTATCGCCCCGGAGCTGCCGCCGAAGACGGAGACCGACCGCGCGGTGTCACTGACGGCGGAACAGACCGGTCTGTACGAGGCGGTGGTGCGGGAGACCCTCGCCGAGATCTCCGGCGCCGACGGCTTCGCGCGCCGCGGACTCGTCATGAAACTGCTGACGGCGCTCAAGCAGATCTGCAACCACCCGGCGCAGTACCTCAAGGAGGAGCAGCCCCGGATCGCGGACCGTTCGGGCAAGGTGGAACTGCTGGACGAGCTGCTCGACACGATTCTGGCCGAGGGGGCGAGCGTGCTGGTGTTCACCCAGTACGTGCAGATGGCGCGGCTGCTCGAACAGCATCTGGCCGCCCGCGGGGTGCCCACCCAGTTCCTGCACGGTGGCACGCCCGTCGCCGCGCGGGAGGCCATGGTGAACCGGTTCCAGGCGGGCGGTGCCCCGGTGTTCCTGCTGTCGCTCAAGGCGGCGGGTACGGGGCTCAACCTCACCCGGGCCGGGCACGTGGTGCACTTCGACCGCTGGTGGAATCCGGCCGTGGAGGCGCAGGCCACCGACCGTGCGTACCGGATCGGGCAGACCCAGCCGGTGCAGGTGCACCGGCTGATCGCCGAGGGAACCATCGAGGACCGGATCGCCGACATGCTGGTCCGCAAGCAGAAGCTGGCGGATGCCGTCCTCGGCGGGGGCGAGGCGGCGCTGACGGAACTGACCGATGCCGAACTGGCCGACCTGGTCGAGCTCCGAGGGGGCGCACGATGAACGACGTTGACGGACCGGAGCGTACGTTTGCGGCCCTCCCGCCCGCACACGGCAGGGGATTCGCGTCGTCCTGGTGGGGACAGGCGTGGCTGAAGGCGCTGGAGGACACCGCGCTCGACGGTCAACAGCTCAAGAAGGGCCGCAGACTGGCCCGCGAGGGCAGGGTCGGCGCGGTCTCCGTCCGGCCTGGCCGGATCACCGCGGTCGTACAGGACCGCGACTCGACCGCGTACCGGAGTGATGTGCTCCTCCAGCAACTGACCGAGGCGGAGTGGGACCGCTTCCTGGACATGGCGTCGGAGCGGTCCGGGCACATCGCCGCGCTGCTGGACCGTGAGATGCCCCCTCATCTGGTGGAGGACGCGGCGGCGGCCGGGGTCGAGCTGCTGCCGGGGATCGGCGACCTGGAGCCCGAGTGCAGTTGCGAGGCGTGGGACCACTGTCCGCACACGGGAGCCCTGTGCTACCAGGTGGCGCGGCTCCTGGACCAGGACCCGTTCGTACTGCTGCTGCTGCGGGGACGTGACGAACGGCGGCTGCTCGACGAGCTCCAGGTGCGCAGCACCGCGCGTGCGGTCCACGAGGCGGACGGTGCGGATCCGGAGCCGGACTCCCTGGCGGGTCAGGGTCTCCCACGCGGCGTCCGGGCCGACGAGGCGTTCGCCGCGCGGGACATCCTGCCGCCCCTGCCCCCTCCCCCGCCGCTGCCTGCGGAACCGGGTCTGCCGCCGTCGCTGGACTCGGAGACGGATCCGGTGCCGGGCGTCGATCCCGCCGCTCTGGAGGTACTGGCGGCGGACAGCGCCGTACGGGCCTTCGCGATGCTGGCGGACGCCCTGTCCGAGGGTCATGAACGGCAGCCCGTGGCAATCGGGCTGACGCCGGGACAGGACGCGGTCCGGCTGGCTGCCGGCACCCGGCCGGACGAGCAGGTGTCCGCCCGCCTCGCCTCTGCTTCGGGACGGCAGCGGGCGGACCTCGACGCCGCTGTGCGGGCCTGGCGGTACGGCGGGCCGGCCGCGCTGGCGGTGTTCGACGAGGAGTGGCTGCCGGGCCCGGAGGAGCTCGTGCGGGCCCGTGCGCAGCTGGCGGCCGCGTGGGAGGAGGGCGAGGGCCCGCAGCTGCGCGCCGCGAACAACCGCTGGACCGCGACGGCCTCCGGTGCGCAGTTGCGGTACGGGCGTGACGGGCGCTGGTGGCCGTACCGCAAGGAGCGGGGCCGGTGGCTTCCGGCCGGGCCGGCGGACGACGATCCGGCGGGCGCGCTGGCCGGGGCCCTGTCCGACGCCTGAGCGGCCGTCGCGTTCCTCACCTGCTGTCCCCACGTTCAACTCGATGTCACCGGGCGTTGAGCGTGGGGGCGGAGCCTGACGACCGACCGAGCGTCAGTGTCACCAGGAGGCCCCATGTCCGCGCGCGTTGTCCGTCGTTCCCTTGCTGTCGGGCTGCCGCTCGCCCTGCTGTCCACGGTCTGTGTCGCGGCGACCGCGGCCGGTTCGCAGGACGGCCACGGGCCCGGTGGCCGCCCCGAGCGCACGGCGCGGGTCACCGGCAGTGCGGTGCTCGGCGATGTACCGCTGGCCGCGTTCAGTAACGGCCTCCTGCCGGGTACGGTCTCCGACGACCGGGACGTGATGCTGGGCGGCATCGGCAGCGACCTCTTCCCCACTGGCCGCAGGGGCGAGTTCTGGACGGTGACGGACCGCGGTCCTAACGGTCAGATCAAGGTCGACGGGCAGAAGCGGCGCACCTTCCCCGTTCCGGGCTTCGACCCCGCGATCGTCAGGATCCGCGTCGACGGCAAGCGGATCGAGGTGCTGGACTCCTTGCCGCTGACGACGCGTTCCGGCAACGCGGTGACGGGTCTGGCGAACCAGGCGAGCCGCGACGAGGCCCCGTACACCTTCGACGCGCAGACACCGCTCGCGTACAACCCGAACGGGCTGGACACGGAGGGCATCGTCCGTGCCGCGGACGGTTCGTTCTGGCTGGTCGACGAGTACGGTCCGTCGCTCGTCCATGTCTCCTCGCGCGGCCGTGTCCTGACGCGTTACGTACCGCGGGGCCTGCGGCTCGAGGGCGCGGACTACCGCGTCGTCGAGGCGCTGCCCGGCGTGCTGCTGCACCGCAAGATCAACCGCGGTTTCGAGGGCCTGGCGCTGCTGCCCGGCGGGGACCTGGTGCTCGCCGTACAGAGCCCGCTCTCGCTTCCGGACGAGGACGCGGGCGAGGCTTCCCGCAACGTGCGGTTCCTTCGCTTCTCGACGAAGAAGCAGAAGGTGACGGCGGAGTACGCCTACCGCTTCGACCCGGTCGAGGTCGTCGACCCGGGCGAGGACGACACGTCCGAGCTGAAGATCTCCTCGGTCGTCGCGATCGGCCGCGACAGCCTGCTGGTGGAGGAGCGCACCGACAGGTCGGCCCGGCTGCACAGGGTGACGCTGCCCGACGGTTCCGGCATCCTGGGCTCGGTGTGGGACGACCCGGCGACCTCGCCCGCGTACGAGGAGCTCGACGATCCCTCCGCATCCGGGGTGCGGGTGCTGCGCAAGAGCCTGGTCGTCGACCTCGGCACGGTCGCGGGCGTGCCCGGCAAGATCGAGGGGGTGGCGGTCACGGGCCGCGACACCCTGGCGCTCATCAACGACAACGACTTCGGGATGACGGACGGCGCGGAGGCCTTCGACGCGAACGGCCGACTGGTGGACAGCGGCATCGAGACCTCGGTGACCCTGCTCAAGCTGCCCCGGCCGCTGACCGGTTGATCCCGCACGACACACCACCACCGGGCGCAGCCGTCGGTCCCACGACGGGCTGCGTCCGGTGCCTTTTCGCGTGCGTGAGCCGTGTCCGCCCGTTCACGGGATGTCGCCCTCTTCCTTCGTCCGTATCGGAGCCCTACGGTGAGTCGGCCGGTTACTCTGCCGTACATCGGACGGCCCGTCACGGACTACGGACGTCTCCCGGACAGGAGTGTCGATGCGCCGCAGAAGGATTCTCCAGAGTGCAGCCGTCACAGCCGCCGCGGCCCTCTTACCGGCATCGGTGAGAGCAGCAGCCGCCCCCACCGGCGACACGGACTACCCGTCGGCCCACTGGGCTCCGGCTTCCTCTTCCAACTACACGGCGTCGAGCCGGCCTTCGGCGTACCCCGTCGACTTCGTCGTCATCCATGTCGCCCAGGAGACCTTCGCCGACACCATCGGCATCTTCCAGAATCCGGCCAAGAAGGTCTCGGCCCACTACGTGGTGCGCTCGGGGGACGGATACGTGGCCCAGTGCGTACGCGAGAAGGACATCGCCTGGCACGCGGGGAACTGGGACCGCAACACCCGCAGCATCGGCATCGAGCACGAGGGCTGGGTGGATCAGCCTGCGTACTTCACACATGCCATGTACGAGCAGTCGGCCCGGCTCACTGCGAACATCTGCGACCGCTACGGGATGACCAAGGACCGTGCGCACATCATCGGTCACCACGAGGTCCCGGGCAGCGACCACACCGACCCGGGCGTCAACTGGGACTGGGTGCGCTACATACGGCTCGTCAACCTGCTGTGACCCCACCGGGCCCGCCGGCGGGGTCACACCTGCTCAGCCGTGCCTCAGCCGCCCGGGTCCCGGTCCGTGGCCGCGTCTCCGTCCCCGCCCCTATTCCGTACCGGGGCGGGAGCGCCCGTAGCACTGTCCGGCCGGCCTTCCCCCGGAGCCTCCTCGCCACCCAGCTCGGCACCCGGCATCATCGCGCCGCCGCGCAGGCGTTCCAGGTCGGACGCACGGACCTGGATGACGAACAGGGCGATCAGTGCGGCGACGACGGCCATGACGGCAGCGACGACGAACGCGCTGGAGACTCCTGAAGCCAGCACCTCGTTGCCCCAGGGGGCCGGGAGTTCGCCCGTCCTGCGGAACTCCAGCTGCTGGGCCGGAGTCGACTCGGCCAGGAAGCTCGGCACCTGATCGGTGGCCTCGTTGCGACTGGCCGTACCGAAGACCGTGACCAGAATGGACAGCCCCAGGGAACCGCCCACCTGCTGGGTGGCGTTGAGGACGCCGGACGCCGCTCCCGCCTCGCGCGGCGCCACTCCGGAGACGGCCATCAGCGTCAGCGACACGAACTGCATACCCATACCGAAGCCGAAGACCAGCATCGGGCCGAGGATGCTCCCCAGGTAACTGCTGTGGATGTCGGTGAACGTGAGCCAGCCGAGTCCCAGAGCCGCCAGGATGGCGCCCACCACCATGAAGGGCTTCGGCCCCCACTTGGGCAGCAGCTGCGAGGCGATCCCCGCGCTGATGGCGATGACCACGCTGATGGGGAGGAAGGCGAGCCCCGCCTGCAGCGGACTGAAGTCCAGGATGTTCTGCACGAAGAGCGTAAGGAAGAAGAACATGCCGAACATCGCCGCCGCCAGGCTCAGCATCATTCCGTAGGTGCCGGCGCGATTGCGGTCGCGGAACATCTTCAAGGGGGTGATGGGCTGCTTCGACCGGCTCTCGACGGCAAGGAACAGACCGAGGAACACCAGAGCCGCGAGGAACGAACCGATGGTCAGGCTGTCGCTCCAGCCGTCCTCCGAGGCGCGGATGAAACCGTAGACGAGGAGCACCATTCCGATGGTGGAAGTGAGCGCACCGAGGACGTCGAAGTGACCCGGATGGCGTTCGGACTCCCTGATGTAGCGGGGCGTCGCAAGGGCGATCAGCAGGCCGATGGGCACATTCACGAAGAAGACCCATCGCCAGTCGAGCCACTCCACCAGGATCCCGCCCGCCAGCAGCCCGATCGCGCTGCCGCCCGCGGAGACCGCGGCGAACACACCGAACGCCCTGTTCCGCTCGGGTCCTTCGCGGAAGGTCGTGGTGATGAGCGAGAGCGCGGTCGGGGAGGCGATCGCACCGCCGACGCCCTGCAGCGCACGGGCTGCGAGCAACTGCCAGGAATCCTGGGAGAGTCCGCCCAGCAGCGAGGCGAACACGAAGAGAAGGACGCCGAAGATGAAGACTCTCCGGCGTCCGAGGATGTCGCCCAGCCGACCGCCGAGCAGCAGCAGTCCGCCGAAGGTCAGCGTGTAGGCGTTGATGACCCAGGACAGGCTCTCGGTCGAGAAGCCCAGCGAGGTCTGGATGTGCGGAAGTGCGATGTTGACGATGGTGATGTCGAGAACCACCATCAGCTGGCACGAGGCGATGACGAACAGCGCCATCCCCTTGCCGCGGCCCCGCTCCGGGGATTCGGCAAGTGTCGAGGTATTCGCCGGTGAGTCCGTCATAGCAGTTCTGCGTTTCGAGCGGTACGCGCCCTGTTCGGGCGATTAGTGAACGGAAACGTTCACCCATCGACCGTAGGCCGAACGGGCGTTCCTCGCCAATCGAGCCCGGCGGGCCCCTCGCAGCGGTGGGCGACAGGCGTCGCGGATCCCGCCGGCCGGCGGGATCCGCGCGCGAGGTCCCACCGGACAGGGGGATCCGGCGGGACAGGTGTGCGTCAGACGAAGTTCACGTCGCTGCACAGGAAGTACGTCTGGTCCATGTGTGAGGCCTGCCAGATCGTGTAGACCACGTGCCGGCCGCTGAGGCCGGAGGTGCTCACCGGGATCTCGTAGTTCTGGCTGGGGCCGTAGCTGCCGGTCTCCGCGACCAGCTGGAGGTCGCCCCAGGTCAGCGGCTGGGCGGCAGGGTCGAAGCCCTGTTCGGTGACGTAGACCTTGAAGTAGTCGGCGCCGTGGCTGGCCTGGTCGTACAGCTTCACGGTGAAGTTGCCGCCGATGTTCGTGGTCTTCCAGGCACCCACCGTGTCCAGAGAGTTGTAGCGGCCGCTCTCGGTCCGGCCGCCGCTGCACAGCTGGCCGTCGGGCACCGCTGCCGGGAAGTTGCCGCCCGAGCCGTTGCGGTACAGCCCGTTCCAGTTCCACATGGCGTTCGGGTCGGCCTGCCACGCCTGCCAGCACATGGGGTCTTCCTGCGCCATGGCGGGGTTCTGGAAGTCACTGCCCCAGCGCAGCCAGCAACCGTAGTTGCGGGAAGCCGGGTCGATCACGGAACCGTGGGCGTTCGCCGTCCCGGTCCACGGGAGCAGACACAGCAACGCGGCAACGAACACGCCGCCCAGGCGAAGCACCCAGGCGCCTAACTTGAAGTGATCATGACAATTCATGCTCGATCTCCACCTTCGGGAGTGGGGGGATTCACCGGCGTGGGAGCGCTCCCGCGCCACTTGGGCTTTGCCCGGCCGCTCGTGGTTCAAACCAGGCGGGGCACTCGGCCGGGAGCTCACCAATAGTGCTTGCGGCCGCCGACCGCGTGACCCACGGCCCCCAGGAGCCACAGAGCGAGCCCGATGACCAGCAGGATGATGCCGATGGTCCACAGGACGCCCAGCCCGGTCGCCAGGCCGAGGATGAGGAGAATTGCTCCAATGATGATCATCGCTTCCTCCGATCGTGCGGCTTTCACCTCGAAGTAGAAGCACTTGCGTGCATATGCCTGGAGCACGTGCATTGCCCACCACAAGCTCTCACTCCGATGCGCCGGGGCCGATCCCGTCAGCCACGCGGCAGAAGCGTTCCCAGTGGCCCCAGGTCGAGGTTGAGGTCCTCGGGCCGCACGCCGTGCTGCTCGCACAGTTCGTTCATGCGCTGGTCGAGCAGCATGAGCGTGGTACCGATCTCGTCGACCTGCTGATCGGTGAGGTCCCCCTGATCGATGCGGCGAATGGCCTGGCGCTCCATCAGCTGCCTCAGCAGTTCCACCACGGTCAGCACGAGAGCGACGAGGTCGTGCCCGAGCTGTTCCGAATCCACGTCGACCCGTGAGGCGGTCACAGCGGACCTCCGTCGGCCCATGGAGACGGGATCCGCTCGTTGACGGACGACAGCAGGGCATGGAGCGACAGCCGTACGAGCGGCACGTCCGCGATCGCGATCACCAGGTCTCCACTGATCACCACACCGGTCGCCAGCAACCGGTCCAGCAGGTCGACGAGCGGTACACCGATGGGGCCGGTCAGCGGCTCGGGATTGTTCCAGGGCACGACATCGTGCGCCATCCGCTACACCTCGCCGACGAAGGAGTAGGGAACCCAGGGCCCCGACAGCTCGATCCGCGCGCCGGTGCTGTCCTGGAGCGTCCTCGCCAGCGTCTCCAGCTCGCCCGTCCGGCGTTCCGCGACCAGATACGTCGCGTTGAGCACCTGGACCCGGTGATCGCCGGCCAGTTCGGGGCTGTGCGGCCGCAGCCTGCGGGCAGCCGCCGCCACCTTCTGGAATTCCGCGTCCACCGTTTCCGCCATGCGGAGAGCCTCTTCCTGTCGCTGTTCGCGCCGGGCCTGCATTCCTCGTTTGCGGTCCAGATAGGCCAGGCCGGCTCCTGGAGCCGGCCTGGCCCGGTCGGCGGGCCCGGCCGGCCGGGAAGAAGCGCTGCTCACCTTCTCCGCGGGGCGTTCCGTGTCCTGCGCGGGACGTTCCGCCGCGTAGACCTTGACCCCCCATTCCGAGTGGTCCGCGGTTCGGGCGAGCGCGGCACGGAAGCGCCCGGCCTCACCGGTGAGCGCCAGCCCGGCCCGCTCCTCGTCGTGGTAGAGGGTGGCCAGCGGCAGCGGAACGGTGGGGCAGGCTGCCGCGGCGGCCGTCACGACGTGGTGGTGCGCCCGCGCGTAGCGTTCGAGCTCGATCGTGTCGGACAGGCGGGCCTGCCAGGCTTCGTCGGCGAAATCGGCCGCGCGAACGGTCTGGACCACGGCCGTCAGCTCCCCGAACGGCAGGGTCCGTACCGGCGCGTCCGCGGCGACGCCCGGCAGATCCGCGACCGCGGCCCGAACCGGGGCCGCGCACACAGCGAATACGTAGATGGCGTTGCCGTCCGAAGATTCGGCTCCCGACTCCGTCATGTGACTCGGTTCTCCTTGCTCAGTGCCTGGCCGCTGCGTCGTGCCCCGCCGGTAGTTCGTCCGCCTTCGACTCGAATGCCTCCAGGCGTTCGCGGAGTTCGCGGTTCTCGTCCTGGAGCGCATTGCGGGCGGCGTGCGAGCTCAGTGCCGGATCCGTCTCCCACCAGTCGATGCCGGCCTTCTTCGCGGTGTCCACGGACGCCACGAACAGACGGAGCCGGATGGTGAGCAGTTCGATGTCGAGCAGGTCGATCTTGATGTCGCCGGCGATGACGATGCCCTTGTCGAGAACGCGTTCGAGGATGTCGGCGAGGTTGGTCGTCTGAGGTCCGGGGACTTGGTATCCGTTCTGCACAAGGTCCGTGTCAGTCACGGCTGCGCCTCCGGTTTCGGCGCTTCTTGGGCGCGGGGGCCTCCTCCTCGGGCTCCTCCTCAGGCTCCTCTTCCTCTTCTTCCTCGGGCTCCTCGTCCTCCTCCTCGGGCTCCTCTTCCTCCTCCCACTCCCCGTCGCCCTCGTCGTCGTACTCCTCGTCCTCGGGCTCCTCGTCCTCCTCTTCGTCGCCCTCCTCGGGCTCTTCCTCCTCGTCCTCGCCTTCCTCTTCGTCG
Source organism: Streptomyces sp. NPDC056452 (assembly GCF_042796085.1). Taxonomy (NCBI): domain Bacteria; kingdom Bacillati; phylum Actinomycetota; class Actinomycetes; order Kitasatosporales; family Streptomycetaceae; genus Streptomyces; species Streptomyces sp. NPDC056452. Next base: position 59,675 of record NZ_JBHTRI010000032.1, read on the forward strand.
CCCTCCTCGGGCTCTTCCTCCTCGGACTCCTCTTCCTCTCGTTCCAAGGCGTCCTCGTGGCTCTCCACCACTTCGCCGTCGCGGATCTCGCCACGCCAGCCCTCGGGCTCTTCCTCGGTGAGCGTGACGTACCGCTGGAAGTGCTTGAAGTCCAGCCTCATACGGCGCCCCTGGGCGCGCCACAGGTTGCCCGTCTTCTCGAAGAACCCGGAGGGGTAGTACTCCACCACCAGGACGATCCGTGTCAGCTTCGGAGCGATTTCGTGGAAGCTGACAGCGCCACGGGTGGTGCCCTTCGCGCCTTCGGAGGTCCAGACGATCCGCTCGTCCGGCACCTGCTCCTGGACGGTCGCCTTGAAGCTGCGGGAGGACGGGCCGACCTTGACCTTCCAGTCGCTGGTCACCTCGTCACTCGTCGAGACGTCGCGCACGCCCTTGGCGAAGCTGCTGAACTTGTCGTACTGCGTCCAGTAGTCATACGCGTCCCGCAGGGACACACCCACATCGAGGACCTCGATGATGCTCGTGATCTTGCTGCCGCTGGACTTGCGCTTGCTCTTTCCTCCGCCGAAGGCTTGCTTGGCCTTGTCCACGACGTTGTCCTTGACGCCTTTGGCCTTTTCCGATACGAACGCCTTCACCGGTGATTCGCCCTGCAGGACACGGGAGCCGATCGCGGGGAGCGAACCCCCGTTCTCCGCAACGTCCGTGAGCTTCCCCGTGACGTCGGTCAGTTTTCCGCCGGCCTTCTCCGCAAGTTTCTCCACCTGCGCGCTGAGAAAGTTCGACGCCTCTCCGCGAAGCCGGTCCATGCCCGACTCCTCGGCCTCCGGCTCGTCTCTGTCCGTCCTGGCCATGACTGGCTACCTCCGCCGTTCGGTGCGCTTGGACGCGGCTCGCTTTGATGACGTGGCCTTCTTGGCCGGGGCCCTCTTGGCCGTGGACTTCTTGGCGGGTGCCGACTTCTTGGCCGTGGACTTCTTGGCAGCTGCCGACTTCTTGGCGGGAGTCGACTTCTTCGCAGCCTTCGACCCCGCAGCGGACTTCTTCGCCGGGGACGTCTTCTTCGCGGCTGCCTTCTTCGCCGGAGCCGACTTCCTCGCTGCGGACTTCTTCGCCGGAGCGGCCTTCTTCGCCGGGGCGGTCTTCTTCTCAGCGCTCTTCTTCGCCGGGGACGTCTTCTTCGCAGCGGCCTTCTTCGCAGGAGCCGCCTTCTTCGCAGGCGTCCGCTTGGCGGGAGCCTTCTTTTCCGGAGCTCTCTTTGCCGGAGCCTTCTTCGCCGCCGACTTCTTTGCTGGAGCCTGCTTCGACGGCCGCCTCGAGCCGCGGGACCTGCTCGGCTGCGGCTCCTCTTCGTCCTCTTCTTCGGCTTCCTCGTCCTCGTACTCGTCCTCGTCCGGCTCCTCCTCGAACTCCTCTTCCTCGTCCTCGTACTCCCCCTCGGGTTCTTCGTCTTCGTCCTCGTACTCCCCCTCGGGTTCTTCCTCTTCGTCCTCGTACTCCGCCTCGGGCTCTTCCTCTTCGTCCTCGTACTCCGCCTCGGGCTCTTCCTCCTCGTACTCCTCCTCTTCCTCCTCCTCGCCCTGGTCCGTGAGCCGGGCCGTACGGTCGCTGAGCGCATCAGCGAGCGTGTTCATGCCTCGGTCCGCTGCGGCTGTCAGGGCCTTTCGGCCCGACTCGAGGACCTCACCCTTCAACTGCTCCTGCAGTTCGGCGAATTGAGGCACCTCCCCCAGCCTGCGCATCCCTTCGGCGGCGAGCTGGCGTGGTTCCAGACCGAACCGCCTGCCCGCCAGGTAGGTCGCGATGGTGATCGCCAGACGGCCCTTCTTCGTACGGCCGAGCACATATCCGCCGACCACCGCGGCCGCCAGAGTCACCTTGGTCTGGTCTTCCATGAGTCAGTCACCTTCGATCGTTCTGCACGGAGCGGGCCCGAGCGACGTGCAGCCGTTCGAGCAGCTCTTCCTCTTCCCGTTCGAACTCCTGCAGGCTGACGTTGCCGTCCTCGAGCTCCTGGTTCAGCGCGGCCAGTTGGGCACGGAGCACACCGGGGTCGTGCATCTCGCGGTCGGCTTGTTCGTTCACCTTCTCCGCCACCCAGATCACTCCGCGGACCGGTGCGAGAGGGAGCAGGAGAATCCCGCTGATCAGCCCCATCTCAGCGCCCCGCCACCGGTGTGCGGGCCGGCTGGGAGGAGACGAAGCTGTAGCAGGGCAGTGGTCCCGCGACCCGGAGATCGACGAGCGCACGGTGGGTGTCCGCGAATTTCTGCGCCTCCGCCCGGAAGCGGTCGCTGTCGCTCCGGTCAATGAGGAACGAAACGTTCAACGCGCATCCGTGGACCTCCGGCCCTGCTGCCACCGCCCGGGCCATGGGCGTCAGCGTGCGCACGATCTTCTTGCCTGCGTCCGCAGCCCTGCGCGACAGGGCGATGGCAATGGCCTCCCCCAGCCGGACACTCGCCTCGTAGCCGGGGCGCCGCCGCACTTCCTCCCGGAGCCGCCGTACCTGGTTCTCCTCGGCCACGACCGCCGCGAGTGCGTCCTGCGCCGGAAGGGCCTTGAGGTTGATCTCGACACCGTCGGTGAGGTGGCGCAGGGAGGCGAGATGGGCTTCCCGTGATGCGCCCAGTTCTCTGCGCACCGTATCCTCGTCCGCCGCGACCATTCCGAAGCGCATGGGGAGCACGGGGCCGATGTCAGCAAGGCCCATCAACAGGTCCTGGTGGGCCATGAGGTCCCGCCGTCGCGCGCGGAGCTGCGGCGGAGCATCGCTCACCACAGCGGTGACCGGGCCTTCACCGATGAGCCGCAGCGCGGCCGGCGGACTCCCCACACCGACGGCCTTGCGCGGGAGCGATACGCCCGTCGGGACGATTGCGTAGACGTACACGCCGGTCGGTGTCACGTTCATGCCTCCGCGCGTCGTCGTTGGCTCCCGCTACGTGCGGGCGCCCGGCGCTTCCTGGGCCGCTCCTGCTGCTCTTCCTGCTCGTCATCGTCGTCGTCACCGCCGCCCACCGCCTTGCGGACGCTGTCTCCGACGGACTCCGCGGCCTTGCGTACCTTCCGCTTGCCGACGGACTTGGCCGCACCCATGCCGAACAGCTCCGGGACGGTCCTGCTGCCCGAGTCGCGCTCCAGGTCAAGGCGGTTGCACGCCTCGGCGAAGCGCAGATACGTGTCCACGCTCGCGATCACGATGCGTGCGTCTATCTTGAGGATCTCGATGCCGACCAGCGAGACCCGGACGAACACATCGATGACCATCCCCCGGTCGAGGATGAGTTCCAGAACGTCGTAGAGGGTTCCGGCACGCGGCGGGCACGGCGCTACTTCGTCGGCGTACATGGTGGTCATGGAGTTTCCTTCCGGCTGATGGGGCAACACGGGTCACTCGTCGGCGGCGCCCCGTCGGTACCGGCGGACCCTGCTGTACTCCAGGAGCTCGCCGTCCTCGTCCAGCTGCACCTCGTAGGAGGCGAGCAGACTCGTCGTGTCGGGGATGCGCTCGACTTCCAGCACATCGACCACGACGCACCATCCGTCCTCGCTCCGCCGCACCGCGGACACCCCCTCCGAGGGATGGCCGATGAGCCGTTCCAGGCTCTGACAGGCAACACGGGCGGCATGCTCGGGGCCTCGCCGGGACGAGGGGCGCGAAGCTGTCGCCTTCTTTGCGTGCCCGGCGCGGGTGCGCTGTTTCTCTGCCATGGGATCCAGTCTCACGACAGCGGGGCTCCGCGCATCTCGGGCGGCAGGCCGACGAGGGCGCAGTCCTCACCCCATCGGCCCGCCGACAGGACGAAGTCGGCGGGCAGGGGTGCACAGTCGTAGTCATGCGTGAGACACGTGAGGAGAGCGGGCCCGGTGAGGGACACGTGCGCCCGCCGACTGTAGGGGACACCACCGTGGAAGCCCTCGGGGCGCTGACCGAAGCGCTGGAGACGGTGGAGCGGGCCCGGGGCCGCCTCTACGACTTCCATCAGCTGACCGGTGGCGCGGACCTCACCCTGGACCGGGCGGTGGAACTGCTCCGGACGGCCGGTCACGCGGCCCACGCAGACCTCGTGGAGCGCGAGATCCTGGGCCGCAACGTCATCCCCGGCTGCTGGACCTACCAGGTCGTCGAGGCGTACAACACGACCTACTACCGGCCGTTCGTGGAGGTCGAGGCCCGGGTGCGGCAGGACCTCCTGGCCGGGCGGCAGCACCTGTACGAGGCGGAGATGAAGGCAGCCCGGCGTACCCACGGGCACCCCGACCACACCGCCGGGCTCTGACCGTGGAGGCGTCCACGGCCCTGCGCCGGATCGCGTTCCTGTTGGAGCGGTCCCAGGCTGCCACGTACCGGGTGAAGGCCTTCCGCACGGCTGCCGATGCGGTCACGGCCATGGACGGGGACGAGCTCGCGAACCGGGTGGCACAGGGCTCCCTGGAGTCGGTTCGGGGCATCGGCCCCCGGACTGCGGAAGTGATCCGGGAGTCGATGGCCGGTGGGACGCCCCGGTACCTGGAAAGGCTGGAGGAGGAAGCTTCGGAGCCGCTCGCCCAGGGGGGTGAGCCGTTGCTTGCGGCCCTGCGCGGTGACTGCCATACGCACTCCGACTGGTCCGACGGTGGGAGTCCGATCCCGGAGATGGGCAGGGCCGCGGCGGAACTCGGCCACGAGTGGACCGTGCTCACCGACCACTCCCCCAGGCTGACCGTGGCCAACGGGCTGTCTCCGGAGCGTCTTCGCCGTCAGCTGGACGTGGTCGCGGAGCTGAACGAGCAGTGGGCGCCCTTCCGACTGCTCACCGGAATCGAGTGCGACATCCTGCTGGACGGCTCCCTCGACCAGGAGCCCGAGCTCCTGGAACGCCTCGACGTGGTCGTCGTCTCGGTTCATTCGAAGCTGCGTATGGACGCGGCGGCGATGACGAAGCGGCTCCTCGCGGCCGTACGCAATCCTCACGCGGACGTGCTCGGGCACTGCACGGGGCGTCTCGTGGGCAAGCGGACCCGCCCGGAGTCGCAGTTCGACGCGGACGAGGTCTTCGCGGCGTGTGCGGAGGCGGGGACCGCGGTCGAGATCAACTGCCGGCCCGAACGACTCGATCCTCCACGCCCCCTGCTCAGGCGGGCGGTCGCTGCCGGGGTTCTCTTCTCCATCGATACGGACGCCCACGCACCGGGTCAGTTGGACTGGCAGATCTACGGCTGTGCGCGGGCGGAGGAGTGCGGGGTCCCGGCCGACCGTGTCATCACCTCATGGACGGCGGACCGGCTGTTGGAGTGGACGCGGGGGAAGGCACCCGGCTGACGGCGTCGTCATTCCGCGGTGGCGGTGGCGGGGCCGGCAGCAGGTGCGGCGATACGGACCGCGATCAGGGCAACGTCATCCGTACCGGCGGCCGCGAGTCCGTTGAGCAGCTCGTCGCAGAAGGTCTCCAGGGGCTCGCGCGCCAGTGCCGCGGCGTGCCGGCGCAGTCGGGCCAGGCCCTGGTCCAGCACTTCGTCACGGCGCTCGACCAGGCCGTCGGTGTAGAGCAGGACGGTCGAGTTCGCAGGAAGCACCTCCTTGTCGTCCTGGCGGTGCTCGTCCGGATCGACGCCCAGCATCAGGCTCCTGCCGCCGTCCAGGAAGCGGGTCGCGCCGTCCGAGGTCACCAGGAGCGGCGCGGGGTGGCCGGCCACGGCGTAGTGCAGCTGCCAGGGGCCGTCGGCGACCGGCTTCTCGACCAGGGCGTAGATGCACGTCAGCGTCTGGTGCGGGTAGAGGATGTGGGTGGCTGCGTCCAGCCGCGCCAGGATCTTGCCTGGTGGCTCCTTCCGGTCGCAGGCGATGCCCCGGAGCATGTTGCGCATTTGGCTCATGGTCACCGCGGCGCGCAGGTCGTGGCCCGCCACATCTCCGATGATCAGCGCGGTGGCGCCCTCGGGCAGCAGGAACGCGTCGTACCAGTCGCCACCGACCTGCGCCGTGGCGACTGCCGACTGGTACCGGGCGGCGAGCTCCACGGGCCCCTCGGCCGGCAGGTCGGGCAGGAGTGAGCGCTGCAGGCGCTCGGCGGTGTGCTGGGCCTCGAAGTGCAGCCGTGAGTTGTCGACGGCCAGGGCGACCCGGTGGGCGAGGTCCTCGACGAGGGAGAGCACGTCTTCGTCCAGCGGGGCGTCGCTCGTTGTCCGCACGAGCATGATCACCCCCAGCACCTGACGGCGCGTCCGCAACGGAGCAACGACCGCGGTGTCCGCTGTCATGCGGTCGAAGAGTTCGAGTTCGCGCGCGTGCAGCGGGTCGGCGGCGCGGTCCGGCGGCGGAAAGTCCGTCAGGAGCGTCGGGCCGGCGTCCTGCAGGGCCCGTGCCACCGCCGCGGCGGAACCCTCGGTCGGCGGGAGGAGTCCCTCGTACAGGCCTGGCGAGAGCCGGTCGGCGTCGCGGTGCTCGACGACGATCCTGCGCAGTCGGCCCCGCCGGTCCACCAGGTCGACGGCGCACCAGTCGGCGAGCCCGGGCACGAGTGTGTGGCACAGCCGGCGCAGGCCGGTCTCCTCGTCCAGGGTGCCGGCCAGTGCCTCCGCCGCGTTGCTCAGCAGCGTCAGCCGGTCCAGCGCGTACCGGACCTTGCGGTCCACTTCGTCCGCGGCGTCACCGTCCGGCGGATCGCCGCCGTGGAGATCCCGGTCAGCGCACATGCGTGCTCCTTCGAGCGGGACGGGGTTCCCGTTCCTTCCCCGATTGTCTGCCTGACGGGCGGGCCCGGCATGCGCCGGAAGGCTGCGGCGGGACCTCCGGCGTACAGTCGATCATGATGCCTGTGTGGTTTCCGTAGGTGACGGGGCAGGAGGTGCCCATGTCCGATCAACGCACTGGACCCTCTCTTCCGCGAACGCGTGGCCCGGTGTCGGCGGGCGTGGTCGGCTTTCTGCGCGGTGACGCGCCTCTGCCGGATCCCGGCTCCGCCGGGGACACCGATCCGTACGGCGAGGATCTGCATCTGGCTCTGTACGTCTGCTACGAGCTGCACTACCGGGGCTTCGCCGGCGTGCGGCCGGAGCTGGAGTGGGATCCGGGTCTGCTCACCGTCCGCGCCGAGCTGGAGGACCGTTTCCTCGCGGCGCTGCGCCGTGACGCCACAGGAACGGCCGATCTCGACGAGGTACTGGCCGGGCTGCTGGTGGAACCGGTCCACGGGACCGGGGTCTCCTGGTTCCTGCAGGACCGGGGCGAGCTGCGGCACATGCGGGCCTACGCGGTGCAGCGCTCCCTCTACCACCTCAAGGAGGCCGACCCGCACGCCTGGGTGCTGCCACGGCTGAGCGGACGGGCCAAGGCTGGCATGGCCGCGATCGAGTACGACGAGTTCGGAGGCGGACGTGCGGACCGCGTCCACGCCCGGCTCTTCGCCGACCTCATGACCGATCTGGGTCTCGACAGCACCTACGGCCGGTATCTGGACGACGGCTGCGCAGAGATGCTGGCCCTGGTGAACCTGATGTCGCTCTTCGGCCTGCACCGGCGGCTGCGCGGGGCCCTGGTGGGGCATTTCGCCGCGGTCGAGATCACCTCCTCACCCGCTTCCCGGCGTCTGGCCCACGCCATGAAGAGAACGGGTGCGGGGCCTGCCGCGGAGTTCTTCTACACGGAACACGTCGAGGCGGACGCGGTCCACGAGCAAGTGGTGCGCCGTGACGTCATCGGCGGGCTGCTCGACGACGAACCGGAACTGGCGGCCGACATCGCCTTCGGTGTCACCGCGACCTCCTGTCTCGAGGACCGGCTCGCGGACCGGCTGCTGGCGGACTGGAAGGTGTGATCCAGCCGCTCCCTCACAGGGATCCGCGGAGACATGGAGCGGGATCCACCGAGTCGTTCCACGAAGGCAAGGGGTTCGGAATGTCCGCAGAACTGACCGAGAAGCCGATGCGTCCGGCCCGGCTGCTGACACTCCCCGGCGTGTACGCGCCGCAGCACGACACACGCCTCCTCATGGCGGCACTGGACCAGGAGGAGATCGGCCCCGGCACCGACGTCCTGGACCTCGGCACGGGCAGTGGCGCGCTCGCCCTGCACGCGGCACAGCTGGGGGCGCGGGTGACCGCCGTGGACATCGCGTGGCGGGCCGTGGCGACCGCGCGGCTCAACGCGCTGCTGCACCGTCGCCGCATGACCGTGCAGCGCAGCGACCTCCTGTCCGCACTGCCCGGCAGGTCCTACGACCTGGTGATCTGCAATCCGCCCTACGTCCCGTCCCCCATCGGCCGGCTACCGGATCGCGGTTCCGCGCAGGCATGGGACGCCGGGTGCGACGGGCGCGCGGTCCTCGACCGTGTCTGCGCCGCGGCTCCGGCGGCGCTGCGTGCCGGCGGTCGCCTGCTGATGGTCCACTCCGGCCTGTGCGACAGCGACGCGACCCTGCGCCGCCTGTCGGACGCCGGCCTGCACGCGCAGGTGCGCGACCGTGCCCGCGTACCCCTCGGGCCCGTGCTGCGGTCCAGACTCCGTTGGCTGAGGGAGTCGGGCCTGGTGGGCCGGAACGACACGACCGAGGAATTGGTGGTCATCCGTGCCGAACACCCCTGAACGTCCCCGCAGGATCTCTGTCGACGACGAAGGCCCTCTGCTCGTCGAAGGGCCCGTGGAAGTCATGTGTGCCGACGGCCGCGTGGCCGTGTCGAACCGGTTCGTCGTCGCCGTCTGCACCTGCCGGCGGAGCCGGATGTACCCGTGGTGCGACACCAGCCACCGGCGCCGCACGAACCGCGATACGGATGCCCCCGCCTCCCGGCCGGGGTGAGCTCGTCGTGGCAGGCAGCGGCCTGCCGGCCGAGCGAGACAGGGCCCGAGCCTGTTCACCCGTATGGCGTAGGGCGTGCCGCCGACGACGGCTCCCGGCCCCGCCTCGCCGAGCGAGAAGGCCGGACCGGGCGGGCCGACCTACGCTGGGAGTGCGGGTAGGGACGACCGCACGCCAGAAGCCGGGAGGAGCTCATGGCTGTACGGCACAAATTGATCAGGCGGAGCACGGAAGCGGTCTGGGCGGTCCTGTCCGACGGGGAGCGCTACGACCGGTGGGTGGTCGGCACAGCCGACTCCCATCCCGCGAAGGGCCGGTGGCCGGAAGTCGGTTCCACCATCGCGTACCGGGTCCGAATCGGACCCTTCGAGCTGGACAACGAAACGGTCGTACGCCGATGCGAAGCGCCGCGGGTCCTGGAACTCGAGATTGACAGCGGACATCTGGGCACGGCGCGGGTCGCGTTCGATGTCCGCCCGTGGGGCGACGACACCCTGCTGATCGTCGACGAGCACCCCTTGCGGGGCGCGGGCGCCGCGCTGCACAACGCGGCCCTCGATGTAGTCATCCAACTGCGCCACCGAGCCATGCTCAACCGGCTGGCCGAGGTCTGCGAGGACGGGGAAAGCTGAGGCCCCTCAGACCTCCGCCCGCGGCCTGGTCTGCGTCGCCCCGCGCAGTCGGCGGAGCACCGACTGGATACGGGGATGACGCTCGTGCATTTCCGCGGAGTGGCGGTCGAGCTCCTCACCGAGGCGTTCCGTGCGCTTGCCGATGTCGAGTTCGTCGAGGATGCGGTCGATCTCGGCGAGCAGGGCTCCGTGCAGCTGCCACTGCCTCGGGTACTCCTGAACGTCCTCGAGCAGCAGGTCCGCCACCCGGTCGCGGGTCGTGCGACTGCGGTCGAGTGCCTCGGCGAGGCGCTCCTCGGCCTCCTCCCCGCTGGCGGCGATCGGGGTCGTGATCATGACCGCGAAGCCCTCGATCGCGTCCGACATGTGTCCGAACAACTCACGCAGGGAAACGGCGACGTCCTCGGGGAAGAGTGACTCGTCCGTGCGCGCCTTGGCCAGGTCGGTCAGGGTGCGGGTCAGCACACGGAGCACCACGGCGCAGATCTCCAGGGTGTCGAGTCCGGTGCGCAGCACCACGCGGTACAGCATCCCCTGCCGTACCCGGGGGTTGAGCATCAAGCTCTCCTCGGCCTGCCGCAGCGAGGCGTCCACCTCCACGATGTCGTGGTCCAGCCTGCGTGCTTCGTGCAGGCGTGCTGCGGCCTCCGGCACGGGGTGGTTTCCGCCGATCTCCTCGCCCAGTGCCCTGAACATGCTGCCCATCCGCTCCCCCAGGCCGCCGATGGAGACGCCCGCCGTCTCGACCCAGACGGGCGGCGCGAACAGGAGATTGAACAGGAGTCCGACCCCTGCCCCGATGAGCGTCTCGAACACCCGCTCCCAGGCGGTGTCGGCGACCTGTGCGACGCCGAGAACGAGCATCGCGCTGATGGCCACCTCGGGTACGAACTCGTTCACGCGGACGAAGCGCCCGATCAGCAGCGAAGTGAAGATCGTCAGGCCCAGACTCCACCAGCTCAGCCCCACCAGGGAGCTGAAGCCGCTGGCGATCAGCACTCCGACGACCACCGAGTTCACCCGTCGGATCCCGGTGGTGAGCGTGGCGTAGAGCGTCACCTGCACCACGAGCAGAGCCGTGAGCGGAGCGGTCAGTGGCGCCGGATGGGGCTCTGGCAGAACCGCCTCGGCCACGGCGAAGGCGATGACGGCCGCGGCGGTGGACCGCAGCAGCTGCGCCGCGGCGGGCTCGGTGGTGCGCTGCACGAGTTTGATGACGGGCGCGGGCGCAGTTACTCCAGGCATTCCTTGACGGTGCCCCGAACCGGGGTGCCGCAGCGCTTCGGAGGGCAGGCAGACTCCGTACGGAGGTACCCGCGCCCCTCCAGGACCTGCGATGCGGGGCGGGCACTGCGGGGGGATCGTGGAGGTATGGCTATCTCACACACTCCCCCGGTCTCCCTGGCATCCGCGCGCACCCGCATGCCCCCGGGCGAAACGCCGCCCGGTGAAGGGTGCATCAGCGAAGCACACGTCGAACGTGCGGACGGCGGCATCTGGGAGCATCCAGCGTTCTGGGCCGCAGTGGTGCTGCTCGGCTCCGCCGTCGTCGCCGGGTACTTCATCGCGCGCATCTTCGGCTTCACATGAGTGACCGCGCGACGCTGGACGCTCTGCTGGAACTGCATGGCACCACGTACGCGGACGAGGCGGGTATCCGGCTGCGCGACACCCCTCAGCCCCTGTACCGGCTCCTCGTGTTGAGCGACCTGCTGAGCGCCCGTATCCGCGCCTCGGTGGCGGTGGCCGCGGCCCGGGCGCTGTACGCGCACGGGATGCGCACCCCGCGCCGGATGGCGGACGCGACGTGGCAGCAGCGTGTCGACGCGTTGGGCGAGGGCGGGTACCGCCGCTACGACGAGCGGACGGCGACCCAGCTCGGGGACGGTGCCGTCCTGCTGCTCACCGGTCACGGCGGAGATCTGCGTCGCCTCCGCCGGGACGCCGATGGTGACACCGGCGCTCTCCGCACCATGCTGCAGCGCTTTCCCGGGGTGGGTCCCACGGGGGCGGACATCTTCCTGCGCGAGGTGCAGACGGTGTGGCCGGAGACGGCCCCCTACCTCGACGCGAAGGCGCTCCAGGGCGCCGAGCGGCTGGGCCTGCCCACCTCGCCGGCCGGGCTGGCACGGCTGGCGAAGGGCCGGGATCCCGCAGTGCTCGCCGCAGCTCTGGTGCGGACCGCTCTGGACAAGGACGTCGCGGCCTCGGTCCGGGCGGAGGCCTGAGGAAACCGGCGCGTCAGCGCGGCGGACGCGGCTTGCCGGGCTTGGTCGAGCGGCCTTCCAGGAGCGCGCGTCTGATCTGGGCAGCGGTCTCCCTCGCATGGGCCGAGGTCGAGGTGCGGTCGGCCACGGAGGTGACGAACCGGTGCGTGGGGCGCAGGCACTGTCCGCACGGCGTGTCGGTGGTGACCATGTAGCCGTCCTCGCACTGCGGGTTCGTGCAGTGGCCCGGGCTCAGCAGCGCTTCGGCGACCTCCTGCGCGGTCCAGCGGCGCCGGCCGTCCTCGTCCTTCTCCTGGAGGGCGTGCGCCCAGCGGACGTTCCACCGGCGCTCGAGGCGGTCCAGGAGCTGGTCGGGGGTCCGCCGGGCGAGTTCCCGGTGGATCAGTTCGTGGACGGACTGCGGGGTGCGGTGGCCGAGTGCCTGGACCAGCGGTTGCGGGAGTGCCTGCAGGATGTAGTTCACCGGGTCGGCGCCGGCCCGCTCGCGCCACTTGCGGCATACACAGGGGCCGGCGAGGGGCAGCTGTCGCTGGCACCGGCCGCACATACCGCGGCACTCGGCGCAGAGGCCGTCGTCGAGCCCGTCCAGGTGGGGGGCGGGAGCGCGGCCGCAGTCACGGCAGCAGGAGGCGCAGGGACCGCAGAGGCGTTCGTCGCCCAGCTTCGTCGTCCACTGCCGCTGCTGGCAGCGGCAGCAGAGGGCCGTGTTGCAGTACTCGTGGTGGGCGGCGCCCGATTGCCGTCCGGGTGGCGGAAAGGACATTGCTGCGTTCCCTCACTGGTCCGGTGCGGCGCTCTGCCACGATCAGCCGCCATTCTCCCGCACCCGGACGGTGCGTGGGGTCAGGGCTTCAGACCGCTGACGACGTTCGCGGTGGCGGCGATCCCCTCGTGGATGGTGGGCGCCATGCTCGTACCCGCGAGGAAGAAGCCGAGCAGGGCGCAGACGATCGCGTGCGAGACCTTGAGTCCTCCGTTGCGCAGGAAGATCACTGCAAGGATCAGCAGGAGCAGCACCAGTGAGATCGAAATGGCCATGGCCAACCTCCTCCGCCGCGCCGGAATTGCGGCATTCGGCCGCCAGTGTGGCGCAGCGGAGGGGCCATCCGGCGGACTGGCGTGTCCGCCGAACGGGTGTTGACGCAGGGTGACCGGAGCCGCCTTCCGAGAAGCGGTCAGTGGCCGGTGCGGCGGTCCCGGTCACGGTGGCGGAGAAAGGCTTCGAGCCCCGCCAGGTCGTCGCTGTTCAGATGGTCGACGCCGGCGGCGAGGAGCTCCGTCCACACGGCGTCGCGCTCCGGCCCCGCCAGGTCGGGCGTGGCCCAGAACCGGACCCGCTGACCGCTCGCGCGGGCGGTGGAGACGAGGGTGCGCAGCCTGTCCCGTTCGGCGGCGGGGAAGGGGCCGGTGCCCAGCCAGCTGAAACTCTGGGTCCAGTTGCTGCTGATGAGCGGGATGAAGGAGGCGGGGGCCGCGGTGCCCAGGTCGTCGAGCCGGCCGTCGTAGAAGGCGTAGCGCGTGCTCTGCGCCTCCATCGGTACGCGAGCGGCGCGGTCGCCCGAGATGACGGGCGTCACCGCTCCGGTGCGGACCCTGCCGTGGCTGAAGCGGGTGAGGATCTGCCGGTAGCGCCGGAGCACCGCGTCGAGTGCGAGGTAGGTGGCGGCGCCGTTGGTCTTGATGTCGATCAGCAGCTGCAGCGGGGGGCGGTATCCGGCGTACACCGAGCCGTGATTCGCCCTGACCCGGGCCAGCAGCGGGTCGAGGTAGAGCGAGGTGAGGGTGCGGGTGGGGTCGAGGCCGGCCTCCTCGTGGGCGACGAGGAGTTCGCCGTCGACGAGGAAGATGTCAGCCTCGACGCTGGTGAACCCGTGCGCGAGCGCGTCGTGGAGGGGACGCGGGTGCAGGTAGTCGTTGTGCGCGTGGGCCTGGGTCAGGGGACGCGGGCCGTGGGGGCGGCCGGCGGGGACGGCCGGCGCCGCTGCTGCCGACTGGGCGGGGATGAAGGCGCCCGCGGCGGCGGTGGCCAGGGCTGTGGTGACGACTCTGCGGCGGGTCAGGTGTGCCATGGGGTCTCCCTGAAGCGGTGAGCGGGCAGAGCGGGCGGGTGGACGCGACGAGTATGGGGCCGCGAGCGACTCGAACGGCAGGTACCTGCCAAGAGTTGGACCCGTCGTCGTCCGCCCGTCGACTGCGCTGCGTCTGCTGTTACCCAGGCGATCGGGGCAGGTGGAGACCTGGGCCGGGCACGACGGAGCGGGGGTACGTGAGCACGTACCCCCGCTCCTGGTGTGATCCGGACGCCCCCACTCCTGGTGCGAACCGGACGAGAGGCCCTACGGCGCGGCCAGCTCCACCAGCTCGGCGACGGCCTCGCGGTGGCGCCCCGCCGTGCCGTACGCGATCGAGTCGGCCTTGGCCCGCTTCAGGTAGAGGTGTGCCGGGTGCTCCCAGGTCATCCCGATCCCGCCGTGCAGCTGGACGCACTCCTCAGCCGCGTGCACCGCGACCTTCGAGCAGTAGGCCTGGGCCACGGCCACCGCGAGCGGCGCATCGGGGCTGCCGGCCGCCAGCGCGTCCGCGGCGTTGCGGGCCGCCGCGCGCGCGGAGACGACCTCCAGCCAGAGCTGCGCCATCCGGTGCTTGAGAGACTGGAACGAGCCCACCGGCCGGTTGAACTGGTGGCGTTCGCGGGTGTGGCGGACCGTCTCGGTCAGGCACCACTCGGCGATGCCGAGCTGCTCGGAGGCGAGGAGTCCGGCTCCGGACAGCAGCCCCCTCTCCACGGCGAGGGCCGCGGGCCCGGCCTCGGCAAGTCGGGTACCGGCAGCCCCGGCCAGGGTGACCGTGGCGAGTGGACGGGTGAGGTCGAGCGGAACGAGCGACTCGACGGTGACGCCGTCACCGGCCCTGTCGACGGCGTACAGCCCCTCGGCGGTGGGAACCAGCAGCACATCGGCGGCCACCGCCTCGGCGACACCGGTCACCGTCCGGTCGAGGGTGCCGGTCATCGCGGCGGCGGCATCGGCGGCGGGCGTGGCGAACGGCAGGGCGAGGACGGCGACCTTGCGGCCGGCCGCCAGGTCGCCGAGCAGTTCACCCACCGGACCGTCCTGCGTGTCGAGCGCGAGGAGGATCTCCGTGGCTACGACGGCGCTGGTCAGATACGGGGCGGGGGCGACGCTGCGGCCGAGTTCCTCCAGGACCACGGCGGCTTCGCGGTGGGAGGCCCCCTGTCCGCCGAGTTTCTCCGGCACCAGCAGTCCCGCTGCCCCGATGCCGGCGGCAAGCGATTCCCACAGCCGCAGGTCGTACGGCGTGTCGGACTCGATACCGGCGATGACCATCGGCGCGTCGGCCCGGTCGGCGAGCAGCGAGCGCACGGCCGACCTCAGGTCCTCCTCGGTCTCCGAGTAGAGCAGGTCGGGAGCGTGGGCTGCTTCGGTCTGTGCGGTCATCGGGAGAGATCCTTCCAGGCGACATCCTTGTCGTTGCGCGGTTCGACAGGCAGACCGAGGACGCGCTCGGCGACGATGTTGAGCAGGACCTCGCTCGTGCCGCCCTCGATGGAGTTGCCCTTGGAGCGCAGATAGCGGTAGCCGGCGTCGCGTCCGGTGAAGTCGACGAGCTCCGGGCGGCGCATGGTCCAGTCGCTGTACAACAGGCCTTCGTCGCCGAGCAGTTCGACCTCCAGGCCGCTGATCTCCTGGTTGAGGCGGGCGAAGGCGAGCTTCATGCCGGATCCTTCGGGGCCCGGCTGCCCGGCGACGAGCTGCTGGCGCAGCCGTTCGCCGGTGAGCCTGGCGACCTCGGCCTCGACCCAGAGCGTGAGCAGTCGCTGGTGGAGGTCGTGGGTGCGCAGCTCGGGGCGTTCGCGCCAGGTCCTCGCGACCGTGCCGATCATGCCGCCCTCGCGCGGGATACGGGCTCCGCCGATCGAGACGCGCTCGTTCATCAGGGTGGTCTGGGCGACCTTCCAGCCTTCACCCACCGGGCCGAGGCGCCTGCTGTCGGGGATGCGGACCCCGGTGAGGAAGACCTCGTTGAACTCCGCCTCGCCGGTGATCTGGCGCAGCGGCCGCACCTCGACGCCGGGGTCGGTCATGTCGCAGATGAAGTAGCTGATGCCCCGGTGCTTGGGCACGTCTGGGTCGGTGCGGGCGATGAGGATCGCCCAGCGGGCCACATGGGCGCTGGATGTCCAGACCTTCTGCCCGTCGACCACCCAGTCCTCGCCGTCACGGACGGCGCGCGTGCCGAGGGCCGCCAGGTCCGATCCGGCGCCCGGCTCACTGAAGAGCTGGCACCACACCTCCTCGCCGACCCACAGGGGGCGCAGGAAGCGCTGCTTCTGTTCGTCGGTGCCGTAGCCGAGGATCGTCGGCGCCGCCATGCCGAGGCCGATGCCGATGCGCCGCGGATCGTTGTCGGGGGCGTCCGCGGCGGCGAGTTCGGCGTCGGCGACGGGCTGCAGGGAGCGCGACGCGTCGAGTCCGCCGAGGCCGACGGGGTAGTGCACCCACGCGAGACCGGCGTCGAAGCGTGCCTTGAGGAAGTCGGTACGGTCCGTCGTGGCCGGCGGATGGGCGGCGAGCAGTTCCTGCGTACGCCGACGGATCTCTGCTGCGTCGATGGTGGTCATCGGGCACCTCCTGCCGGCAGGACTACTATGCGGCCTGTGCTCGTGCCGTCGGCGACACACTGGACGCCGCGCGCGGCCTCGGCCATCGGGAGCCGCTCACTGACCAGGGGCTTGACGACGCCCTGTGCGGCCAGCTTGGTGAGCTCGTCGTGGCAGGCGCGGACCGCGGCCGGGTCCTTGGTGTTGTACAGGCCCCAGTGGAGCCCGACGATCGAGTAGTTCTTCACCAGGGCGTGGTTGAGGCCCGGGGTGGGGATGGCGCCGCTCGCGAATCCGACGACGACGACGCGGCCTTCGAAGGCGATGCACTTCACGGACTTGGCGTAGGCGTCGCCGCCGACGGGGTCGTAGACGACATCCGCGCCGCGTCCCGCGGTGGCTTCCTTCACCGCGGCGACTATGTCCTCGCTCCGCCGGTCGATGACCAGGTCGCAGCCGAGTCCACGGGCGATCTCGGCCTTCTCAGGTCCGCCGACCACTCCGATGACCGTGGCGCCGGCCGCCTTGCCGAGCTGGACGGCGGCGCTGCCGACGCCACCCGCCGCCGCGTGCACGAGCAGCGTCTCGCCCGCCTGCAGGTGCGCGCGGCGGTGGAGTCCGAACCAGCCGGTCTGGTACCCGATGTGCAGTGCGGCGGCTTCCGCGTCGTCCAGGGCGTCAGGGGCGGGCAGCAGGGCGGCCTCGTCCGCGACGACGTAGTCGGCGAAGCCGCCGTTCGGGAGAGCGGGGGTGGCGAGGACACGGCGCCCGTCCTCCGTCTTGCCGCAGATCTCCACACCCGGGGTGAACGGCAGCGGGGGCCTGACCTGGTACTGGCCGCGGCAGAGCAGCGCATCGGGGAAGTTGATGTTCGCCGCGCGCACCTCGAGCAGCACCTGCCCCGGTCCGGGACTGGGCCGGTCCGTCTCTTCGAGCTCCATCACCTCGCTCGGCTCGCCGTTCCGGTGCACTCGCCATGCCTGCATGAGGGGCCTCCACAACACTGTCGGCATTACCACTGCTCCGGCGCATACTAAGCGGTTGCTTGCCCGTCTGGGAACACCCGGCACCGGTCGGCGACAGCTCCTTCACGCACGCTTGGGTTTCGCCCTGACATGCATGCGCTCACCCTGCGGCCCGAAGAGGCTGAGAAACTCGACCGGCTCGTCGCCCACGGGTCCGAACCAGTGCGGCAACCGGGTGTCGAACTCCGCCGCCTCTCCGGGCACCAGGACCAGGTCGTGCTCGGCGAGCTTGAGCCGCAGCCGCCCGTTGAGCACGTAGAGCCACTCGTACCCCTCATGGGTGCGCTGCTCGGGCTCCTCCGTGCAGGGCGCCTCCTGAATGACCTTGTAGGCCTGGAGACCGCCGGGCCGGCCGGTCAGGGGCAGGGAGGTCTTCGAGCCGTGCACGATGGGCTTCGCCCTGACCCGCGGATCGCCCACGGGCGGCGCCCCCACGAGATCGTCGAGCGGCACCTCGTGGGCGCGGGCGATGGGAAGCAGCAGCTCGAGACTGGGGCGCCGACCCCCGGACTCCAGCCGCGACAGGGTGGACACGGAGATTCCTGTGGCCTCGGAGAGCGCGGCGAGCGTCACCCCCCGGTCCTTGCGGAGCCGGCGCAGCCGGGGGCCCACTCCGGTGAGTACGGCATCGAGTTCGGGGTCGTCCTGGCTCTGTTCCTTCATGACTCCATTGCAGAATCAGCAAACGGCTTTGTCAATCGGCTGGGGAATCCGTCCCCGTCGGGAAGAGGGCATCGCCCTCCCGCGTTACACCCGGCAGGCAGTCCACGGAC
Source organism: Streptomyces sp. NPDC056452 (assembly GCF_042796085.1). Classification (NCBI taxonomy): domain Bacteria; kingdom Bacillati; phylum Actinomycetota; class Actinomycetes; order Kitasatosporales; family Streptomycetaceae; genus Streptomyces; species Streptomyces sp. NPDC056452. Next base: position 77,737 of record NZ_JBHTRI010000032.1, read on the forward strand.
GGCCGCGACCTGGTGCATTCCGGGAACGGATCAGGGCAGGGTGAGTCGGGGGAGCCGCTTGCCCGACCGAGCCAGGTCGTGTCGAGCCACCCCTGCCCGCCATACCCCGGTGGGTATTCTGTCGCGCGGGGTGAGTGAGGCCCCGCCGCTCTCCGCGCCCCGGTGAACGAACGAAAGGAACCCGCTCGTGACCAGTCCCGCTTCCCTCTCCCCCGCCCAGGCCGCAGCCCGGCTGGAGGAGTTCACCGTCATCGACGTGCGGGCGCCCGGTGAGTACGCCTCGGGGCATGTCCCAGGCGCCCTGAACATTCCGCTCGACCGGCTCGGCGAGGCGGTACCCGCACTCAAGTCCGCCTCGGCCCGCGGCTCCCTGCTGGTGGTGTGCGCATCCGGTGTCCGCTCCACGAAGGCCTGCGAGGTCCTCGCCCGGGCCGACATCGAGGCAGTCACGCTGACCGGCGGCACGTCCGCATGGGCGGGCGACGGGCACGGCCTGGACCGCCCGGAGGGCGGCCGCGCCACCTGGCCCATGGAGCGCCAGGTGCGGCTCGCCGCCGGTTCCCTTGTGGTGGCCGGTCTGCTCGCGGGCAGGCGCTTCCCGGCGGCGCGCTGGCTGTCGGCGGGCATCGGTTCCGGTCTCGTCTTCTCCGCGGTGACCAACACCTGCGGCATGGCGGCGGCGCTGTCCAAGCTCCCGCACAACCGTGCGCCGCGCACCGCGGCCGACCTGGACACGACGCTGGACGCCCTGCAGCGCTGACCTGCCCGCGGGCGGGGGCTACCGGTCGCTCTCGCCCCGGACGAGTGCGAGCAGCCGGTCCAGGACGCGTGACCCTCCCGCCCGCAGGCCGTCGTGCTCGAACTCACTGGTCACCCAGGTGCGGAGGCCGCGGATCGCGGCAGCCGTGCGCAGCGCGTGCTCCGTGTCCACGTACATGTCGTCGTGGTAGACCGCCGCGGCGGCGGGCACCTCGTTGGCCGCGAGCCGCTCGGTGTCGTACAGGGCGGGCCAGTCGGTCCGGGCGGCGAGCAGCTCGGCCGTCTCGCGCAGCGGCCGCAGCGCGGGATCGACCTCGAAGTGCCAGGGGTGGATGCTCTCGCCGGTGAAGATCACGGGTCCGTCGCCGACCGACGCGGCGTCGAACTGCGGGAATTCGGCTCGGACGCGTTCGGCGGCCCAGCCGGTCGGCCGGCCGCCCTGCCCGTAGATCGCCTCGTGCATGACGGCGTACAGCGGGTGGCCCGCGAACGACGTGGCCGCGCGCATGGCTTCCTGGAAGGTGTCGGAGAGTTCGATGCCGTGCGGGCCGCCGACGAAGGCGTTCTCCAGGAGGTGGTGGAGCTGGTGGCTGCCGTTCCCGCCGCCCAGCAGGATGCCGAGGGACTGGAACCCCTCGGGTGTCAGGCGGTGCCCGCCGCTCGTGGGGCGGTGCTCGGAGAGGTATGCGGCGATCGCGCGGGCGCGGTCGATGTCCTGCGGGTAGCGGGCGTAGTGTGCCGCGACTTTCCGCTCGATCCGCGGATACGCGGCCCGGTAGACGTCATCGGCATGGGCGTCCAGGGAGGGCAGCCCGCCGGTGATCAGGACGGCCTTGAGCCCTTCAGGGGCGGCGGACAGGTACCGGACGGCGCAGAAGCCGCCGAAGGACTGGCCCAGAACGGTCCAGGGCGCGCCGCCGGTGAGTCGGGGGCGGATGAGTTCGCAGTCCCTGACGATGCTGTCGGAGCGGAAGTGCGCCAGGTAGTCGGCCTGCTCGCGCGGCCCCCCGCGCAACGGAAGGGTCTGCCGGTTGGCCGGGGTGGAGAGCCCCGTACCGCGCTGGTCGAGGAGCAGCACGCGGAACTCCCGCACCGCCCGCCCCAGCCATGCCTCCGTACCGATGAACCTGCGGGCGCCGAAGCCGGGACCGCCCTCCAGGTACACCAGCCAGGGCAGGTCCTCGTCCGACTTGGCGCCCGCCACGACCTCCCGGCCGAAGATCTCGATCGTCTCGCCGCCGGGATCCTCGTGGTCGAGAGGGACCGTGAACCGTCGGTCGGTGAGGACGAGGCCGGGGTGGCGATAGCTGTTCAAGGGTGCTCCTGGATCCGGTGTTTCCCGGACAGTTCAGCACATGGCCCCTGCCCGAACGGTCCCGGGCCGCGTGCGCCGCGTCGCGGTGGCTCCTACCGTGCGTCCAGGACGCCCAGGAACCCCGTCGACTTGCCCGCGCTTGCCATTAACCCGCGTATGCAATTATTGTCGACGCCAGTAATCATCGTACGCAGCACGACAAAGTCCGGCCCGGTCCGGCACCTCAGGAAGGTCTCCCATGTCCACGGTCCCCAGCGTCACCCTCAACAACGGCATCACGATTCCGCAGCTCGGCTTCGGCGTCTTCCAGGTCCCCGACGACGAGACCGCCGCAGCGGTGTCCGGCGCGCTCGACGCGGGCTACCGCTCCATCGACACCGCCGCCGTGTACGGGAACGAGGCGGGCGTGGGTCGCGCCCTGGCCACCTCCGGGATCCCGCGTGAGGAACTGTTCGTCACCACGAAGCTGTGGAACGCCGACCAGGGGTACGACTCGGCACTCGCCGCCTTCGACGCCAGCCTGGCCAAGCTCGGCCTCGACTATGTGGACCTCTACCTCATCCACTGGCCCACGCCCGCCCGCGACCTCTACCCGGACAGCTGGCGTGCCCTGGAGAAGCTGCTGGCCGACAGCCGGATCCGGGCCGCCGGGGTGTCCAACTTCCAGCCCGCCCACCTGCGCCGCCTGATCGACGCCGGCTCCCTCGTCCCGGCCGTGAACCAGATCGAGCTGCACCCGGGCCTTCAGCAGGAGGAACTGCGCACCCTGCACGCCGAGCACGGCATCGCCACCGAGGCGTGGAGCCCCCTGGCGCAGGGCGCGCTGCTGGACGACAGCGCACTGGTCGCGATCGCCGCGCGCCACGGGAAGTCGCCCGCCCAGGTGGTCCTGCGCTGGCACCTCCAGCTCGGCAACGTCGTGATCCCCAAGTCGGTCACGCCCGCCCGCATCCGGGACAACATCGACGTCTTCGACTTCGAGCTCTCGCCCGCGGACATGGACGCGATCGCCGGTCTCGACCGGGGCATGCGCACGGGCCCGGACCCCGACACCCTCAACTGAGCCCGGAATCCCGGCCCGTCAGTCGACCAGAGCCCGCAGGACGGCGCGGAACATGCGCCCCAACGCCCCCAGGGCGCCCAGCTCCACAGCGGTTTCGCCGACGTCCGCAGCCGCCTCCGCCCGGTCCGCCCGGTGTTCCGCGGACCGGCACCTGCGGCAGGTCCCGCCCCTCAGCCGACGATGTCTCTCACACCGGGCGCACGTGCCCGAACATCTCCCCATGGGGAGATCATCCCACCTGCCGGACAGCCGGCCGTGACCCGGTACGGCCCTCAGCGGCCCCGTCGGTAGTTGCTGCCGTCCTTCGGGCGGACCAGCAGCCCGGCGACCACCAGATAGCGGCGCAGGGCCGAGCAGTCCTCGTGCACGGTGAGGAGCGCGTCGTTGACCTCGCGCTCGGTGTAGGCGCGGTCGCGCTCGAAGAGTGTGTCGGCGAGGTGGACCAGCAGCTGCTGGCGGCGGGCCACCTTCCGGGGGATCGCCGTCAGGCGACCGTGTGAGAAGAGCGCTGCCACCTGGTGCGAACTGCGGTTTTCTGAATCGGACATGGCGGAAGCGTGGCAGGCGCCGGCCGGTCGGGCAACGCGATTTCCGCGTTGACGGCAGGCCGGCGCCTGTGTCGCGGCCCTGCAGTGCGCGCGACGGCGATGGCGCCCTGGAGCCGCTCCCCCGCCTCGTGGACCGTGCGACGCGGTGCCGTTCTGCGTACCGAAACCCGGCGCCGCGCTGCGCCCGTTGTGGACACAAGAAGTTCTTTGACTGATGCCCCGCCGGTCGTACGGTGTGATCATCCCTATCGACTTCGCGACAAAGGCGGTTCCGCATGGCCCTGTTCGATCTGCCCCTGGACGAACTGCGCACCTACACCAGCGGGTCGGCGGAGCCGGCCGATTTCGACGCCTTCTGGTCGGCCACCCTCGACGAGGCCGGAACCCACGACCTCGATGCCCGATTCGAACTGCTCACCGACACCGGTCTGACCACGGTCGATGTGTTCGACGTGACGTTCGCCGGCTTCGGCGGACATCCGGTCCGGGGCTGGCTCGTCATGCCGGCGGGCACCACGCGACCGCTGCCCCTGGTCGTGGAGTTCATCGGGTACGGGGGCGGGCGCGGGCTGCCGCATTCGTACCTGCTCTGGGCATCGGCCGGCATGGCCCACTTCGTGATGGACACCCGGGGCCAGGGAAGCGGCTGGGCTCCGGGCGACACGGCCGACCCCGTGGGGAGCGGGCCGTCCTTGCCGGGGTTCATGACCCGGGGCATCGAGGACCCCGAGGCGTACTACTACCGGCGGCTGATCACGGACGCGGTACGTGCCGTGGAGGCGGCCCGCTCGCACCCGCTGACGGACGCGACCCGCACCGCCGCGATCGGCGCGAGCCAGGGCGGCGGGCTCGCCCTCGCGGTCGGCGGGCTGATACCCGACCTGGCGGCCGTCGCACCCGACGTCCCGTTCCTCTGCGACTTCCCCCGGGCGATCAGCCTGACCGACAGGCTCCCCTACCGCGAGATCGGCAACTACCTCAAGACGCACCGGGGGCGCGCCGAACAGGCGAGGGCCACGCTGGCCTACTTCGACGGGGTCCACTTCGCCGCCCGCGGCCGGGCGCCCGCGCTGTTCTCGGTCGCCCTCGAGGATCAGACCTGCCCGCCGTCCACGGTCTTCGCCGCCTTCAACGCGTACGCCCACCCGGACAAGGAGATCGAGGTGTACGACTTCAACGACCACGAGGGCGGCGGCCCGTTCCAGCAGGCGGTGCAACTCGCCCGGCTGCCCAGGCTGCTGAAGGCCTGACCTCCACGTACGCGGCGCCGGGCACTTGACCCGGCTCGCGTGCGGAGCCTAGGTTTCCCCGGAGAGAAAGCGCTTGCTATCGGGCGCTCGCCATCCGCCAGGTGATCCTCCAGGGGGTACGTCATGCCCAGCCGTCCTTCACACCGGGGACCGGTCCGGGTCGCGATCGTCGGCACGGGCGCGATCGCGCGGGGCAGCCATCTGCCGGCGCTGACCGCGCTCGCCGCCGGACAGCCGCTGGAGATAGTCGCCGCGGTCGACGTCGATGCGGCGTCGGCCGAGGCGTTCTGCGCGGATGCGGGCATCCCCCACCCGTACACGGACCTGTCCGCCATGCTGGCCGAACAGCGGCCCGACCTGGTCACGCTCTGCACCCCGCCCCGGTTCCACCGCGATCAGACCGTTGCCGCGCTGCGGGCCGGAGCCTGGGTGTGGTGCGAGAAGCCGCCCTGCCCTTCCCTGGAGGACTTCGACGCGATCGAGGCGGCCGAGGGCCCCGAGGACGGCGGCCCGTACGCGGCGATCGTCTTCCAGCACCGATTCGGTTCGGGCTCCCGCCATGTGCGGGAACTGCTGGCCGAACAGGCGATGGGCAGGGCCCTGGTGGCCCACTGCCAGACGACCTGGTACCGCGACGAGGCGTACTACGCCGTCCCCTGGCGCGGGAGTTGGAGCAGCGAGGGCGGCGGTCCCGCCATGGGGCACGGCATCCACCAGATGGATCTCCTGCTCGATCTGCTCGGCCCGTGGACGGAGATCCGCGCGATGGCGGGGCGGCTCGTGCACGACGTCGAGACGGAGGACGTCTCCACGGCGCTCATCCGCTTCGAGAGCGGTGCGATGGCCACGGTCGTGAACAGCGTGCTCAGCCCGGACGAGGTCAGCCGGATCCGCATCGACTGCGAGCATGCCACGGTCGAGCTCACCCATCTGTACGGGCATCGCAACGCGGACTGGCGGATCACGCCCGCACCGGGAGTCCCTGCCGCGCAGGCGGCCTCCTGGCAGGACTTCGGAGCGGACGTCCCCAGCTCGCACGAGGCCCAGCTGCGCGGGCTGCTGGAGGACCTGCGGGCCGGACGCAGGCCCCGCAGCAGCGGCGCCGACGGCCGCAAGAGCCTGGAACTGGTCACAGCCCTCTACAAGGCCGCCTTCACCGGGGCCACGGTCCGGGCGGGTGAGATCGGTCCCGGCGATCCCTTCTACGGCGCGTTGCACGGCGACGCTCCCGGCTGGGCCCCCCGGTCCCCGGCAGAATCCGCGGAGGTCACGGCATGACGGGCACCGTGGGGCTCGTCCACGTGCACGGCGACCACCTCGCCGTGTCCGTCGCCGGCAGCGGGGTCGAACTGCTGCGGTACGTGTACCGGGCCGAATCCCCTTGGGAGGCGCCGAAACCGTACATCCATCCCCTGCGGACGCTGTCCGGCCGGGTGGTGACCGACTACCGCCCCAACGACCACCGCTGGCACAAGGGTCTGCAGATGACCGCCTCGCACCTGTCGGGACAGAATCTGTGGGGCGGCAACACCTATGTGCACGGCGAGGGCTATCTCGCCCTGCCGGAGCGCGTCGGCTCGATGGCGCACCGCGGATTCGACGAGGTGTCGGTGCACGACGGCAGGGCCCGCGTCACCGAGCGGCTGACCTGGCATCCGTACAGCGGCGAGGTCTGGGCCGAGGAGGCCCGTCGCATCGAGGTGCACGATGTCGACGCGACGACCGGGAGCTGGGCGCTGACGTGGTCGTCCGCGGTCACCAACCGGCGCGAGGAGCCGCTGCGCCTCGGCAGCCCGACGACGCACGGCCGTCCGGGCGCGGGGTACACCGGCCTGTTCTGGCGGGGGCCGCGTGCCTTCCGCGACGGGCGGATCCTCACACCGGACGGCGAGGGCCCGGAGCTCATGGGGAAGCAGGCCGACTGGCTGGCCTACAGCGGTGAGCACGACGGGGCCGACGGCCACGCCACACTCGTCTTCGTCCACTCCCCCGAGAACGACCACACCGGCGCGGGCGGCACTCATCCGGCGCACTGGTTCGTGCGGAACACCCCGTTCGCCGCCGTGGCCCCGTCGTTCGCCTTCCACGACGAGCTGGTCCTGGCACCCGGTGAGACGATGACCCGCCGCTATCGGGTACTGGTCGCGGACGGCGCCTGGGACCGCGAACGCATCGCCTCCCGGGTCGGGGCACTGTCCTGGTAGGCGCCCGGCCCCGGGGAATGCCCTCCGAGCGACGGGGGCGCTACCGCTCTCCGGCCGGCGCCAGGACGAACACGGGGATCTCGCGGTCGGTCTTGGTCTGGTAGTCGGCGTAGTCGGGGAAGGCCTCGACGGCGCGGCCCCACCACAGGGCCTTCTCCTCGCCGGTGACCTCACGGGCGACCATGTCCTGCCGCACTGTGCCGTCCCGCAGCTCCACGTGGGGATCGGCGATCACGTTGTGGTACCAGACGGGGTGCTTAGGGGCGCCGCCGAGAGAGGCGACCGCGGCGTAGCGGCCGTCGTGCTCGACCCGCATCAGGGGCGTCTTGCGGAGTTTGCCGCTCCTGGCGCCGCGCGTGGTCAGGAGGATGACGGGCTTGCCGCGCAACGTGGTCCCCTGCGTGCCGCCCGAACTCTCGATGAGCTCGACCTGCTCACGCACCCACGGCGTCGGACTCGGCTCGTACTCGCCCTCGATCGGCATGACACGTGCTCCTCTCGTCGAAGTCCTGCGTCGCACATCCCCTCACGCCTCCCCGGATGGTCCGGGGCACGCGGGGACACCGGCGGACGGGTCGCGTCCGGGTGCCTCCATGGGGCTCACGTAATTTCCGCTCACATATTCGCGCACCTTTGGTGTCTATATACACATCTATATCCGAATTGCACACTTGCCCCGCTCCAGGGTCGCTCAGGCGCAGGGCATACCGTGGGGCGGAGCGTAGTAAGCCAAGCCTTACTCCGCAGCATCCTGCCCCTGACCAGCCGCCCAAAGGAACAACACTCCATGACACGCCCCGTCCGCGTCGCCATCGTCGGAGCCGGTCCTGCCGGAATCTACGCAGCGGACGCGCTGCTCAAGTCCGAGGCCGCCCAGGACCCGGGTGTATCGATCGACCTGTTCGAGCGCATGCCCGCCCCCTTCGGCCTGATCCGGTATGGCGTGGCCCCGGACCACCCGCGGATCAAGGGCATCGTGAAGGCCCTGCACCAGGTCCTGGACAAGCCGCAGCTGCGGCTGTTCGGCAACGTCGACTACCCCAACGACATCGGCCTCGACGACCTGCGGACCTTCTACGACGCGGTGATCTTCTCCACGGGCGCCGACGCGGACCGCGCCCTGGACATACCGGGGATCGAGCTCGAGGGCTCCTACGGCGCCGCCGACTTCGTCGCCTGGTACGACGGGCACCCCGAGGTGCCGCGCACCTGGCCCCTGGAGGCCGAGAAGGTCGCCGTGCTGGGCGTGGGCAACGTGGCCCTCGACGTGGCGCGCATGCTCGCCAAGACGGCGGACGAGCTGCTCCCGACGGAGATCCCCGCGAATGTGTACGAGGGCCTCAAGGCGAACAGGGCGCTCGAGGTGCACGTCTTCGGGCGGCGGGGTCCGGCCCAGGCCAAGTTCAGCCCGATGGAGCTGCGCGAGCTGGACCACTCCCCCAACATCGAGGTCATCGTCAACCCCGAGGACATCGACTACGACGACGGCTCGATCGCGACCCGGCGGGAGAACAAGCAGGCCAACATGGTCGCCTCCACGCTGGAGAACTGGGCGATCCGGGACGCGGGCGACCGTCCGCACAAGCTGTTCCTCCACTTCTTCGAGTCCCCGGTGGAGGTCCTGGGCGAGGACGGCCGCGTCGCCGCCCTGCGTACCGAGCGGACCGAGCTGGACGGCACCGGCAACGTCCGGGGCACGGGCAGCTTCACCGACTGGGACGTGCAGAGCGTCTACCGCGCGGTCGGCTACTACTCGGAGGAGCTGCCGAAGCTGCCGTTCGACGTGGCCTCCGGTACGGTCCCGCACGCCGCGGGACGGGTACTGAGCGGTGAGGAGCCGATGGCCTCGGTGTACGTCACCGGGTGGATCAAGCGTGGTCCGATCGGCCTGATCGGGCACACCAAGGGCGACGCGAACGAGACGGTCGCCTGCCTCCTGGAGGACCACACCGCCGGACGGCTGCCCGCCCCCGAGCAGCCCGAGCCCGATGCGGTCGTCGAATTCCTCGAGCAGCGCGGCGTCCGCTACACCACCCGCGAGGGCTGGCACCGCCTCGACGCCCATGAGCAGGCGCTCGGGGCGGAGCAGGGCCGCGAGCGGATCAAGGTCGTCGAGCGCGCCGCCATGCTGGACGCGTCCGGCGCCTGACAGCGGGCCGTGCGCCCCCGGAGCTCCTCGGCGGGCTCCGGGGGCGCGGTGCTGCCCGGTCGCTCCGGCCCGTACCGACTGTTGCCGAACGGGACCGCCCCGAGCCCTTAGACTCGGCGGATGGCGAAGTATTTCGACGTACACCCCGAGAATCCTCAGCGACGCACCGTCAGCAGCGTGGCCGACAGCATCCGGTCCGGTGCGCTCGTCGCGTACCCGACGGACTCCTGCTACGCCCTGGGCTGCCAGTTGGGCAGTCGCGACGGCATCGGGCGGATCCGGTCGATCCGGAACCTCGACGATCGCCACCACTTCACCCTGGTGTGCCAGAACTTCGCACAGCTGGGCCAGTTCGTGCAGATCGACAACGACGTCTTCCGGGCCATCAAGGCGGCGACGCCCGGCAGTTACACCTTCATCCTCCCCGCCACCAAAGAGGTGCCGCGGCAGTTGCTGCACCCGAAGAAGAAGACCGTCGGCGTCCGGATTCCCGACCACGCCGTCGCTCAGGCGCTCCTCGCCGAACTCGGTGAGCCGCTGCTCTCCAGCACGCTGCTCCTGCCCGACGAGGAGGAGCCGATGACACAGGGCTGGGAGATCAAGGAACGCCTCGACCACGTGGTGGACGTCGTGCTCGACTCCGGCGACTGCGGCACCGAGCCGACCACGGTCATCGACTTCTCGAACGGCGAACTCGAGATCGTACGCCGCGGAGCGGGAGACACCGCGCGGTTCGAGTAGCGGTAGCCCTCGACACCCCGGTCACTCCGCACTGCCGGCGGTCCCGTCGGCAGGCGCGGTGCCCGGCCCGCTCAGCCCCGCTGTCCGCGCGAGCCGCCGCAGCGAGTCCTCGAGCGCCTCACGGTCGTACGTGCTCGTGGTGACCAGCACTTCGTCCGCGCCCGTCTCCTTGACGACCAGCTCGAGTTCGGCCGCGACGGTCTCCTCCGTGCCCGCGAGATGGCCGCGCAGCCCGCTCTCGAACAGCCTCCGCTCCTTCTCGGTCATCGCCAGTTGCTCGATCCGCTCGGCCGGGGCGAGCGGTGGGAACGTGCCGTGGGTGCGCGCGTACGCCATGGACCAGGCCTCGGGGACCAGGAGCCGCCTGGCCTCCTCGGCCGTCCCTGCGACGGCGATCGTCCCCGCCACGACCACGTAGGGCTCCCGGGTCCAGGCCGAGGGCCGGAACTCCCTGCGGTAGACGTCGATCGCGTGCAGCAGCTTCTCCCGGCCGCGGAGGTCACCCACCACCAGGGGAAGCCCGGCCGCGGCGGCGATCGACGCGCCCTCGCCGGTCGCGAGGACGTACGGGGGTATGCGCAGCCCCTCGGCGGGCCGGGCGTGCACCTGGGGATGGGCCTGCTGGGTGCCGTCCAGCCAACCGAGAAGTTCGGCGAGCTGCCCCGCGAAGTCGTCGGCGTCCTGCTTGTCCCGGCCCAGCGCCCTGCGGATGCCGTCGGTGAAGCCGACCGAGCGCCCGAGACCCATGTCGATCCGCCCGGGGAACAGCGAGGCGAGCACGCCGAACTGCTCGGCGACGACGAACGGCTGGTGGTTGGGGAGCATCACCCCGCCCGTGCCCACACGGATCACGGAGGTGGCTGCCGCGACGGCGGCGGCCAGCACGGTCGGCGCGGAACCGGCCACGCCCGGAACGCTGTGGTGTTCGGAGACCCAGAAGCGGTGGTACCCGAGCTTTTCGACCACTCCGGCCAGCCGGACGGTGTCGCGCAGCGCCTGCGGACCGTCGTATCCCTCCCGGGTGCGGGAGCGGTCCAGGAACGAGAAACGGGTCGCTTCGATCGAAGGGCTCACGCATGGGTCAACGCTCATGGCCCACCAGGATTCCCGTACAGCGTGACCGACCCGGTCCCGGGTGTCGGTCCACCCAGCAGACGCGCTGTCCATTTTGTCGCTAAAGTCCGTAACGCCTTCAACGGCATCGAGCGACTGGACGGTGGGTGCCGGTGGCTCTCCCGTCCGCCAGTTCTCGTATCTGTCTCGCACGAGGGGAAGACATGGCAAGCTCCGACACCGGGACCGACGCCGTCCAGGGCTCCGGCACCGCGGTCAAGATGACGCTGCTCACGCTGACCATGATGGTGGTCGGTTCGATGGTCGGCGCCGGAGTGTTCTCCCTGCCGTCCCGCTTCGCCCAGGAGACCGGTGTCGCCGGGGCGCTGATCGCCTGGGCCATCGCGGGTACGGGCATGCTGATGCTCGCGTTCGTCTTCCAGACGCTCGCGGTGCGCCGGCCGGATCTCGACGCCGGTGTCTACGCCTATGCCAAGGCCGGATTCGGCGAGTACCTCGGCTTCTTCTCGGCGTTCGGGTACTGGGCCAGCGCCTGCGTCGGCAACGTGACCTACTGGGTTCTGATCATGTCGACGATCGGCGCCGTCTGGCCCGCGCTCGGCGACGGCGACACGGTGATCGCCATCGTGCTGTCCACGTTCGGCCTGTGGGCGTTCTACCTGCTCATCCGCCGGGGCGTGAAGGAGGCCGCCGCGATCAACAGGGTGGTCACCGTGGCCAAAGTGGTCCCGATCATCGTCTTCGTCATCCTCGCGCTGGTCTACCTGGACACGAGCGTCTTCGCCGACAACTTCGCCGGCGCGGACTACGCGGGCTCCCTCTTCAACCAGGTGCGCGGCACCATGCTGGCCACGGTGTTCGTCTTCCTCGGCGTGGAGGGCGCCAGCGTCTACTCACGTCACGCCAAGCGCCGCGAGGACATCGGCCGGGCCACCGTGCTGGGCTTCCTCAGCGTCTTCGCCGTCTTCGCCTCGGTCACGATCGTGTCGTACGGCATCCTGCCCATGGCCGAGATCGCCGAGCTCCGCCAGCCGTCCATGGCCGCTGTGCTGGAGGCGGCTGTCGGGACCTGGGGCATGGTCTTCGTGAGCGTCGGGCTGATCATCTCCGTGCTCGGCGCCTATCTCGCCTGGACGCTCATGGCGGCGGAGGTGCTCTTCGTGGCCGCCAAGGACGACGACATGCCGCGCTTCCTGCGTCGCTCGAACTCCGCCGATGTGCCCGTGCCCGCACTGCTGATGACCACGGCCCTGTCCCAGGTGGTCCTCGTCATCACCTTGTTCTCGGACGACGCGTTCAACTTCGCACTCGACCTGACGAGTTCCCTGTCCTTGATCCCGTTCCTGATGGCGGCGATGTTCGCCGTGAAGATCATGGTGCGGCCCGATGAGCTGACCGCCGGAACAGGCCGCAGGCGTGACCTCGTCGTCAGCGTCGTGGCGACGCTCTACACCGCGTTCCTGCTGTTCGCGGCAGGCCTGAAGTTCGTGCTGGTCTCCCTCATCATCTACGCCCCTGCCACGATCCTCTTCGCCATGGCCCGACGGGAACAGCGGCGGCAGGTGTTCTCACCGCCCGAACTCGTCATCTTCGCCGTCTCCATCGCCGGAGCCGCCATGGGAGTGATCGCCCTGGCCGCGGGCTGGATCAGCCTCTGACGGCCCGTCCGCAACCAGTCCGTCCTGCTCCGCGCAGGCACACCAGCACACGACCGAAAGGACGCACCCATGACGAACACCACCGACACCGGCGCAGCTCCCGTGCACGGTGTGCACTCCGAGGTGGGCAGACTGCGCAAGGTGCTGGTCTGCGCACCCGGCCTCGCACACCGTCGGCTCACCCCCAGCAACGCCGGCGACCTGCTCTTCGACGATGTGATGTGGGTGGACAACGCACAGCGCGACCACGCCGACTTCGTCAGCAAGCTCCAGCAGGGCGGCGTCGAGGTCGTGGAGCTGCACGACCTGCTGGCCGCGACGCTGACGGTGCCCGGTGCCAAGGCGTGGCTCCTCGACCGCAAGATCACCGCCAACGAGGTCGGCCTGGGGCTCATCGACCCGACCCGCGCCTTCCTGGAGTCCCTGGAACCCCGGCAGCTCGCCGAGTACCTGATCGGAGGCCTGGCCACCACCGACCTGCCCGAGGAGTACCGCTCCGGCTACCTCGGCCTGGCCCGCGAGTCGACCGGGGCACGCGAGTACCTCATGCCGCCGCTGCCGAACACCCTCTACACCCGCGACACCACGTGCTGGCTGTACGGAGGGGTCACGCTCAACCCGCTGTACTGGCCCGCCCGTCATGACGAGACCCTGCTGATGAAGACGGTCTACCGCTTCCACCCGGACTTCGCCGGCGACACGGTCTGGTGGGGCAATCCCGAACTCGACTGGGGCAGCGCCACGTTCGAGGGCGGTGACATCATGCCCGTCGGCAACGGGGTCGTCCTCATGGGCATGAGCGAACGGACCTCCCGGCAGGCCATCACCCAGGTCGCCGCCGCCCTGTTCAAAAACGGTGCCGCGGAACACGTCGTGGTGGCGGGCATGCCGAAACTGAGGGCGGCGATGCACCTGGACACCGTCTTCACCTTCGCCGACCGCGACATCGTCACCCTCTATCCGAAGATCATGGACGCGGTCCACACGTTCTCTCTCCGCCCCGGCGACACCTCACAGGGCGTGGAGGTCATCGACGAGGGATCGAGTCCGTTCGTCGATGTGGTGGCCCGGAGCCTCGGCCTGCCGGCTCTGCGGGTGATCGAGACGGGCGGCGACGTGTACGCCTCCGAGCGCCAGCAGTGGGACAGCGGGAACAACGCCGTCGCGCTCGAACCCGGGGTCGTCTTCACCTACGACCGCAATACCCAGACCAACGACCTGCTGCGCGCGGCCGGGGTCGAGGTCATCCCGATCGTCGGTGCGGAGCTCGGCCGTGGCCGCGGCGGTGGCCACTGCATGACCTGCCCCCTCATTCGCGAGCCTGTCGAGTTCTGACGAACCGGGCTCGGGCAGCGGCGGGCCGGGTGCGCGGTTCACGCCCGTCGCGGCCCGGCCCGGCTGCTGTCGCGGCAGGCTCAGGCGCCCGCCGACGACTGTGCCTCGGCCGCCGCGCGGTACAGGCGGCGCAGCCGCACCACACCCAGGTCGTGCTGGTAGAGGTTCTCCTGCTGGTCGGCGTCGGCGGGCATGGCCTCCAGCATGACGCGGTCCTGCTCCAGGACCTCCCAGTGGCGCTTCTCGATCAGCGTCCGGTAGAGGAAGCGCCAGGACGCGCGCTGCCAGTCCTCGACCCGGCGGTAGCGCCAGAAGAAGACGCCGCTGCGCTGCTCGTCCACCGGGCAGACCATGCCCACGATCCCGAACGGTCCGCCGGGACCGGCCGACGGCGGGTACGGGATGGACAGGTCGACCCAGTCCACGCCGGTGCGGCAGAGCTCCACCCAGTCGAAGTTGACGCCGCGCTGGTCGGTCTTCTCGAAGAAGTAGCCGCGCCCGGTCTCGCGGATACGGAACTTGGCCGTCGTATCACCGTCGAACATCGTGTGCGAATCGTGGTGGAGGAAGGCGCCGTGCATCGGGTCGAGAAGGTTCTCCACGGCGTAGCGCCACGGTGATTCCCACTCGGCGTAGCACAGGAACGCGTCCACCTCGGGGTCCGTCAGCGGTTCCGGGAGCGTCAGTTCGGCCGGCTCCGGGTGCTCCTCGTCGCCGAAGTAGGCGAGGATCGCGCCCGCGACCTCGCGCACCGGGAGCGAGGTGACCAGCTTCTTGCCCTCCAGGCTGCAGCCGGGCAGCCCGGGGACGGAGAAGACCGTCCCGTTGGACTGCACCTCGACGCCGTGGTACCAGCAGGCGACCCGGTCGCCGAGGTGCTTGCCGAGCGACAGGGGTGCGCCGCGGTGGGGGCAGCGGTCGGCGAGCATCGACAGGGCGCCGTCGGAGCGGCGGAACAGCAGCCATTGCTCGCCGAGCGCGGTCACCTTGCGCATCGCGCCGGGGGCGACGAAGTGCGAGGGGACGACGGGGTGCCACTGGTTGCGCAGGCCCGTGGCGTAGATGTGGTCCGCCGTGGCGGAGGACGTCAGGGTCATGGTCAGGCTCCCAGTCGGTTCATCTCGGCACGGAAGGATTCCTCGGTCCACGGTGTGCCGTCGCCGGCGTGGACCTGGCGGGCGTTGAGTCCGCGCACCACGTCGGCCAGCTCGTGGCCCTCCTTGGTGAAGACCTCCTCGAGGGTCGCGGCGAGCTTGTACTCGTACGGGGTCGGCTCGTGCGTACGGGACTGGTGGACGTCGAGGTACGGCCAGGTGTCGGTCACGGTGTCTCCTGAAAGTGCGGGGGAAGGTGTCACAGGTCGAGGACGAGCCGGCTCCGTGAGGCGCACCGCGAGACGCAGATCATCATCGTGGCGCAGGTGGCACGTTCGGCCTCGCTGAGCAGGAAGTCGCGGTGGTCGGGGGTGCCCTCGATCACCCGGGTCTCGCAGGACCCGCAGATGCCGTCGCGGCACGAATGAGGTGCGTCGATCCCGGCGGCCTCGGCGGCGTCGAGGATGGAGGTGTCGGCGCCGACGGTGAGGGTCACGCCCGAGGCGCGGCACTCGACCTCGAACTCCTCGTCGTCACCGGTGCGTTCCACGGTCGGCGCGGCGAACCGCTCCAGGCGCAGCCGGTCCCCGGGGCAGCGTGCCTCGACGGCCGCGAGCAGGGGTTCGGGACCGCAGGAGTACACCAGCGTGCCCTCGGGCAGGTCCGCGAGCGCGGCATCCAGGTCGATGTGACCCAGTTCGTCCTGCGGGACGAGCGTGACCTCACCACCGAGCGCGGCAAGTTCCGGGGTGAACGCCATCGACGCCCGCCCCCTGCCTCCGTAGACCATCCGCCAGGCGGTACCCCTGCGGGCCGCCTCCCTGGCCATCGCCAGCAGCGGGGTGATCCCGATGCCTCCGGCGACGAACAGGTAGGCGTCGGCGTCCTCCAGCGCGAAGTGGTTGCGCGGCTCGGAGACCGTGACCGGCTGTCCGGGGCGCAGCTGGGTGTGCACGAACCGCGAACCGCCGCGTGAGGCGGGCTCGTTGAGCACACCGATGCGGTAGACGTCCGGCACGTTCGGGTCGCCGCACAGGCTGTACTGGCGTACCTGGCCCCCGACATGGACGTCGAGGTGCGCGCCGGGCGTCCAGGCGGGCAGGGGTTTGCCGTCGGGGTGGGTCAGTTCGACGGAGAGTACGCCCTCCGCCTCCCAGGTCATTCGATGGACGACCAGCTGCAGCGAATGCTCGCTCATGGCCTGTTGCCTCCTTACCGGCAGTACGCGCGACCGGGCTACTGGCCCGGGATCCTCACGGGCGGGGTGAACGGGACCTTCATCGGTCCGAGTGCCGTCAGATCGACCTCGACGAGCGTCGGGCCTTCGGAGGCGATGGCCTCGCCGAGCACCGGGCCGGCATGCTCCTCGGCGGCGATCCGCAGGTACGGCAACCCGCAGGCGCGGGCCAGCAGTTCGAAGTCCGGAGTGGCCAGGTCCACCCCGGAGCGGCGCTCGCTGTAGCGGTCCTGCATGTTGCGCAGCACTCCGTAGCCGCCGTCGTTGAAGACGATCAGGGTCAGCCGGGGCCGTTCCTGGGCGAGGGTGAGGAGTTCGCCGAGGTGGACCGCGAGTCCGCCGTCGCCGACGATGACGACGGTGGGTGCGTCGGGCCGCGCGAGCGCCGCGCCGATGCCCATGCCGAGTCCCTGTCCGATGCCGCCGCCGCGCGGGAAGACGTTGTCCCGCGGGTCGTACATCTCCAGCAGCCTGTTGCCCCAGCTGCTGGAGGGGATCGTGACGTCGCGCGCCACGACCGCCTCGCGGGGCAGCGCGGCGCGGATCGCGTCGCAGATCGCGGCCTGGGGTCCGATGTTGTCGTGCAGGCGCGCCCGTACCTCGGTGCGGACGGCGCCCACGCGGTCCGTCCAGCCGCTCTCCGCGGGCCGGGCGTGCGGCAGGAGGGCGGTCAGGGCGGCTGCGGCATCGCCGTGCAGCGCGTGGGTGGCGGGGTACACCCGGCCCAGCGCGTCCTCGTCGATGTCGATCTGGATGTGCGCGTCGGGGAGTTCCAGCGTGTAGTCGGCTGTCTCGTTCGAGCGGAAGTGCGTGCCGATGGTGAGCAGCACGTCCGCGTCGGCGAGCAGGGCGCGGACCGCGGGGGTGGTGGCGAAGTTACCGATGACCTGCTCGTGGTCCTCGGGCACGGCACCGCGGCCGGAGTTCGAGGTCAGCAGTCCCGCTCCGGTCGCCTCCAGCAGTCCGGCGAGTTCGCTGCCGGCGGTGGCCGCGCCGCCGCCCGCCCAGACCAGGGGACGTCGGGCGGAGGCCAGGAGGGCGCCGGCCGAAGCCAGTTCGCTCTCCGCGGGAGCCGGTACGGCGGCTGCGGGAAGCTCGGCGGGCTCGTCGGTCTGCGCCGCGAACTGGAGGTCGATCGGCCACTCCACGCTTGCCGGTCCGCCCGGCGCGGTAAGTGCCGCGCGGGCCGCCTCGCGCAGGATGCGACCCGCCTGCTCGGCGTCCGGCACACTCGCGGCGTGGGCGGAGACCGCCCTCAGCATGCCGAGCTGGTCCTTGGTCTCGTGGATGAATCCCCGTCCGCTGCCGAGGAATTCGCTCTCCACCTGGCCGGTGATGTGCAGGACGGAACTTCCCGCGCTGAGCGACTCGATCAGGGATCCGGCCGCGTTGCCGGCTCCCGTGCCGGTGGAGGTCAGTGCGCAGCCGAGCGTGCCGCGGGCACGTCCGTAGGCGTCGGCGGCGTTCACGGCTGACGCTTCGTGCCGCACGGGCACGAAACGCAGTTCGCGGTCGACGGCCTCGACGAGTGGCAGGTTGTGCACACTGACGATGCCGAAGACGGTGTCGATGCCGAGTTCCCGCAGGACGGCGACGAGGAGATCGCCTCCGTTGTCGTAACGCATGGTGTCTCCTCAGAGGATGGAGCGGCCGACGCCGCCGCAGACGTCGATGCTGGTGCCGGTGATGTACGAGGCGAGGGGCGAGAGCAGGGTGAGGACGGCGAACGCGACCTCTTCGGCCCGGCCGAGCCGGCCGAGGGCTATGCCGCGGTCGGCGGCCAGTTCCGCCTGCCAGTCCTCGTAGCTCCTGCCGGAGTCCGCGGCTGCGTAGCGCCTCGTCCACTGACCGGTGTCGATGAGGCCGAGGCAGACGGAGTTGACCCGGATGCCCTCGCCGGCGAGTTCGACCGACAGGGACTTGGAGAGGTTGAGGATGCCCGCCCGGGCGGCGCTCGTCGTGATCAGCCGGGGCTCGGGCTGCTTGGCGAGCACTGCGTTGATGTTGACGACGCTCGCCGCGCCGGAGGCGGCGAGGTGCGGGCGCGCGGCCTGCAGGGGGTTCAGCACCCCGGCGAACTTCAGCTCCAGCTCGTCGCGCCAGTCCTCGGCGGTGGAGTCGTCGAGACCCTTCATCCGGGACTGTCCGGCGTTGTTGACGAGTCCGTCGATGCCGCCGAACTCCTCGGCGGTGCGGCGGACGAAGTCGCGCACGGCGTCGGCGTCGCGGACGTCGCAGACTCCGGTGAGGAGGCGGTCGTGCCCGGTGCCGAGCTCGGCCGCCACCTTGGCGAGCCGGTCTGCGTCACGGCCGCAGGTGGCGACGCGGGCTCCCTCGTCGAGGAGGGCGCGGACCGTGGCCAGGCCGACGCCCGAGCTGCCGCCGGTGACCACAATGGTGCGGTCGGCGAGTCCCAGATCCATAACTCGTGTCTCCTGCAGTTCAGTTCATGGTGAAGCCGCCGTTGACGGCGATCACCTGTCCGGTCAGGTAGCGGGATTCCTCGCCGAGCAGGAAGGAGACGATCCCGGTGAGGTCGTCCGGCTGCTGCGGCCTGGAGATGGCCCGGTTCATGCGGTAGAGGTCGTGCCGTTCGGTGGGCACGGTCGCGGTCGCCTCGCACTCGGTGAGCCCGGGGGCGACCGCGTTCACGGTGATCCCCTTGTCGCCGAGTTCGCGTGCCATGGCCCGGGTGAGTGCGATGACTGCACCCTTGGAGGCGATGTAGTGGGCGAGGCGGGGGGATCCGTACAGCGCGGCGTCCGAGGCGATGTTGACGATCCGCCCGGGTGTCGCGAAGAGCGGGTACAGCGCCTTCGCCACCAGCCAGGGGCTGCGGGCGTTGACCGCCATCAGCCGGTCCCACACCTCGATGTCGATGTCCTGGAACTCCTTGCCGCCCACGCCGTTGGCGAGAGCCGCGTTGTTGACCAGGCCGTACACGGGGCCGATCTCGCGTACGGCGGCGGCCAGCGCGGCCACCGAGGCAGGGTCGGCCACGTCGCAGCGCACGAAGCGGGCGTCGATGCCTTCGGAGCACAGCTCCGCGACGGCGTGCTCGCCCCGTTCCCGTTCCAGCTCGGCGACGACGACCCGGAAGCCGTCGGCGCCCGCCCGGCGGGCCATGGCCAGTCCCAGGCCACGGCCCGCACCGGTGACGACGACAGTGCGTGCGTCGGCCGGGGGCTGGTCAGCCACGGGTGACGCCGTGCATCGGCGAGTACTCGGGGTAGGTCGGCACCTGCGGCTTCTGCGTGCCGATGACGACGCAGAACAGGGCGTCGGTGTCGCCCTCGTTCTTGAGCGAACGGGTCACACCTGCGGGGACCACGATCATGTCGCGGTAGCCGAGGGTGCGGTACTCGGCCTCGTCGGGACCGCGGTGGATGCCGACCTTGACCTCGCCCTCCAGGACGAAGAAGGCCTCTTCGACGTCGTGGTGGGTGTGGGCCGGGCCCTCGGCGCCGGGCGGCAGCAGCATGTTGGAGAAGGTGAACCCGCCGGAGGGGAGGATCCGGCTGTCGCTCTCGTGGTTGCCGGTGGCACCCGAGCCGACGTACCGGATCTGGCCGCGACGGAACTGTGCGCCGGCCTTCTCCTGGAAGGAGAGGGTGTCGAAGTCCGCGACGCGGGAGGCCTTGGTGGCGATGAGGGAGTCGGTGTACGCGGAGAGGTCGTCGCCGTTGTCGTACGCGTCGGTGGTCAGAGGCATGGTGGAGGCTCCTACTCGGGGATGGATGCGGTGATGCGGAGGTGGGAGAGCACCCAGGCGTTGAAGTGGCCGGGCTGCTCCTGGTTGGCCAGGTGACCGGCGTCCTTGACGATCACGTAGGCGGTCTTGTGGATGGCTCCGGCGATGGCCTGGCTCGCGTCGATGCCGGTGACCCGGTCCTGCTCGCCGCAGAGCACGAGGGTGGGCGCGGCGATCGAGGGGAGTTCGGCGCGCAGATCGGCGGCGGCCATGGACTCGGCGGCGTACGCGTAGCCCGGCAGCCGCACCGAGGCGGCCATCGTGTCCACGACGCGGCGTACGAGTTCGCCGGGGGCGCCCGGCGACACCAGCCGCGGTCCGCGTCCCTCGGCGAAGGCGCGCGGGCCGAGCTCTGCGAGCTCGGTGGCCCGGGCCCGCATGCCCTTCGCCTTCGCCTCGTCCGTTCCGGAGCCCGTGCTGGAGTCGGCGACGATCAGCGAGGCGACGAGCTCAGGGTGGCGTGTGGCGAGCCTGAGCGCGATCACACCGCCCCAGGACACTCCGAGGACGTGCGCGGTCGAGGCACGCTCACGGATGAGAGCCGCTGCCGCGTCCGCGTAGTCGTCCAGGTCGAGCGGGCCCTCAGGGTCGGGCGACTTCCCGTAACCGGGGGCGTCCCAGGCCACGACCCTCGCGTACGAGGAGAGTTCGGCGAGCTGCGGGGCGAACGCTGCCGACGACGAGCCGATCCCGTGCAGGCACAGCAGCAGGGGGCCGTGGTTACCCGCCTCTTCGACATGGACGTCGGAGTGGACGTCGGCGCGGGCGTTCACAGGATCTGGCCCGTCCGTCCCGCCAGCGCGGCGAGGCTGCGCAGGACCGCGTACGGCACCACCTGGCTGGTGGCCGGGTTGCCCGGGTCGGGCAGGTGGGCGACCTCGAAGCGGTACGCACCGTGTGCGCCGGAGGCCTCGATCAGATGGCGTGTGTGGTGCGCCGCCGGGTCGGCGACGACCTGTACCCGCACAGTGTCCAGGTCGCCGACGGCCAGCGCGACCGACGCGGCCACGTTCGTCGATTTGGGGAATTTGACCGGGACCTCGCGGGCGGTGCCGGTCATGACCACGACCGGTCCGGTGGCCGACCGCATCCGGGCCAGCAGGTCCTCGTCCATCCAGGGCTGTTCGAGGGTGGAGGGCAGCTTGGTGGTGGTGAGGCGCACCTCGTCGAGCGGGCCCAGGGAGCGGGCGGCCTGGAGGAGGTCGAGACCCCCGACGGCACCGCCGGTGAAGTACACCCGGCCGGGTCCCGCCGCGAGCAGCCGCTTCGCGAGGTCCTCGTCGGTCAGCGCTCCGGTGGAGGCGATCAGCAGGTCGGTGCCGGACTCCAGCACCCGCTCGCCCCACTCCCGTACGACGCCCTGGCCCGCGGCCTCGACGATCAGGTCACAGGTCTCCAGGGCCTCCTCGAACGTGGCCTGCCGCGCCGGTGCGGCTTCGCCGAGCGGACGGTTGTCGACGACGCACACCAGCTCGGCGCCGCCCACCCGCCCTTCGGCGAGGGCGGTGCCGACGACCCGGCCGATCGCGCCCCAGCCGACGATGCCGACCTTGCGTACGGTGCTCATGCGGTGGCCTCCTGGGCGTCGAGGGGAGCGAGCGGGCCGGGGTCCGGCGCGCCCGCCATGTGGCAGCGGATCTCCTTGGACGGCGGTCCCGCCGTCCCCCACAGGTCGGACAGGTCCGGCACCCGCCGCCACACCCGGGCGATCCAGGCGTCCTCGACGATCTGGGCGACCTCGGAGGTGTACTCGCAGACCAGTCCGGACGGGTCGGTGAAGTAGGAGAAGGTGTTGTTCCCGGGGCCGTGCCGGCCGGGCCCCCACTGGGGGGTGATGCCGTGGTGCCGGAGCCGGCCGAGGCCCCGCATGAAGTGGTCGACCGAGGTCATCTCGTACGCCACGTGGTTGAGCGAGGTCCACTCGGCCTGGTTGAAGGCGATGCAGTGGTGGTCCGCGTTGCAGCGCAGGAACGCCATCTGGTGCTCGGACCAGTCGGAGACGCGCAGCCCCAGTACCTCGCAGTAGAAGGTGACGGCGGCGTCGATGTCGGTGGTGTTGAGCACGGCGTGCGTCACCCCGACGGGCACGGCGCCGTCCCGGCCGCGCGGGACGACCGCCTCGACCTGGGCGCTGATCTCGATGAGGCGCCCCTCGGGATCGGTGAACCGCAGCCCGTAGCCGCCGCCCGCCTGATGCAGCGGGCCGGGCCCGAAGACGGGGACGATGCCGCGTGCGTCGAGGCGCCGCGCGGCCTCGTCGACCTCGGCAGGGGTCGCGACGGCGAACGAGAGGCGGCCGAGGCCGACCTTCTCCCGCTCGGCGAGGTGGAGGACGTGGTGCTCGTCTCCCGTACCGCGCAGCCAGCGCGCGCCGGTGTCGGACTCGACGGTCTCCAGACCCCAGACCTCTTCGTAGAAGTCGGCGGTCTCGGTGAAGGCCGGGGTATGCAGCTCGACGTAGCGCAGTGAGCGGAGCCGGGCGATCGGGCCGGGGGGTGGTTGGTGCATCAGTCTCTCCAGACGGACGGACGGGCGTCGGTGCGTGCCGGGTCAGCCGGCCCAGGGAAGCGGGTGGCCGGAGGTGCCCCAGTACAGGGACTTCTGGCGCTGGTAGGCGCGGATCGCGTCGCGGCCCTTCTCCGTGCCGAGGCCGCTGTCCTTCCATCCGCTGAACGGGGTGGAGGCGCTGAACTGCTTGTACGTGTTGACCCAGACCGTGCCGGCCTCTATCCGGCGGGCGAGCTGCCAGGCGGCTCGCAGGTCTCGGGTCCAGATGCCGCAGGCCAGCCCGTAGATGGAGTCGTTGGCCTGGCGGACCAGGTCGTCCTCGTCGTCGTAGGGCAGGGCGACCAGGACGGGCCCGAAGATCTCCTCCTGGCAGGTGCGGGAGGTGTTGGGCAGTCCCTCCAGGACGGTCGGCAGGTAGTAGGCGCCGTCCTGGTACCGCTCGCCCTCGGGCGCCGAGCCTCCGCACAGGACCCGTGCGCCCTCGGAGCGGGCGAGGTCGACGTAGGCGGCGACGGAGTCGCGGTGGCTGTGGTGCACCAGGGGGCCGACCTGGGTGCCCGGCTCGGTGCCGGGGCCGACGCGCAGCTTGCGGACCCGCTCGACGAGTTCACCGACGAACGAGTCGTAGATCTCCCGGGCGACGAAGAGCCGGGAGCCGGCGATGCAGGACTGGCCGCTGGAGGAGAAGATCCCGAACATCACGCCGGCCAGGGCCTGCTCGATGTCGGCGTCGGCGCGCACGATCGTCGGCGACTTGCCGCCGAGCTCCAGGGAGACGGGGATGAGCTTCCGGGCGGCGAGTGTGGCGATGGACCGACCGGTCTCCGTACCGCCTGTGAATCCGATGCGGGCGACGAGGGGGTGGCGTACGACGGCGTCACCGACCACCCGCCCGCTGCCCGGGAGTACCGACAGCAGGGCGGTGGGCAGGCG
Organism: Streptomyces sp. NPDC056452; assembly: GCF_042796085.1. Lineage (NCBI taxonomy): Bacteria > Bacillati > Actinomycetota > Actinomycetes > Kitasatosporales > Streptomycetaceae > Streptomyces > Streptomyces sp. NPDC056452. Next base: position 101,356 of record NZ_JBHTRI010000032.1, read on the forward strand.
GAACTCTTCGAGGGCCTGGGTGATCAGGCGGCCGAGGGCGAGGGAGACGAGGGGCGTCCAGGCGGCCGGCTTGAGCAGGACCGCGTTCCCGGCGGCGAGCGCGGGCGCGATCTTCTGCGCGTCGCTGGCGACAGGCGAGTTCCAGGGGTTGATCGCGCCGACGACGCCCAGCGGCTCGTACACGCTCATCGTGACGTACGGGCCGCGGGACGGCGTGACCGAGTCCTCGGCGCTCTCCAGGGCTGCCGCCATGTAGCGGAAGGTGCCTGCCGCACTGAGCGCGAGGGCGCGGGTCTCGGTGAGCGTCTTGCCGGTGTCGGCGGTCTGCAGTGCGGCGAGGTCGTCCGCCGCCTGCTCGGTCAGCTCGGCGATGCGGTGCAGCAGCCGGGCGCGCTCGTGGGCGAGCAGGTCCCGCCAGGCCGGGTCCGCGACCGCCTTCGCCGCGGCTTCGGCCGCTTCGTCGACCTCGTCGGCCGAGGCGGTGTGGACGGTGGCGAGGACGCGGCCGGTCGCCGGGTCGACGGTGTCGAGCAGTTCGCCCGCGCCGCGTCGCCACTGGCCCGCGATCAGGATGTCGGTGGGGATGTGCGGCACGGGTGTACCTCCGGGCGAGGTGGCGGGCAGGGCTGGGCCGGGTGGGGAAGCACGGGGTGCGTTCCGCCACTCGGAACCGTCGAAGTGCTAGAAATCTAAGCGCTTAACTATTCTTCCGCAAGGGTCCAGGGCGAAATCGTTGCCTTCCATGCCTTGAGCACGCCATCCAGGGCGTCGATGATGAACACCAAGTTGCCGGAAGCGAGATTCCTAAGCTCTTAACCATTGACCGCTTAGATACTGGAACCTACTGTCTCCGCAACTGCTCTGCCCGCGGAAGGAACCCTCCATGACGACTGTGGCCGGCAAGCCAGCCCTCGGCTCCATAGCCGCGAGACTCGAACGACTGCCGCAATCGCGCTGGCACGTCAAAGTCCGGTTCCTGATCGGCGCCGTCACGTTCTTCGAGGCGTTCGACCAGTTGCTCGCCGCCTCCGCACTGCCCGTCCTGATGAAGGAATGGCACCTGACCACCGGCCAGGCCACCTTCGCCGTGACCTCCGCCTCGATCGGCATGCTGCTCGGCGCCATCGCCGCGGGCTGGCTGGGCGACCGGATCGGCCGGGTGCGCACCGTCGCCCTGGGCGTCGCGATCACCGGTCTCGCCAGCCTCGCCGTCGCCTTCTCGGGCAGCATCGAGACCTTCTCGCTCTTCCGGTTCGTCCAGGGGCTCGGCATCGGCGGCGTCGTGCCCGTCGCGGCCACGTACATCAACGAGATCGCCCGCTCCGACAAGCGGGGCCGCTTCGTCCTCCTGTACGAGATGATCTTCCCTGCCGGACTGGCGGCCGCCACCCTGCTCGCCGTCTGGGTGGTACCCAACTTCGGATGGCGCGCGATGTTCGTCATCGGCGGTCTCCCGGTGCTGATCGCCGCCGCGCTTCCGCGCCACGTCACGGAATCCCCGCGCTGGCTGCTGGCCCGCGGACGTACGCAGGAGGCCGAGGAAGCCATCAGCCTCATCGAGGCCGAGGTCGCCCGCGCCACCGCCGAGCCGCTGCCCGCACCGGCCGCCGGCGCGCCCGACGAGGCCTCCCAGGGCCGTCTGCGCGACCTGTTCCAGGGCCGCTACCTGCGGCGTACGGCGGTCCTGTCGGGTCTGTGGTTCGTCGCCTACTACGTGAACCACGGCATCTCGACCTGGCTGCCGTCGCTCTACACGAAGCAGTTCGGCCTGGATCTGACCACCGCACTCGTCTACACCCTGCTCAGCAACATCACCGGTCTGCTCGGCACGTTCATCATGGCCATGGTGATCGACCGCATCGGCCGGAGGCCCGCCCTGATCAGCGCGCTCGTCGGCACCGTGCTCTCGCTCGGCGTGCTCGCCCTGCTCGGTGCGACCTCGGGCGGCCAGGTCGCGGTGTTCGCCTCATGCACGACGTTCTTCCTGTACGCGATCAACGCGGGTCTCTACCTGTACTCCCCCGAGCTGTACCCGACGGCCAACCGGGCCAAGGGCGCGGCGTTCGGTGGCCTGTGGAACCGGTGCGGCGTCATCCTCGGCCCCATAACGGTGGGCGCGATCATCGGAGCGGGCGGCAGCCTCGGGCTCGTCTTCGCGCAGCTCGCCGTGGTGGCCGCGGTGGGCGCGGCGATCGCCTGGTTCGCGATCGAGACCAAGAACAGGACGCTGGAGGAGCTCAACTCCTGACACACCCGGCGTTCCACGTGAGGGGCCGGTGTCCCGGAGCAGTGATCACTGCTCCGGGAC
>NZ_JBHTRI010000033.1:0-95670 GCF_042796085.1 Streptomyces sp. NPDC056452
GCCCCTCGGCTCGACGGCCGAGGGGCGGGCACCTGTGGGTTCGGACCGGCACCTCAGCCGGTCGGCCTGTTCCCGGTCGGGATCGTGATCGGGGTGGTGGTCCCGGAGCTGCCCTTGTTGAGGAACAGCATCGCTACGCCGCGAAGGAACTGGTCGAACATGTAGAAGGCGCCGGGCGCGACGGGCGACAGCCCCTCGCGGAAGAGGATGAAGGCCGGCCACACCGTGCGGATCAGAGCCGCTGCCGCGTAGTCGCGCGGCAGCCCCAGCCAGTCGCCGACCTCGTTGCTGAGGGCGTAGCGCACGAACTCGTTCAGGAACCCGCGTGTGACACCGAGATCGATCTCCGCGGTCAGACCGAGCAGCACCTCGGCCAGGTCGAGGCCCTCGGGCGTCGGGGCGAGGATCGGCGTGAGCACCTGTGCCGACTGGGCCTCCGCGGCCGCCCAGGTCTTCGGAATGAACTCGTCCGGCACGCCGAGCAGATGAATGGCGACCTGCCACGAGTGCAGGAACGCTTCCTGGTCCGCCGCCGACATCGGGATCCTCCAGTCGAGCATCTTCCGGCGGACGAAGGTTCCCAGGCTGTGGAAGGTGACCAGGATGTCGGCGGCACTGATCGGGATGGCCTGGTCGGCGCCCGCCTTCCAGTGCGGCGACTGCGGCAGCAGGTGACGTACCGCGCCGTGCACCAGTCGCGTCTTGTTGGCGGTGACGACGAACTGCCCCGTCGGCTTGAAGGCGTCCAGCTGGGCCAGGTCGTAGCCGAACGTGAACGTCTTGGCCGCGCGGTCCTTCATGTCGGCGCCGCCCACGGACCAGTAGACGCTTCTGGCCTCCCGCGGGATCACGGTGCTCATGATCCCGCTGCCGAGGCCGTACAGCATGAACAGGTAGGTGTCCTTGCGCCGGTTGAAGTCGGCGGCGCGGGCCAGCTTGACGGGGTCGGCCCAGGACGGCAGCTTGTTGGCCGCCTCAAGATGCGCCCTGAGTTCGGCCGGCAGACCGCCGGGCAGCGCGTCACCGTTGTCCACCCACCCCGCCATCGCGGTGTTGACCGACGGAACCTGGCCGTTCGTGAGCAGCGAAACCATCAGAGGATCCACCGCACTGTCCCAGACGTACTCCGGGTCGACGCCCGTGCCGGTTCCGGCCACCGAGTCCGTCGACGCCCATGCCTTGGCGGGGGCTGCCACGCCCACGAGGCCGAGTGCGACACCGAGGGACAGGAATCGTCGCCTGTCGGGATTGTGCATTAACTTACCCACTTCCCTGCTCGACCAGTTGGCGCTACATGTCCTCTCTCCATTGCCAGTTGCGTCACGACCACGTTTCCGATCATGCTGAGCAATGTGATTATCAATTAACATAGCGAGGTGCACTGTCGTCGGCAATGGCCGTGACAGAGGCTGTGCACGACCATCCGGGCACGGGCAACGCAACTCACCACGGGGGGACTTCGGCTCCGCAGCGATCCCGGCAGGCCCGGCGTGGTCCGCCGGCCGCACCCGTGGCGCCCCTCGGACTTCTTCAGCCGCGGGTCGGGAGCAGGGCCGCGAAGTCCTCGAACCAGGCAAGCATCTCCGGGTGGGTGACCGCGCCCTCGGCGGTCACCTCGGCGGCACGGACCCCCTGGAGGATCCGCTTCACGGGGACCTCCAGCTTCTTACCGGTCAGGGTGCGGGGGACGGCGGCTATCGGAACGATGGCATCCGGAACGTGCCGGGGCGAGAGCTTGTCCTTGATGGATGCCGCGATCGCCGTCCGGAGGGTTTCGTCGAAGGATTCCCCTTCGGCCATGACGACGAAGAGCGGCATGAAGTAGCGGCCGTCCGGCAGTTCGGCACCGATGACCAGGCTGTCCGCGATCTGGGGAAGCTTCTCGACGACGGAGTGGATGTCGGCGGAACCCATCCGCACGCCCATGCGGTTGAGCGTTGAATCCGAGCGTCCCGCCACGACGACCGACAGGTCGGCGTAGATCGTGGCCCAGTCGCCGTGCCGCCACACCTGGGGGTAGACATCGAAGTAGCTCGCCAGATAGCGCAGGTTCTCCGGATCGTCGACGAAGCGCAACGGCATCGAGGGCATGGGAGCGGTGACCACCAGTTCGCCCTGCTCGCCGACGAGCGGCTGTCCGGAAGCGTCCCAGGCGGCAAGGGCGACGCCGAGCGCGGCGCACTGGATCCGGCCGGCCCGCACCGGGAGGAGGGGGGAGCCGCCGGCGAGGACCGAGCAGACATCCGTTCCTCCGCAGATCGACTGCAGCCACACGTCCGGGGCCAGACGGTCGTACACCCAGTGCCATGTGGTGCCGGGTAGCGATGAACCGGTCTGCAGGATCGACCGCAGGGCGCTCAGATCGGTCTCGGCCGCCGGGTGCGCATCCGCCTTCTCCGCGGCGACCAGGTAGGCCGCTCCCACGCCGACCATCGTCGCCCGGGTCTGTTCTGCGATCTTCCACACGGCGTTGACGTCGGGGTACGTGGGGCTGCCGTCGTACAGGACGATCGTGGCGCCGTGCAGCAGGCCGCCGACCATGAAGTTCCACACCATCCAGCTGGTGGACGTCTGGAAGAAGTAGCGGTCGTCGCTCCGCAGATCGACGCCGAGGCCCAGGGCCTTGAGCAGTTCGACGACGATGCCGCCGTGGCCCTGCACAATGCCCTTCGGTACGCCCGTGGTGCCGGATGACCACAGGATCCACAGCGGGTGGTCGAAGGGGACATCGGCGAAACTGAGTTCCGCCCGACGGGCGAGCAGCGTGGACCACTCGTGCTGCACCACCTCGGGCCGCCGGCACCATGGCGTCGAAGCGGTGGACGGGTGGAGGTGGTCGACCGCGATCAGATGCCTGACCGTGGGCAGCCCGTCCACGATCTCGGCGGCCGCCGTGCGCCGGTCGAAGTCCTTGCCCCCGTAGGAGTAGCCATCGGCGGCCACCAGCACCGTGGGCTGCGCCTGCCGCAACCGGGCGAGCACGCTGGGCGTGCCGAAGTCCGGCGAGCACACCGTCCACACCGCCCCGACAGCGGCACTGGCCAGCAGTGCGACCACGGCGTGCGAGGTGTTCGGGAGGTAACCGGCGACGCGGTCACCAGGACCCACACCCATCTCTCGCAAGGATGCGGCGACAGCGGCGACGTCGCGGCGGAGCCGGCGCCACGACGTCTCCACGGGAACACCGCCCTCGGAGACGCTGATCAGGGCCGGGCGTTCGTCGGTGGCACGGGAGAGGCACCGTTCGGCGAAGTTGATCCGTGCGCCCGTGAACCAGGTGGCCCCGGGCATCGACGTGTCGGCCAGCACCTCGTCGTACCCGCTGACGGCATCGAGGCCGTAGAACTCCCATATCGCGGACCAGAAGGCGGGCGTGTCGGTGGTGCTCCAGCGCCACAGCTCCGGATAGCCGGAGAAGTTCAGTCCCCTCGTCTCGCTCAGCCAGAGCATGAAGCCGGCCGTGTTGGAGCTCTCGGCAGTGGTGCGGCTCGGGGACCACAGAAGGTCGGTATCGGTGCTCATCAGCGCCTCCGGGGGCGGGGTCGTGCGGGTGGGGAGAGGTGCGCGGGTCAGGTGGACCGGTCGGACGGGGTCCGGCCGAGCTCGCGGACGAACTCCTCCGCCCGGGGCCATGCGCCGTAGCCGGAGGCGGGGTTGAGATGCCCGACCGGGCCGAGGTCGACGAGGCTGCTGCCCCACGCCCGGGCCAGGCCGGCGACGCGACCGGCATCGGCCAGGGGATCGTTCGTGCTTGCCGCGACGATGCTGCGGAAGGGCAGGGCTGTCCGCGGCACGGGTGTCCAGCCGTTGTCGCGCAGGGCCTCCGCGGTGGGATAGCCCTCCGGGAGCCTGGTCTCGAAGTCGGGCGGTGTCGCGAGCAGCGCCCCCCGGACGGGACGCCTGTGTCGTTGCGCCCAGTGCACGGTGGTCATCACCCCGGCGCTGTGCGCGACGAGTACGACAGGGCCGGAGATCTCCGACAGCACCTCGTCCAGTGCGGCGACCTGGGCGTCGCGGCTCAGCCTGTCCTTCTCCAGCGGGGGTACGGTCCGGGCGTCGGCGATCCTGTGGGCGAGGACGGTCTGCCAGTGCTCCGGCACATGATCGCGCAGCCCCGGGACGATCACGACCGTCGGCTCTGCGGTGGGCCTCATGACTGCGACTCCGCTGTCTTGGGCGCCGGGTCGGGCAGCAGCCCCAGGCGGCGCAGATCCCTTTCGTAGGAGAACATTCCGATCGTGAAGACCACGCTGGTCACGAGGGCCACGAGCGGGATCACCCGCAGCGCGCCGAGCAGGCCCAGGCTGTCCGCGAGCATGCCCGTCACCGCCGGCCCGGGGGCGAGACCGAGCAGGCTGTTGGCCAGGGTGAGGGTGGCGAAGGCCGTCGCCGCGATGGCGGCGGGGGTCAGATTGGCGACCATCGCGGCCGCCGGTCCGGCGGTGCCCGCGGCCACGAGGGTCCCGGCCCCGATCAGCACGAGTTGCGGCGAACCGGTCGGCAGATGGAATCCCGCCATCAGCAGCACGAGCGACCCGAGGCTGCACGCAATCGCGACGACCCACTTCCGGGCCGCGGCCTTCCGGCTCAGGCGGTCCGCGACGATCCCGCCGAGGACCATGCCGCTGCCACCGACCAGCGCGAAGACGCCGGCTCCGAGGCCCGCCTCACCAGGAGTCATGTCGTAGTACCGGTTGAGGAAGCTGGGCATCCAGGCGAGCAGGGCCATCGCGATGAACATCTGCAGCCCGCTGCCGATGTACGCGCAGACCACCGAGACCGACGAGAACAGCCGCGGCAACTGGACCCGGATGGGCCCACGTTCGCCGGCCGTCGGCTTGTTTCGGCTCGTCGAGGCCGAACCGAGCCTCTTCTCCGTGATCACGAGACCGTAGACGGCGGCCAGCGCGAGCCCGAAGAATCCCATCGCGCCGAAGGCCCAGCGCCAGCCGAACTCCTGGGCGATGGCACCGCCGATCGACACGCCCAGCACGGATCCGAACGACCCTCCCGCGATGAAGGCCCCGGAGAGCGTGGCCCGTACGCCGATGGGGAACACGCTCAGGACGACCGCGATGCCCACACTCCCGTAGGCCGCCTCCCCGACTCCGACCATGAACCTGCCCAGGAGCATCTGGCCGTAGCTCGCGGCTACGGCGCAGCCCAGCGTGGCAAGGCTCCACGCCGTCGCCGAGAGGACGAGGATCCTGACCCGGCCCCACCGGTCCGCCAGCAACGACAGGGGGAAGGTGAGCACACCGACCATCAGGGCCACGACGCCGCTGAGCGTGCCCAACTCGGCGTCGGAGACCAGCCATTCCGCTTTCAGCAGGGGAAAGACGGCGTTGAGGACCTGTCGCGACATGTAGTCGGACAACAGCAGCCCGAAACTCAGGGCGAACACCAGCCAGGCATAGCCACGGGACACGGCCGGAGTGGCGGGAAGCGTGTCCGGCACCTGGGTGCCGGCGGTGTGAAGTCTCATGGGCGTCACCTTTCGTCTCCGGTCGGGGCTCAGAACGTGGCGTCGCCGACGATCCCGGCGCGCTCCATCTTTCGGACGGCGGGCCAGTAGTCCTGGACGGCGTAGTGCTGGGTGGAGCGGTTGTCCCAGATGGCGACGCTGTTCCTCTGCCAGCGCCAGCGCACCTGGTATTCGGGGACGGCCGCCTGGCTGATCAGATAGTTCAGAAGGTTGGCGGCGCCGGGCGCGTAGTCCTGGCCGAAGCGCACGTTCTCCGGTGTGTGGTAGTTGACGAAGTGCGTGGTGAAGGCGTTGACGAAGAGGATCTCCTCGCCTGTCTCCGGATGGGTGCGCACCACCGGGTGCTCGGGGTCCGGGAAGCGGGCCTTCAGTTCACGGCGTCGCTCCGCCGGCATCACGGCGCCGAAGGTCGCCTCGATGCTGTGCCGCGCGCGCAGGTCCGCGATCTGGGCCTTGATGTGCTCGGGCAGCCTGCGGTGGGCCTCCGCCATGTCGACCCAGATCGTGTCACCACCCACCTCCGGCGTCTCCACGCAGCGCAGTACGGCACCCATGGGCGGGGCCGCGCGCCAGGTCGCGTCGCAGTGCAGGGCGTTCTCGTAGTGCTCGGCCTTGCTGTCCAGGTCCTTGTAGATACGGACCAGGCCCGGGTGTTCGGGGTCGCTGCCGGCCACCGGGTGGTCCTCCAGCGGTCCGAAGCGCGCCGCGAAGGCGACGTGTTCGGCGCGGGTGATGTCCTGGTCGCGCAGGAAGAGGACCTTGTACCGCAGCAGCAGTTCCTTGATCTGTGTGAACAGGTCGTCGTCGCGCGAGGCGTCGCCGAGGTTCACGCCGAAGAGTTCGGCTCCGATGGTGCAGGTCAGAGGCTCGACCCTGATCGGGGCACGGCGGCTGCCGGTGCGCACCGGAGCCGGTGCGCCTTCCCTCGGGCGAATGGTCTGGGGCATCGTGCTCTCTCCTGGTTGTCGTGGGATCGGTGCCGTGGGTTGCGCGATGTGCTCGTTGCGGCGTACTCAGACGACGAAGACGGAGGATCCCGTGGTGCGCCCTCCTTCGAGATCCCGGTGGGCCTGCGCCGCGTCGGGAAGGGCGTAACGCTGGTTGGTCTCGACCTTGATGCGGCCGGACGCGACGTGTCCGAACAGCTCACCGGCCAGTGCGGCGCGCTCCGCCGGTTCGGCGATGTAGTCGGCCAGGGCCGGCCGGGTCACGAACAGCGAGCCGTGGATCGCCAGTTGCATGGCATCGAGCGGTGGCACCCCGGAGGCCGTGCCGAAGCACACCAGCAGGCCGCGGCGTTGCAGCGAGGCCATGGATCCGGCGACGGTGTCCTTGCCGACGCTGTCGAAGACGACCGGGACTCCCTTGCCGTCCGTCAGCTCGCGCACCCGCTCGGCCACGTTCTCCCGCCTGTAGTAGACGATGTGGTCGCAGCCGTGGGCGCGGGCGATCTCGGCCTTCTCCTCGCTGGAGACCGTCCCGATGACGGTGATGCCGAGCAGCTTCGCCCACTGGGAGAGGATCAGGCCGACGCCGCCGGCCGCCGCATGGAGCAGTACGGTGTCGCCTGACTTCAGCGGGTGGATGCGCCGCAGCAGATAGGCGGAGGTGAGGCCGCGCATGGTCATGGCCGCCGCGGTCTCGCAGCTGATCCCGTCCGGCAGTCCGATCAGTGAGTCCGCGGGCATGACCCGCTCCGTGCTGTAGGCGCCCAGGGGGCTGCCGGTGTACGTCACCCGGTCGCCCGCGGCGACATCGGTGACGCCCTCGCCGACGGCCTCGATCACACCCGATGCCTCCACACCGAGGCCGGCGGGCAGCGGAGACGGGTACAGGCCGGTGCGGAAGTAGGTGTCGGCGAAGTTGAGTCCGACGGCGACGTGGCGGATCCGTACCTCGCCCGGGCCGGGATCACCGGCTGTGACCTCTTCCCACTTCATGACGTCGGGGCCACCGGTTTCATGGAAGCGAATGGCGTGTGCCATGACGTGCTCCGTTTACTCGTGTGCAGTCTGGGTGGGGTGGTGCGGGGCGGCGGCAGGGTCCTCCGGCCGCCGCCCGCGGGAGCCGGGTCAGCTCGTCACGTCGCGCAGCATGGAGCCGCGCTGTCCGGGGCGGCGGTTGGGCACCATGCCGAGCCGGGCGAGGGTCTCGTCGGCGTCCGCGTACCATTCGCCGATCCGGTAGATCCGCTTGGCGTCCTGCCCGGTGGCGACGTCACGGCCCAGCGCGTCGGCGATCCGGACCATCTGCTCGACCTGCTCGACGGACGACATCCGCTCGCCCTTGCGCTGCCACAGGTTGTCCTCGTTGCCCACCCGCACGTGCGCACCCAGAGCGATGCCGACCGCGCCCATGGGCGCCACCGCGCGCATGGAGGCCTCGATGGTGAGCACGGCGCCGTCCGGGACGCGGCGGATGAACTCGACCAGGTCGGCGGGGTGCCGGCCGGCGAATCCGCCGCCGATGGCGACGTAGTTCAGGACGAGGGGTCCGCTGTAGGCGCCCTTGCGGATCAGTCGCTCCACGGTCTCCAGCTGCGCCATGTTGGCGAGCTGGAAGTGCGGCTGGACGTCCTTGGCCCGGAGCCTCTCGAGATGTTCGAGGTAGAAGTCCGGCCCGGCCTCGACCACCATGTCCCGGTAGGCCTTGTAGTACCCCGGCTTGGCGATCGAGGTGCCTTCGATGTCCTCGTCGTCGAAGAGCTCGACGATGTTCATCTGGTTGGTGTTGATCGCGATCGTCACCTGGTCGGGCCGCGGGGTGATCTCGGCCAGCATGTGGCGGGTGTCGTAGCTGAGCCACTTGGCGTCGCCGCCCTCGTCCTCGGGGGCGAAGGATATGGATCCCCCGATCTGCAGGACCATGTCCGGCACGGCCTCGCGCAGCCGGGCCATCAGCTCGTTGAACATGGAGATGCGCTTGGAGCCGTGGCCGTCCAGTTCGCGTACGTGGATGTGCAGCACCGTGGCGCCGGCGTTGTAGCAGTCGACGGCCGCCTGCACGTGCTCGTCCATGGTGAGCGGAAGGTCGTCGGCGTCACCGGGCAGCCACTCCGGCCCGTAGGGCGCGGCCTGGATGACCAGCTTCTCCTGGTTCTCCGGGTACAGGGAGTCGTCGAAGAAATGCATGGTCCATCTCCTTTGTGGAACGGGACTTCTGTCGGTGGGGCTCCACTCGCTGCCCGCAGCGCTGCCTGTGACGTGATGCCGGAAGGGCAGGCGAGGAACGGACGCGAGGGTGCGGAAGGGATTCCCGGGTTCGCCGGTCGCTCGGATGCGACCGGCGGGCGGTGGTGGAGGGGTCACGCGGCATCGGGCAGGGGTTCCTGCTCGTCCTCGTGGGCCGACCGTCGTCCCTTGCGGTGATCCCACGTTAAGCGCGGGTTACGGCACGCGCTTGACCGAAGGTGACAGAAGACTTATCGCTTGGGGACATGCGCAGCGGACTGCGGGCGGTTGCCTCCGGTCATTCCTCGCCCGTGCGCCGCTGCGCGGTCCCGCGGACCCGCCAGTCCCTCGGGCTGCAGCCGAACCGTTCGCGGAACCAGCGCGAGAAGGCGCTCGGTGCGGAGAATCCCAGCAGTCCGGCGATCTCCGTGAACGATCGGCGGGGGTTCGCGACGAGTTGTTCCGCGAGCTGGACGCGTGTCGCGTTGAGTACCGAGGAGAAGGTCTCGCCCGAAGCCGCCAGGTGCCGGTGCACCGTCCTCCGGTCGATGCCGAGGCTGTCCGCGACCTGCTCGATCGAACAGCGTCCGGTGGGCAGCAGGACTTCGATCAGCTCGCTCACCCGGTCCAGCACGGTGGTGTCCCTGGACACCGCGATGGACTCGAAGTACTGCCGGGCGTAGGTCCGCAGCAGCGGGTCCGACATGGGGTTGGGAGCCTTGAGTTCGCTGGCGTAGAAGACGATCCCGTTGAACTCCCGGCCGAACTCCACCACCGGGCCGAAGAGACGCCGGTGGGTGCCGAGATCCGCCGGCGCGTCGTGCGTGAAGCACACGGACAGCGGCTGCCACCGGTCACCCAGAAAGCTGCGGAGCACGCCGTGGAAGGCGCCCACGGCAAGTTCGGTCGCCTGGCGGGTGGACATGGCCTCACCCACTTCGAGACTCACTCTGAGGGTGGCGAGGCCACGCGCCTCGGAGAGCCGGCTGTGGAGCATCTCGTTGTACATGTACTCGTGGCGGACGAGGAGTTCGAGGGCACTGCGGACATCGGGCTCGTCGCGCAGGACCAGACTGATCGGGCCGAGATTGGAGAAGCGGCGCCGCTCGGCGAGGAGCAGGCCGAAGTCCGCCCGGTGTGAGGCCTCCGCGGAGAGTTCCAGCAACTGGATGACCGCCGCGCCGGGGATCCACCGGTCCTGGACCGCGAGGCCGACGGGGTCCAGGCCCACGCGCTTCATCAGGGCCCGCGGATCGATGCCGAGCGACTGGCTGACCTCGACATAGCTGTTCAGCGCTGCGTTGCGGACAAGCGGCTTCATGACGCACTCCAGGGGGCCGAGTCCCCAAGTGATAAGTGAGATGTCACGTCAAGTCAAGTAACGCGTCACTTCGTGACCTAGCGTTGCACCACCGCGGCGGAGCTCTCCGCCTGGACGCGGCGACCCGGACGGTCGGAGTTCCTTCGCTAAGGAACCAGAGAGCAAGGGAGGCCACCATGACGAGCGAGATCAGCGTGCTGCGCCGGCCCCATACCGGGCCGGCCGTGTGGAAAGGACCGGAGCAGGCCGCCTCGGGGGATGACGTCCTACGGCTCTCACCTGCGCAGATCGCCGAACTCGACGCGGCCCTGCAGGCAGTGCACGAGCGGAGCATTCCGCTGCTGAAGGTCACCTCCGGTGATTTTCCGCTGCCCACGTTGGCCGGCGAGCTGGAGCACATCGCCGACGTACTGAAGAACGGCCGGGGCTTCGTACGTGTGAAAGGCGTTCCGGTCGAGCGGTACGGCCAGGCCGCGGCGAGCACCGTCTTCTGGGGAATGGGCCGCCATCTGGGTACGCCGGTCTCCCAGAACGCGTCGGGTCACATGCTCGGCCATGCCCGGGACACCGGCCGCAGCCTCACCGACCCGGCGACACGCGGATATCAGACCCGCGAGCGACTGCCGTTTCACAGCGACGGTTCCGATGTCCTCGGACTGCTGTGCCTGCGAGCGGCCCGCTCCGGCGCGCGGAACGCCCTCGTCAGCTCGGCAGCGGTCCACAACGCCGTCCTGGAACGACGGCCGGATCTGGTCGAACGGCTGTACCGCACCCACTTCTTCGACCGTCGGGAGGAGCAGGGCCCCGGTGACCTCCCGTACGCGGCGCTCCCGCTCGCTTCCTGGAGCCGGAGCGGGCTCAGCATGCGCTACAACCGCTGCTACCTCGAATCCGCACAGCGCTTTCCTGACGTTCCCCGCCTCGACCCGGCGGACAGGGAGCTGTTCGACCTCCTCGATGCACTCGCGGAGTCCCCGGAGTTCCGGCTCGATGTCGGCTTCGAGGCCGGCGACCTGCTGTTCGTGAACAACCACACGGTTCTTCATTCCCGCACGGGCTACGAGGACTTCGCCGAGCCAGGAATGCGGCGCCACGTCCTACGGCTGTGGCTTGCCCTGGGGCGGGGACGCGGCGGGGTTTCCCCTCGCGACGTCGTCGCGACACAGAATTCCGCACGTCTCCGCGGCTTCCGTCCCTGCCGGTGACCGTCACCACGTGCGCCCCACCGACCCAGTCCGAACAGGAGAGACCTCATGGACAACCTCGCCTCACTCCTGGTGAAGTCCGCCCGGTCGGGCGGCGACCGCGTCGCAGTCCGCCAGGACGACATCGCCCTCACCTACGCCCGACTCGACGACGCGAGCGCCAGGTTCGCCACACTGCTGCGGAACAGAGGGGTACAGCCGGGCGATCGCGTCGCACTGGTCATGCCCAACATCTGCTGTTTTCCCGTGGCGTACTACGGCATCCTCCGCTGCGGTGGCGTGGTCGTGCCGATGAACCCGCTGTTGAAGTCCCGTGAAGTCGCCTTCGCTCTCAGGGATTCCGGATCCCGGATCGTGGTGAGCGCGCCTCATTCCGCGCAGGAGGTGGCGACGGCCGCGGCAGAAGTCGACATCGACTGCCTGGTCACCGACACGGCGACGTTCGACACGTTGGTCCAGGACTCCGAGCCGATGCAGCGGGTCGCCGACCGGGCGGCGGACGACACCGCCGTGATCCTCTACACGTCGGGCACGACGGGAACCCCCAAGGGGGCCGAGCTGACCCACCGCAACCTGATGACCAACGCGGCCACCACGGCCGGGACCCTGCTCCACGTCGGTCCGGCCGACGTGCTGTTCGGGGGCCTGCCACTGTTCCACGCCTTCGGGCAGACCTGTGCCCTCAACACCGCCGTCGCCGCCGGCGCCACGCTGACCTTGATGCCGCGGTTCGATCCGGCCGGGGCGCTGGAGATCATGCGGCGGGACGGGGCCACGATCTTCCTGGGTGTCCCCACGATGTACTCGGCGTTGCTCAACTACAGGGTTTCCGGCGGGCACGCGCTCCCACGCCTGCGTCTGGCCGTTTCCGGCGGTGCTTCCCTGCCGGTCGAGGTACTGCACAACTTCGAACGGGAATTCGGCGTCACGGTGCTGGAGGGCTACGGCCTCTCGGAGACGTCGCCGGTCGCCTCGTTCAATCCTCCGGACCGGCCCCGCAAGGCCGGCTCGATCGGTGTCCCGGTCCACGGCGTCGAACTCAGGCTCATGGCCGACGACGGCACTCCGGTGGGCCCGGGCGAGGTGGGCGAGATCGCGATCCGCGGCGACAACGTGATGAGGCGCTACTGGAACCGTCCGGACGAGACCGCGGAAGCTGTCCGGGACGGGTGGTTCCACAGCGGGGATCTCGCTCGGGTCGACGACGACGGCTACTACTTCATCGTCGACCGGAAGAAGGACCTCATCATCCGTGGCGGATACAACGTCTATCCGCGCGAGATCGAGGAGGTCCTCTACGAGCACCCGGCCGTCGCGGAGGCCGCGGTCGTCGGCGTGCCGCACGCGATCCACGGCGAGGAGATTGCCGCCGTCGTCACTCTGCGGGACGGTTCCCGGATCACTGCCGACGAGATTCGCGACCACGTCAGAGCACGGGTGGCTGCCTACAAGTACCCGCGGATCGTCACCTTCGCCGACGCGCTCCCGAAGGGAGCGACGGGCAAGATCCTCAAGCGGGAGATCGTCGTGGAGTAGAGGGCGCCACGGCCCCGAAATCGTGCTGCTGTACGGCCGGGCGGTCCCCCGTTGCGGGAGACCGCCCGGCCGGACCGTGGTTACCGCACGTCGTAGGCGCGGGTGACGGTCTGCGTGACCGCGTTGCTGTGGGAGTCGGTGAGGCCGACCCTCAGCATGACCTGCTTGCCGGCGGCACCGGTGTGGTCGAGGACCGCCGACCACTTGCCGTGCCGCTGCGTGGTCGGCGCCTTCGTCCAGGTGGCGCCGCCGTCGTAGGAGTAGGACAGGGAGGCTGCCTCGATCGTCCCCGGGGTGTATCCGGCGTGCCCCTCGGCCGACAGGCCGACCTTGATGCCGCTGACCGCGGGCAGTGTGTTCGTACCGTCCGTCGGCAGGTCGTACGCCGGGAAGAGGATCGGCAGGCCGCGGGAGTAGACGTCCGACTCCAGGTGGGAGCGGAAGCTCCAGGTGGTGGTGACCGCGGTGGAGCGCAGCCAGTTCCGGTCCGAGGTGGGAATCTTCTCCAGATTCTGGGTGAGCTCGTACGCGGAGTCCTCGGCCGGCACCCTGAAGGCGTCGTACGGATAGGCGCTGGTGGCGATCTGCTCACCGTTGCGCTTCAGCACCAGGTTGCCGAGGTCGCCGAACGATCCGCCGTAGGACCAGTGGTCACCGGAGGCGTCGAGCCAGAGCGCGCTCTGGAAGCCGATGAGTTCGCCCTGCCGCTCGGCCGCCAGTGCCGGCTTTCCCGCGCTGTCGCGCGCCGCCGCGGGCCGCAGGAGTCCCCCGTACCACTCCTCGGTACGCCGGTCTCCGGGCCGGTAGGTGCGGTCCTGGTCTCCCATGAACGCGGCGAACGGGAAGCTGGTCATCGCGCCGTGCAGCCAGGCGTCGTCGCCGGTCGAGTAGTAGGCGGTACGGGTGCCCGGCACGTGGACGGTGCCGAACGGGCTGACCGGAACACTGGTGTTGCGGTTCCAGGACGGAACGAGGAACAGGGCGTCGATGTAGTCGGCCTCCTTCCCGAGGGCATTCCACTTCTCCGTGACCTGGGCCAGCCTGTGGTCCCGGAGCTGGTAGGTCCGGTCGGAGCGCAGCGGACCCTGGGTCGGGAACGAGAGGTTGTAGACGTAGGACGAACCACCCTGCGAACCGGTCGTACGCCAGGTCGGCCGGAACTCGAAGTAGCCCTTCTCGGCGCGCCCGTCGACGGAGGCGTAGAACTTCTGCACGGTGCTGCCGGCCATGAGTGAGCCGCTCAGCTGCCAGGTGTCGTCCCAGGTGCGGCCGTAGCTGAACGTGGTGCTGCTCACCGTCGAGGGGCGGTCGGTGCGCACGCTCAGCCGGTTGGCCTTGCGAGCGTCGAGAACGATGGTGGTGTCCCGGGTGACCCGAAGCTGCGGGCGCCCGAGGTAGCCGATGGATTCGGCTGCGTTGTCCGCGCCGTAGGTGGCCGTGAACGCGGAGAGGGAGTAGTCGCCCGGACGCACGCTGAACCTCTGCTCGGCCGCTCCCTTGTTGATGCGGCGCTCGCCCGTGTCGGTGTCGAGACTGACCAGGTCCAGAGAGGAAGAGCCGTCCGCGGGCTTGCCGTTGCGGTCGATGACCTTGACCCGGAGGATGGCTGTTTCCGGCTGGACATGGAGGGTGACGGGCACGGAGACGTGCGTGGTGCCGCCGGAGGCCATGATCCTGCCCGTCACGGCACCGTACTGGGCTGCCTCGAGGCGGGCGGCGGGGTCGATCCGGACCGGCACCTGGACCGCGGCCCCCGCGGGAACGGTCACCTTGCCCTGCTCCAGCCTGATGACATCGGAGTCGACGTCGCTGCCGTCGTTGCCGTGCACACCACTGACCTTGAGACGCAGGTCGAGGTCGTCGGCGCCGGTGTTGGTGAAGGGCACCTGCACGGTGGTGCGGTCCGAGGCGTCCTGCGGCCAGTTGTAGTCACCGCCCTGGACCGCGGGCGCGGAGAGCACCTTCTGATGCACGGCTGCGGACACGTCGAGCACGCCCGCCCCGGTCTGGTCGGCTCCGGCCACCTTTCCGCCGGTGCGGGCGGACGAGACCAGGGAGGCCTTGATCTGCTGCGCGGTCCAGTCCGGGTGGGCCTGGCGAACGATGGCCGCTGCGCCCGCGACGTGCGGGGTCGCCATGGAGGTGCCCGACATCTCCCGGTAGGCGTAGACGCCGCGGCCACCGGCCGCGGCGGCCGAGATGGCGACGCCGGGGGCGGCGATCTCGGGCTTGAGGGTGTGGGTGACGGCCACCGGACCGCGGCTGGAGAACCACGCGGTGGTGTCGTCGCGGTCGACAGCGCCGACGGTCAGCACGCCGGGCGCACAGCCGGGCGAGGAGACGGTCTCGACGGCCGATCCGGCGTTGCCGGCGGCGACGACGAACAGGGTGCGGGTGCTCTGCGACAGTTGCTTCGCGGCTTCGGCCAGTGGATCGGAGCAGTCGCCGATCACCGGGCTGCCGAGGCTCATGGACACGACATCGGCCTTCTGGTCGACGGCCCACTGCATACCCGCGATGAGCCAGGAACTCGCCCCGGAGCCCCAGTCGTTGAGGACCTTCCCGATGAGCAGGGACGTACCTGGGGCAACGCCCTTCCTGCTGCCGTCGCCAGCCGCTCCGGAGCCGCCGACCGTGGAGGCGGTGTGGGTGCCGTGGCCCTGCCGGTCGTCGGTGCTGCTGGAGTCCGTGAAGTTCTCCGACGCGGCGATCCGGTCCTTCAGGTCCGGGTGCTCGGCGTCCACACCCGTGTCCAGTACGGCGACCTTGGTGCCCTTGCCGTCGTAGCCGGCCGCCCAGGCCTCCGGGGCGTGCACCTGCTTGGTGGAGCGGTCCAGCGTGGCCTCGACCCTGCCGTCCAGCCACAGCTTCTTCAGCGTGGAGGTGGATCGCGAGCGGGCGTCGGTGACGTCCTGCCAGAAGGTGGTGACGGTGTCCTTCCGGGCCTTGAGGGCGACGCCGTTGACCGCGGGGAGGCTCAGGCCCCGCTCGGCCCCGCGAGGGGCGGCCTGCGCGCTGCCGGCGACGTCCGCACCCTTCTCGTAGGTGGCGATCAGCGGCAGCGTGTCGGAGTCCGCGTCGTCGTATCCCTGGCGGATGAGCCCGGTGACGTTGAACAACTGCTCGTCGACCTTGCCTTCGGCGATCGCCCGGGAAGCGTGCTCCGGGTAGACGTAGAGGTCCTTGCCCATCTGATGGGTCTGTACGAGCGGCTGCGTGCCGTCCTCGCGGGGCAGCACCGCAGCCGAACTGCGGCCCGACGGGTCCGTGGTCACCAGGACCTTGTCGCCGGTGACGAGCGTGACGGTGGTCTGCTTGCCGCCCGTCGCCGGTGCCTCGCTGCCGATGACGGGTCTCTTCCCCGAGGCGCCTCCGGACGGCGTATCCGCCGCTCCCGAAGGCGTGACCGCGGTGACTGCCAGGACGGCGGCGGTCGCCGCACCCAAGGCCATGCGCGATATGGGATGCATGAGTCTCCCTCGTTGACGCCGTGAACATGCCAGGTAGCGGCTGAATCCTGGCAGACACGCGGATCACCCAGGGGCGTCGGAACGTGGCGGATATCCCACTTGGCGGTGTTCCGTCACTCGCGCACACCCATCGGTCCGAGCAGGTCCCGGAGTCGCTCGGACTCGTCCCGTGAGGCCGATTCCTCCCGGTCCGGACGATGAGGACCGAAGGAAGGTCAGAGCCAGCCCGCCCGTGCGGCGTGCCATCCCAGCTGCAGACGCGACTCCGCTCCGGCGAGGTCCATCAGGCGCCGGATCCGCCGTTCCACCGTGCGTATGGAGAGACCGAGTTGGGATGCCACCCGCCGGTCGGAGACCCCTGCCAGCAACAGGGCGAGGACCTCCCGCTCCTCCCCGGTCGGCTGCTGATCGGCCGCCGTCCCCTCGCGCACGCCCGAGGCCGTGGTGTACATCGGCCGG
This sequence comes from Streptomyces sp. NPDC056452, assembly GCF_042796085.1. Lineage (NCBI taxonomy): Bacteria > Bacillati > Actinomycetota > Actinomycetes > Kitasatosporales > Streptomycetaceae > Streptomyces > Streptomyces sp. NPDC056452. Next base: position 16,647 of record NZ_JBHTRI010000033.1, read on the forward strand.
GCCTGGTCCCATTCCTTCTCGAAGAGGCGGACCAGGGCCGCCAGCAGACCACTTCGGTGCACCACGATCGCGCTCGGCTCACCTCCGGAGTCCGACATGTCCAGGGGCACCATCGCGCGCTCCCGGTCCGCCACGACCATTTTCAGCGGCAGCGAGTCGACCACCCGGAGCGCGACGCCTGCCATGACGGCCGCCCGCACGTCCTGGACGACATCGTGGCCGTCGAGATAGCCCTTGTCGGCCACGATCCGGAAGTCGACTCCGCGCTCGAGCGCGGAACTCTCCGACGAGTCGGTGTCCTCGCGCGGCACGGCGATCGGAGCGCCGACGAGGAAGACGAGCAGCTCGCGCTGGGCGCCGGACTGCAGTTGGTGAAACCGGTGAGCGACCTGCTCCACTCCGACGACCACCTCCACGACACCGCCCGCGGTGTGTGCGGCGGTACTGCGGTACTGCTCGGCCAGTATCGAGAACGCGGCTTCGGCCTTGTGCAGTGCGTTGCGCTGTTCGACGAGGAGCGGGGCCAGGGCCACCGAGGGCGGCGTGAGCCGGTAGCGCGCGGGCGGGTTCCCCGTCTCCCCGTCGGCCGGTCCGCGCACCCCGCCTTCGGGCTCCACGGCCGCCAGGCCGCGCGCCGCCAGGTCGGCCAGGACCCGGGCACTGTCCGCGTACTCGAGTCCGGTCCGCCGGGCGAGGTCCTGCGCGGACGCCGGCTGACGGGCCATCAGCGCCGTATAGACGGCCTCCTCGGCCGGGCCCAGTCCGAGCGCCTCCAGCATCCGGCTCCCCTCGCGCGGTCCCGCGTCCGGCCCGGCACACCTGATACGCACCGGGCGGATCTTCCCCGCCGAAGCCTATCCCTCGACCTTGTCGGCGCCTCGGGCTGCCCGCTACGGCCAGGAAGCCTCCGGCCGGGCGTCGTTCGACGATCGCATCGTTTGCGCCACACGGTACGGAAGTGGCGCAAACGAGTGTTGCCCGCTCCGCCTCTTCACGAGCAGTCTGGGGTCGCGGGAGCGCTCCCACATCCAGCTTCGCCGGGAACCGGTACCCCCACCGGAAAGAAGGCGGGCCTGGATTGTCATGCGCATGCCATCTGACCGGCACCGGTGACATCCGCTACGACAAGCGTCCGTGCGGGACGCGTCACCGGGTGCGAACCACTTGTGTGCGCCTTCCACCGCCGTGCAAGCGTCCTCGACACTGGAGCCGACATGTTACGACGCCGCTGGACCGGACAGTTCCTGCTGGCCCTCCTGCTGACCACCCTTGCTCCGTTGCCCGCCGCCGCGACCCAGTCCTTCGCGGCGGCCCCGACCGCGACGGCGGACACAAGGGCGACCGGCGCGGAGGCTGCCCCCTCCTCAGTTCCCCTGCCGTCGCTCCGTGCGACCACTACCCAGGTGGCCTCCGGGCTGAGACGGCCCACCGCCCTTGTCGCCCCCGACGACGGCACGGACAGGTTGTTCATCACCGAGAAGTCCGGCACCGTACGCGTGTACCACCCTGACACCGGCCTGGCCGCGGCCCCGCTCCTCGACATCAAGTCGGCCGTGGACGAATCGGGCAACGAGCGCGGTCTGCTCGGCATCGCCGCCCCGCCCGACTTCGCCGACAGCCACTACCTGTACGTGGCGTACACGGCACTGCCCGACGGCGCGGTCACTCTCGCCCGCTACCGCCTCGACGAATCCCGCCTCGAGGTCCTGCTCTCCCAGCCGCACGCCGAGTACAGCAACCACAACGGCGGCCAGCTCGCGTTCGGCCCCGACGGCCACCTGTACTGGAGCATCGGTGACGGCGGCGGCTCCGCGGACCCCTTCCGCTCCGGGCAGCGACTGGACACCCTCCTGGGCAAGGTCATGCGCATCGACGTGAGCCGCGGCTGCGGCCCGCTCCCCTACTGCGTTCCCGGCGACAACCCCTTCGTGGGCACCCCCGGCGCCCGCGAGGAGATCTGGCTCTACGGTCTGCGCAACCCGTGGCGGTTCTCCTTCGACCGCGCCGACGGCTCGATGTGGATCGGCGACGTCGGACAGGGCCGGTGGGAGGAGGTCGACCACCTCACGCCCGGAGAGGGAGGGCTGAACCTCGGCTGGTCCTGCTACGAGGGCCTGGAGAAGTTCGGCGGCGGCGACTGCGTTCCCGGCGAGAAGTACACCGAGCCGGTTTTCACCTACTCCCCGTACACCGGGGGCTGCTCGGTCATCGGCGGTCACGTCTACCGGGGCCAGAAGTACGCCGGCCTCGTCGGCGGTACGTACATCGCGACCGACTACTGCTCGTCGACGGTCTGGGCGCTGCGCCCCGATGGCGAAGGCGGCTACGAGCAGGCCGAGATCGGGGAGATGCCCACCCAGGTGACGTCCATCGGCACCACCGTCGACGGCGAGTTCTACGTGGTCAACGACCTGCCCGGCGGCCTGCACCGCGTGTCCTTCGCGCGGGAGGAACCCGCCTGCCGTGTGGACCTCACCGTGCAGACCTGGGGCACCGGCACGACGGTCGACCTCACCGTCACCAACACCGGCAGCACCCCGGTGAACGGCTGGACGCTCGAGTTCCCGCTGGCCCTCGGGCAGACCGTCACCTCCGACTGGAACACAGACCTCACCCAGGGAGGCAACACGATCACGGCCACCAACGCCTCGCACAATGCCACGATCGCTCCCGGCGCGAACATCACCCTCGGCTACCTCGCCGCGCACACAGGTGACTCGTCGTCGCCGCCACGGTTCATGCTGAACGGAGACGCCTGCGCCGTGGGCAGCTGAGCCGTCTGAACCCGAAGCCGGTCACACCGCGGACCATCGCCGGCCAGGCTCTCCGTACGACGCAGAACCGCCCGTGCGCACGTCGGAAGTGCGCACGGGCGGTTCCGTGTCTGCGGGGCGCTCCACACCCGGCAAGCGGTCCGTGGTCACAGGCCCCGAGGGCCGTCACCCGCCGCGGTGGACTCGGCCAGCTTCTGGAACTCGCCCAGGTCGTAGTTGGTGAGTGCCGAGTCGAGGTTGGTCAGGGCACCCAGGTGCTCCACGAATCCGCTGGGGTCGTACTCGATCTGCAGGGCGACCCGGCTGGAGGTGTCGTCGAGCCGGTGGAAGGTGACCACGCCTGCGTGATGTACACCCTCGATCGTCTTCCAGGCGATCCGGTCCTGCGGGACGACCTCGGTGAGCTCCGCGACGAAGCTCTTGTCGGCGCCCGGCAGGGACAACTGCCAGGAGAACCGGCGCTCGTCCATCGGATCGACCCGTCGCACGTGGCTCAGGAACTTCGGCCACTGCGACACATCGCTCCACAGGGCCCAGGTGACGCTGACAGGCGCCTTGATGTCGACGGTCTCGACGAGGGAGGAGGACATGAGCAACAACCTTTCTTTCGCTCGGTTACGCCTTGGGCTGCCGACTACCCGATAGGCGGCAGCCCACGCATGCCCCGCCGCCACCCGGTCGCGGCGGCAGGCGCCCGGCGGTCCTCACGGCCGGGATCCCTGCCCCGGTCGGCCCCCGCTTCCGCTCCGGCTTCGGGACGTCGGCCGGGCCGCGCGCCGGGGCTGCCATGGTGGGCCTCGAATGCGGGGGTAGACGAGAAGGAGAGAGCCGAGCGAGGAGGGGCCGAATGACGAAGGACATGTCGCTGTGTGCGGTGGGATGGGCTCAGTCGTTTCCCGTATCGCACGGGGTACGGGCCGGCCGCCGCTGGACGCGGGACCACCTGGCGTCCCTGGGGTGGACTGAAGCCGCTCCCGAAACCGTGGACGCGATCCTGCTCACTGTTTCCGAACTGATCACCAACGCGCACGTGCACGCGCACAGCGACGCCCAGCTGGTCCTCACCTGGGACAGCCGCTGCCTGCATGTGAGCGTCCACGACTCCGATCCTGTGCCCCCCGCCCAGCAGCCCGAAGACCTCACGACGACCGGTGGGCGCGGACTCGCCATCGTCGACGCGCTCGCCGACGGATGGGCCACGCACCCCCAGGCGTCGGGCAAGACGATCACCGCCTGCTTCGTTCCTCCCGGCGCTCCGAAGCCCCCGCACGGCGAGGCCATCGGCTGATCCCGTGCACGGGCGCGAGGTAGCCCCGCCCGACCGCCGGCGGCGCTACCTGCTGGGGGCTGCTCGCGGGCGTGCTCGCCGGCGTCATCGCATCAGAGATACGGCGGCAACCGAGTCGCCGTATCCGCGACCGCACCGCTGCCGGTCACCGCAGCCTCGCGCACACCTGGGCGAACCGCCGTGTGAACACCGACCACGCCGAGACCGCCGCGTCCTCGTGGGCCAGGGCCTCGGTGTGCAGCCGGTCCCGGTCGAAGCCCTGCCGGGCCAGCCGCTCCCGGTCCCAACCGCCGATCCGCCGGGCCTCCGCCTCCGGGTGGAACTGCACACCCCAGGCCCGCGCCCCGACCCGGAACGCCTGGTGGGGGCAGGCTGTGCTGGACGCCAACCAGGAGGCACCCGGCGGGAGTTCGGTGATCGCGTCGACGTGCCGCTCGATCGCGGGAACCGTCGCACCGAGCCCGTACAGAAGCGGGTCGTCGGCGGCTTCGGGGCGCAGCCGGATCTGTGTGCTGCCGCATTCGGGCTGCCCGTGACGCGCCCTTACGCTGCCGCCCGCCACCTGTGCGAGCATTTGGCCGCCGAGGCAGATACCGAGGAAGGGCGTGCCGTCGTCCAGGGCCTGCGCGACGAGGCGGCGGGTGGCCGGGAGCCAGGGCGCGCGCTCGTCGTCGTCCGGCAGGAAGTCGCCTCCGAGCACGAGGAGCGGCCTGCTGCCGAGCGTCCGGGGCAAGGCCTCACCCTCGTAGGGGCGCACCACTTCGAGGTCGATCCCCGCCTCACGCAGCCAGGCCCCGACCCGGCCGGGACCGCCGTTCCTGGTGTTCTGTACGGCCAGGGCGATCGGTGGGTCCGGTACGTGCGAGGGCGTCATCCGCCTCGGCTCCCCTGCTCGGCATCTGCGTTCGCTGCGGTGATCTCTTGCTGGTCCTCGTACGGTCCGGCCGTCCACATTCTCACCTGTTCGCTGCCCGGAAGTCGGCGGAACGGCAGCTCCGGCGGCCCGGCTGCCGCCGGCACCTCACCTGGACCGGCGATACCGCCGCATCTGTTGTAGCGTCGACGAAACCGGCACTGAGCTGCACAAAGAGCCGTCAGCTCGCCTCACACCTCCATTCCTGTCCGAGCGATTCGGCCGTTGTGCAGCTGGACGGCCGTGATGTCCGAACGGCGCGGGGCGGGCAGAATTGCCCTGACAGCCCCGTCCACCAGCGACTGAGTGCACACGGCCGGCCCGTGCGCGCCTGAAAAGGGGGCCCGGTGTCATCCGACCGGCCGGGGGAAGAGCGTGCTCCTGGTCCGCTGTGGTCGGAGCCGGGCACCCTGCTGGAGCATGTGTCCGTGGCTGTGCTGGGCATCGACGACCACGACCGGATCTGCTACTGGGGGCCGGGCGCTCAGCGGCTCTTCGGCTACGCGGCCGCGGATGTCCTGGCCAGGCCGGCCGCCGCCCTCTTCCCCGAGGCCCCGCAGGACGGTACGGGCGCGGCCGAGCGACTCGCGGAGCGCGGCCGGACCCTGGGCTACTGGCGGGCGAGGATGCCGGCCCTGCACCGGGACGGCACCCTGTTCGACTGTGGCTTCCGGGTCTTTCCCGTGACGGGCGAGCACGGCCGTTCCGTCGTCGTGGGCCTGGCCAGCAGTGGCGACGAACTCGACCGGGTGAAGACCAACCTCGCCTTCCTCGACGCACTCTTCGAGACGTGCCCCATCGGCCTCGTCATGCTCGACGAGGACCTGCGTTACGTCCACCTCAACCAGGCCCTCGCCGACATGGACGGCATCCCGATCCAGGACCACATAGGGCTGCCCATGACCGACATCATGATCACCTCGGACGGCGGTGAGTACGGGCGACTGCTGCGCGCCGTCGCCGACGAGGGCCGGCCCGTCGTCAGCGCACTGGTCGGTTTCCGCACGCCCGGACACCCCGACCGCGACCAGGTACGTTCCGTGAGCTTCTTCCCTCTGAGCCAGGCCGTGGGCACGCGGCCGGGGCTGGGCGGCCTGCTCGTGGACGTCACCGACCGCGAGCGGGCGATCGTGGAAGCGACCGCCGCGCGGCAACGCCTGGCTCTCCTCGACCGGGCCTCCACACGGATCGGCACCACCCTGGACGTGAACGTGACCGCCCGCGAGCTGGTCGAGGCGGCCGTTCCGGACTTCTCCGACGCGTCGGTCGTCGAGGTCGTGGAGTGGGCGGACGAGCGTGAGGTGTTCGACCCGGCTGCTCCGCTGATCACCCGCCGGATCGCCTCCGGAACCAGCCTGCCCCCTCCCGCCACCGAGCTCGTGAGCGGACTGGCGAAGGTCACCTACCCGCCGGGCTCCACGATCCACGAGATGATCCGCACCGGCGGCCCCGTGTGCGTCCCGGTCGACGACGAGTTCATGACGCGCACCGTCATGCACCAGTCCCGCGTCCGGCTGCTTATCGACAGCGGCCTGACCAGCCTGCTCCTCGCCCCCCTCATCGCGCGGGGCACGGTGCAGGGCATCGCCATGTTCGGCCGCTCCGCCGCCCGCCCCGTCTTCACCGAGCTGGACCTCAGCCTGGCCGGCGAACTCGCCTCGCGCGCCGCGCTCTGTCTGGACAACGCCCGCCTCTACAGCCGCGTCCAGGACATCGCGCTCACCCTCCAACGCGCCCTGCTCCCCACCGCCCTCATGGCCGGCCCGTATGTGCGGACCGCACACAGGTACCTGCCCGGCAGCCGTATCAGCGAGGTCGGAGGCGACTGGTACGACGCGATCGAGCTGCCGGGCGGCCAAGTGGCGCTCGTCGTGGGCGACGTGGTGGGACACGGTGTACCGGCGGCCGCGGCGATGGGCAGACTGCGTATCACCGCCAAGACCCTGGCCCGCCAGAACCTGGAACCGCACGCCGTTCTCGAAGAGCTCGACGTGTGTGCGCAGGAAGCCGGGATCGAGCTGGCGACCTGCCTCTACATCCGCTACGACCCCGCGACCGGGGAAGCCCGCATCGCGAACGCGGGCCACCCTCCACCTCTGGTCCGGCAGCCCGACGGCACGGTCGACATCATCGACGAGGTCCTCGGGGTTCCCCTCGGCGTGGGCGGCTTCCCGTTCCGCACGACCGGGATCGCACTCCAGGAGGGCGCCACTCTGGCCCTGTACACCGACGGTCTCGTCGAAGCGGGTGGGGACATCAGCGAGGGCATCGAAGCGCTCCGGTCCCAACTCGTCCGCGCCGAAGGGGGACTGGAAGCGACGGCGGAGAGAATCCTCGCGAGCATGCTGCCGTCCGCGCCCACCGACGACACGGTGATCGTCCTCGCACAGGTGAGCCGGTCATCGCCTCATCCGGCCGGGGCGAGCCCGGGTGACGGTTAGCGAGTTCGCGGTCGGTCCTGCCGGTTGCAACGGCCACCAGCCACGTCATGACCCGGCATCGGGCTCGTGTGTCGACGGGATGCTCTCACAGCCGCCGGACGCGCAGCACGCCGGTCAGCATCGGGAGAGTGAACTCGCCGCGGGTCTCCGGCCGGCTCGTGAGGAATGCGCGGATCCGGCCGAGCACGGCCTCCTGTTCCTGTTCCGGCATGACCAGCACCCCCGCGCGCGTCGCGATTGGTTGCGAGGTGGGAGTCGCCCGTGCGGCGCTGCCCGTGCGGGAACTCCGGCGCCGAGGTCGAGCACACGCGGGCCTGGGGCGAGGCCGAGCGCCCAGCACACCGCGGCCTGCGCGTAGTCGGGACGGTGCTCGGCGTATGCGGCCGCCGCCGCCGAACGACGAGGAATGAAGCAGCCGTTCGCCCTGATCCATCCGGCCGCTCCATTGATGCTGCGGGCGGTCGGCCACGCCGCCTCCACCCGGTGACTCGTGCACCGTACAGACACACACGCGCCGCCGTGTACATGCTCGATAGGTTGTATCCGTGCGCGGGCCGGGAGAATGGACCGGGCGGACCGGCAGAGGTCTGCTCTGCGCTTCGGCATGCCTTTTTCTGGGCGCGGTCAGCCATGCCTCCGCCGGTGGGCGGCTGCCGGGCGCAGGTCCGCTGGTACTCATCCTCGCCACGCTGACCGTGCTCGGCTCGGTGTTCTTCGCCGACCGCCGGCGCCGCTTCGACGTCACGGTGCTGGCAATGGCCGGAACACAGTTCGCCCTCCACCTCGGTTTCCACCGTCTCTCGATGCCCGAAGCCGGCCATGCGGTACACCACATGACGGGCCGGCACATGGTCATGGGCCCGGCAGACATGGCCGAGCGCGGTGTCGGGCATTCGCTGTCCTCCGCCATGACCTCGGCCCATGCGGTCGCCACGGTCGGGACCGCGCTGTGCGTCATCTACGGAGAACGCGTTCTGCGGGGGCTGGCCGCCCTGGTCGTCCCGGCCTTCTCCTTTCGCGAGCCCCCGGTCCTCCCTGCCACCCCACGGCTTCGGCCCGTACCCCTGTCGTCTGCGCACCCCCGATTCGGGGTACTGCTCGCTCGTTCACGGACCCGGCGGGGTCCTCCCTCGGCGGCCCCGGCCTGACGATCCCCTTCTGCGCTACGTCGCACCGGCTGTTCACGGTGCGACGGTGCATGCGTGCGGGCGGAGCGGGGCCGGGGCACTGGCGCCGCACCGTCTCCCCAGGCGGAAACACCTCACCGACTTCGCGGCGTCCCCGGCTCGTCCGGCGGACCCGTCAACCTGAGGAATACGCATGTCTTTCGGAACCGAAGAACCACCACAGAACGACCGCCGTCGTATCGACGCCCCGTCTGCCGCGGCGGCAACAGTCGCCGTCGCCGAACCCGCCACCACCCCTGCGGACGAGCCCGGGCCCGGCCGCTCCTGGCAGGCCGTACGGGGCCTGCTCGTCCGCCTGCACTTCTTCGCCGGCATCTTCGTCGCCCCCTTCCTGATGGTGGCCGCCCTGACCGGGCTGGCCTACACCTTCACGCCACAGCTCGACCAACTCGTGTACGGCGACCAGTTGCGCGTCGAGCAGGTCGGCGAGGCGCCCCGTCCGCTGGCGGAGCAGATAGCCGCCGCAAGGACCGCCCACCCGGAGGGCAGCCTGGCCTCGGTCGTCACCCCTCCCGGACCGGAGGACACCACACGTGTGGTGCTGTCCCTGCCGGAGCTCGGTGACAAGCAGCGCACCGTGTTCGTCGATCCCTACACCGCCGAGGTGCAGGGCGACCTGACCACGTGGTTCGGCTCGACGCCGCTCACCACCTGGCTCGACGACCTCCACCGCAATCTGCACCTGGGCGAGACCGGTCGCCTCTACTCGGAGGTCGCCGCGAGCTGGCTCTGGGTGATCGTCGCGGGCGGTCTCGTCCTGTGGCTCGGACGCAGCCGCGGGCAGCGGGCCAAGTCCGCACGGGGCGTTCTGCTGCCCGACCGTTCGGCCCGGGGCGTGCGCCGCACCCGCAGTTGGCACGCGGCCACGGGTGTGTGGCTGGCACTCGGTCTGTTCTTCCTGAGTGCCACCGGCCTGACGTGGTCGCACTATGCGGGCGACCGGTTCGGGCAGCTGCTGGACGCGGCCAGGGGCAATGCTCCCGCGTTGGACACCACGCTGCCCGGCGCTCAGCCACCCGCGGAGGACGAGGGCGGGGAGCACGCCGGGCACGGCGCCGCGGAGGAGTCAGCCGCGGCGGATCCGGCCGACTTCGACGCGGCTCTGGCCGTGGCCCGGGACGCCGGGTTGGGCGGCACCGTGGAGGTGACGCCTCCCGCCGACAGTGCGGGCGCGTGGGTCGTGGCCCAGGGCGACAACGTCTGGCCGGTGCACTACGACCAGGTCGCTGTCGACACCGAGAAGGGCGAAGTCACCTCCCACAGCCGGTGGGCGGACTATCCGCTCCTCGCCAAGCTCAGCAAGCTCGGGGTGCAGGGGCACATGGGCGTGCTGTTCGGCATCGCCAACCAGATCGTGCTGGCCGCGATCGCGCTCGGCCTCACCGCCGTGACCGTCTGGGGCTACCGCATGTGGTGGCAGCGCCGCCCGACCCGCGACGATCGCAAGGCGGTGCTCGGCACGGCGCCTGCCCGCGGAGTCTGGCGCCGGCTGCCGCTGCCCGTGCTCGTCCTGGGCATCCCCGCCGTGGCCGCTCTCGGCTGGGCGCTGCCGCTCCTGGGGGTGACCTTGGCCGCCTTCCTCGTCCTGGACGTGGTGACAGGACTGGTCCGGCACGTGCGGGCCGCATAGGAGGCAGAGGGCCCGGAGGACGGGGCAACAGATCCTGTCCTCCGGGCCCGGCGTCGGCCCGCTCCGTCAGGCGACGCACGGCGAGTCGAGCGTCAGAGCGTCGATGGTGCGGAACACACGACGCACTCACTCCGGAGCTCGACATCATCCCGGTCGACCTCCCTGCTGACAGCAGCTCACGACTGGTCGTCATGTGCTCGGGGGGATCCGCTGTGAGCGGGTGGACCTTGTGGCTCTCATCAGGTGGACATGTGGTTGGACGATGAGCGTCGTTCGTCAGGAGTTGTGGGGCCGTACCAGGCCGGATTCGTAGGCAAGGACTACGAGTTGGGCGCGGTCGCGGGCGTGGAGCTTGGTCATGGCGCGGTTGATGTGGGTCTTCGCGGTCAGCGGGCTGATCACCATGCGGTCTGCGATCTCGTCGTTGGAGAGGCCGTGCGCGACCAGGACGACGGCCTCGCGTTCGCGGCCGGTCAGCTCCTCCAGAGGCTTGCCGGTGCCGCTGGAGGTGGGGGGCGGCTGGGCGACGTACCGGTTGATCAGCTTGCGGGTGATCGAGGGTGCGAGGAGGGCGTCGCCGCGTGCTGCGACGCGCACGGCGTGCAGGAAGTCCTCCGGCAGGATGTCCTTGACGAGGAATCCGGCGGCGCCGGCGCGCAGGGCGTTGTAGACATGTTCGTCCAGGCCGTAGTTGGTCAGGATGACGACGTGGACGCCGGTCAGTGCAGGGTCGGCTGCGATGTGCCGGGTCGTCTCGATGCCGTCGAGGACCGGCATCTGGATATCGATGAGTGCGATGTCGGGGAGGTGCTCTCTGGCGAGCTGCAGGCCCTCCTGGCCGTTGGCGGCTTCAGCCACGATCTCGATGTCGTCTTCGAGGTCGAGGAACGCGCGGAATCCGCTGCGGATGAGCGGCTGGTCGTCGATCAGTAGGACACGGATCATGAGGCTCGTTCCACGGGAAGTTCGGCCTGGATGGTGAAGCCGCCCTCACTCCTCGGTTCGGCGCGGAGCCGGCCGCCGAGGGCGGTGACACGTTCGCGCATCCCCAGGAGCCCGATGCCGGGTTCCGGCGCACTGTCCGGCGTGGCTTTGCCGTCGTCGTCGATGCGGATCGCGAGAGTGTCCGGCCGGTAGTCGATGTGGACCGATGCCGTGACCGTGTCCGCATGACGGGCGATGTTGGTCAGCGATTCCTGAACGACCCGGTAGGCGGTCCTGCCCACTGCGATGGGCACGTCGTGTCGCTGGCCTTCGATCGTCAGCGTCGCCTCCAGGCCGCTCCTGCCGGCCCGTTCGACGAGTTCGGGGATGTGGTCGAGGCCGTGTGGTGGGGTGGTGTCGTCGTCGCGCAGCGCCTCCAGGGTCGCGCGGAGCTCCCGGGACGCCTCCCGGCCGGCCTCCCGGATCGCCAGCAGGGCCTCCGGCACCTCTTCGCCCCGCTTGCGGGCCACGTGGACGGCGGCTTCTGACTGCACCTTGATGACCGAGATCTGGTGGGTGAGCGAATCGTGCAGCTCCCGCGCGATGTGCAGCCGCTCCTCGTCGGCGCGGCGCCGCGCCGTCTCCTCCCGGGTGCGCTCGGCTTCGTCGGCCCGCTGCTCGGCCTGCCGGAGCGCTTCACCGGCGGCTCCGGCGGCGATGAGCCAGGCGACCTGGAGGGCGCCTCGGGCCTGCGCGAACGCCTCACCCGTGTCGTGGAGTCCCGATACCAGGGCCGCGAGAGGGAGGGAGGCCAGCACGACGACGCTCACCACCGCCGTGACGATGCGGTGTCCCGCCCGCATGGCCGCGTACACCGCGAAGAGGAACGCGACGGCGGCCACGTCGAAGCCCGCCGCCTGGTAGCCCACCGCGCACAGCCCGGCGACGGCGAGGACGGCAACCGGAGCCCGCCGTCCGGCGGCGAGTGCCAGGCCGCCGGCTACCAGCAGCACGTAGCCGAGAAGGCCGAGGCCCATGGCGGAGTGCTGCCCGGACAGACCGGTGACCAGCAGCGCCGCCGCCACGCCTACGGCGATCAGCCAGTCCCTGACACCGGCCCGAACGCGGAACCGTCCTATGTTCATGCGCGCACCGTAGCCCGCGGCTGCCGCGGGCGAATCCCGCTCGCGGACGAGCGGTCGACTACCACGCGCGCAGTAGCTCCCCCGCGTCTGCCGCGTTCGCGGTAGCGCGAAGTGCCTGCGCCTGCTGGACGACCGGCCATGGGCCCGGCCGACATGCTCGAACCACATCCAGCCGTGGAAGAGAAGGAGCACCCCATGTCCGCTCGTCGCCTGTTCGCCGCCTCCGCGACCGCCCTGTTCGCCGGGCTCGGTCTTGCCGCACCAGCTGCCGCGCACGACGGGGTCCAGCCCGTCGCCGCCGTCACCGACTTCAGCATCGGGAGGCTCGGAGCCACCACCGGCGGGCTGCTGGGACTGGCCGCCGTGATCATCGCCGTGCTCGCGCTGAGGCCCTTCGGTCGTCTCAGCATTGCCAACGGGTCGCTCGGTGCCGCGGCGGCCGTGGGCTCGGGACTGATCGCCACGGCACTCGGCGCTCTGGTCGCGGCCGGCGCCGACGGTGGACTCGGCACCGGCAACGGGCTGGGCGGAGCGTACGTGGCCCTGCTGCTCGGCCTGGCCGGCACTGCTCTGGGCGGGCGGGCTCTGGCCCGTTCCCGGTCCAGCCGTTGAGCCACGGCGGACACCTGTTCTGCCGCGGTCACGCCCTGCGGGCGGTTACCGCCCGACGTACCGCGTAGGCAGCGGCGCCGACGGTCAGGACTGCGGCGCCGCTGATCACCGAGGAGGCCGGGAGGGCGAAGGCGAGGACGAGGCAGCCGGCCAGCCCGACAACCGGGATGATCCGCGCCGGTCGGCCCTCGTCCGGTGTGAGCGTCCAGGCGGAGGCGTTGGCGATGGCGTAGTAGGCGAGCACCCCGAAGGAGGAGAAGCCGATCGCCCCGCGTACGTCGGCGCTCGCGGCGAGCACGGCGACGAAGGCGCCGACCACGAGTTCGGCGCGGTGCGGCACTTGGAACTTCGGGTGGACGGCGGCCAGGGCGTGCGGCAGGTGGTGGTCGCGGGCCATGGCCAGGGTGGTGCGCGAGACCCCGAGGATCAGGGCGAGGAGCGAGCCGAGCGCGGCTACCGCGGCGCCCACCCGTACGACCGGAGCCAGCCAGTCCGCGCCTGCGGCCCGTGCGGCATCCGACAGCGGAGCAGTGGAGTCCCCCAAGCGCTGCGGGCCGAGCACGAGCAGGACGGCGACGGCGACGGCCGCGTAGACGACCAGTGCGATACCGAGGGCGAGTGGGACGGCCCGCGGGATGGTGCGGGCGGGGTCGCGGACTTCCTCGCCGAGCGTGGCGATGCGGGCGTAGCCGGCGAAGGCGAAGAAGAGCAGGCCCGCGGCCTGGAGCACCCCGCCGAAGGACGCGTCGTCCCCGATGCCGAGTCCGGCGGTGTCCGCGTCGCCGGAGGTGGCCGCGGCGACCACCACTGCGGCCAGCACGGCCAGGACCACGGCGACGATGACGCGGGTGAGCCGGGCGGACTTCCGCACCCCGGCGTAGTTGACGGCGGTCAACGCCACCACGGCCGCGACCGCAACCGCATGTGCCTGGCCTGGCCACACGTAGGACCCGACGGTCAGCGCCATGGCCGTGCAGGAGGCGGTCTTGCCGACCACGAACGCCCATCCGGCGAGGTAGCCCCAGAATTCGCCCAGCCGCTCCCGCCCGTAGACGTAAGTGCCTCCGGAGGCGGGGTACCGGGCAGCCAGGCGCGCCGAGGACATCGCGTTGCAGTGTGCCACCACCGCTGCCAGCGCCAGGCCGAGCAGCAGCCCCGACCCGGCCGCACCGGCCGCCGGAGCCAGGGCCGCGAAGATCCCGGCCCCGATCATTGACCCCAGGCCGATCACCACGGCGTCAAATACACCCAGGTGCCGCTTCAACTCGCCCGTGCCCGCCGGTCCCGACACCGCACCCATCGCTTGCTCCCCAACCCCACTCCGGCAGACGTACCGGCGCACCGTATAGGAACGAGGTGACGAAACAACTTGGTACAACGCGACCAGGGCGTTTCTTTCGGGTCATCGTTGAGAAGCGGCCCGGCGCACCAGTTGATCCGTGAAGCCGTTGCCGAAGACCCGGTGGGGGTCGAGCCGATCCAGGAGGGAGACGGCTTCGGACCATTGCCCGGCGCCGTACGAAGCGGGCACCGCGGACTCGATGATCTGCTCGTCGGCCCAGGCCGCCGTTTCCGTATAGCCCCAGCCCTTGGACCACTCGACGCGCGCGAGCGCGTATTCGCCGTCGAAGGTGCTCATCAGGAAGCGTTCCAGTTCCCGGTAGAACGCGTGGGCTCCCGGTGAGGTCGGCTGGGTCAGCACGTCCACCCACACCACGCAGTCGTACTCCGGGTGGTCCGGGTGCGGGCGGACGACGGAGAGCAGCGGCGGGCGTGCGCCCGGCGCGGCGGAGTCATCGGGCTGGTCGAGGCCGCTGACCCTGATCTCCACCTGGCCGTTGATCGGGAATCTGCCCGCTGCGGCCCAGGCCGCCAGCCTCTGCTTGTAGTAACCGGCGAACTCGGAGACGACGCGCTGGACGTCGGCGCGGCGGGTGAGGATCCCGTACCCGTTCGCGGTCTCGCGAAGTGTTGTGGGGCGCAAGTAGAACTGGAGGGTGTGCGAGGGGCCCCACAGGTCCGTCGCGAGGGTGGCGGTCAGTCCGGTCGCCGCCACCGTGTACTGCGCGGCGCCGAGCAGTGGCGCGAGATGCCAGGAGCCTCCGACGAGGAGTCCGGCCAGCCGGGCGACCGGGGTCGGGACGACGTCGCTGAACGGGTAGTTGTACGGGCTGTGCACCGGCCTGGAGCTGACCGGGCGCTCGGGGCTGAGGCTCCATACCTTGAGCCAGGGCCGGTCGGTGAAGGCGAACCAGATCGTCTCCACCCGCCCCGACTCGGCCATGAAGTCCGCGAAGGTGTTGCCCCGGGCGGCGAGGGCGCTGCCCGGGGCGGCGAACAGTTCGTCGGCGGTGAGATCGACGCGGCTGCGGCAGCGCAGCGGGATGTCCTCGCCCGCCTGGATCTCGGCCTCCACGATGAGGCCGCGCCCGAGGTGGGTGGCCAGCGCCTCGCACTCCTCGTCGGTTCCCCGGTGGAAGGTCTTCACAGCGTAGGCATCCTGGTCCGGGTCCCAGACGACGGCGGTGAGGGACAGGACGAGGTTGCTGAGGCTGCCGTAGGTGTGGCCGGGGCGGGCGGACTCGCCGTCCGCGGGGACGCTGGTGCCGTGGGCGTCGATGGCCAGCGTGCCGCCCAGGGTCAACTCCCCGGGTGCGGGAGTGTTGGTGACGCCCAGTCCGTGGTCGGCGAGGAAGGCCATCAGCGTTTCGAGGGTCACTCCGGCCTGTGCACGCACCGCGCCGGGGGCGCCGGCGGGCGGGGTCGTGAGTTCCATGTGCGTGAGATGCGCGGTGGTGTCCAGCAGGAGGACCTGCGCGTCGCGCTCCGTGGTCGAGGTGATGGTCAGGGGCGACCAGTTGTGCGCCTTGCCCCGGGCGCGCAGCCGCCAGCCGTTGGCATGGGCCCAGTTGGCGAGGTCGGCGAGGTCCTGCCCGGTGCGGGGGGCGCACGCCCACAGCCCGCCGTGGGTGATCTCGCCGGCCCAGTTGATGTAGGGGGAGAGGTAGGGCACGAGACCGGCGGGCAGTTCGGGTGCGGCCGTCGGAACGATGACCGGCGCCGCCGCGGCCGGGGAGGTCCCGGCTAAGGCGGCGCCGAGCGGGATGCCCAACGCTCCGGCAGCCGCTGCGGCCCGCAGAACACCACGGCGGGAGAGGCCGGAGGGTTCGGAGGGATGGGAGGAGGCGGCAGGACGCGAGGGGGACTCCGAGTGATCAGACATGAACTGAATGTATGGGCTGCCGGCACGTCACCGACGCTCCATGCCAAAACTGCCGAGAACCCGCTCCAAAAGGTCGGACACCAGCGCGTCGAACCGTCCGCGATCAGTTCGTTGCCGCTCAGCCCCTCCGGCGCGGTTCCCGAAAGTCCGTGTCCGACGATCGCTGACACCCCCACTACTCGGTGATACGGTATAGCAGTACTCGGTAGCACGTAGTACCGAGAGCGCCGAGGAGGATTCGCCATGGACGACCTGACGGAGATGCTGAAGGGCACGCTCGAAGGATGCGTGCTCGAAATCATCGGCAGCGAGGAAACCTACGGGTACGCCATCACCCGTCAGTTGAACGAGCTCGGCTTCGCCGATGTCATCGAGGGCACGGTGTACACCATCTTGCTGCGGCTGGAGAGGAACGGACTCGTCCAGGTGACGAAACGGCCCTCCGGGGTCGGTCCGCCGCGCAAGTTCTACGCGCTCAACGACGCCGGACGCGAGGAACTCGCGAAGTTCTGGGCGAAATGGCAGTACGTCTCAGCACGCATCGACAAGCTCAAGGAGGGCGGGAGATGAACTTCTGGGAGAAGATCACAGGCAGCGATCTCACCAGGGAATGGAAGGCGTTCGCGGCCCGGGCCGAAGCCCTGCCGGACGACCACCGGGCGGCGTGGGAACAGATCATCGCCCACCTCTTCCCCTATGGGGACTTCACCGGCCGCAACCTGATGCCGATCCTCGACACCGCCCTGGGACTGCTCGAAGACACTGCGGCGGACGGGCTGAGCATCCACGAGGTACTCGGCGACGACATCCGCGGCTTCTGCACGGCACTCGCCGGCGGTGAAGGGGCTCGAACGCATCGCGACCGCTGGCGCGAGCAGCTGAACAGGAACGTCGCAAGGAAACTGAGCCGGCTGGGAGGCTGACGTGAGCATCCAGGACATCATCGAGGGCAAGAAGCAGTGGCGGGCGCACATGGCCCGGGTCAAGGCGCTCCCACCGGACTACCAGATCGTCTACAAGGAGATGCAGAGGTACCTGTTCAAGGTCGGCCCGGTCGACCTGCCCGACGGGCCCCTGCTCCCCGGGATCGTCGACTTCTTCGAGGAGGGCGCCGCGACGGGCAGGGGGGTTCTGCAACTCATCGGCAACGACGTCGCCGCGTTCTGCGACGACCTGGTCAAGGACTCACGCACCTACGCGGACCTCTACCAGGAGTCCATCAGCGGGAAACCCGGCTCCGCCGAGAAGTAGCACCCTGTCACCTCAAGCCCGCGGGCGAAGCCCGCACGCACGCCAGCTCCGCCTCCGCGCAGCGCGAACATGCGCAAGCAGACCGGCCACCGGCAGCCGCCGCAGGCCTGCCGCCGAAAATGGTCGAGCAGGCCGACGAGACCTGACTCAGCCCTGCCGACACCCGCAGGCGAGCAGGTCTCCGCGGCGGGGCCGCTCGACACCGTTCCCCAGGACGACACGACTGACGTGCAGTCACGGACAGTCCCTCGATCCCAGCCCCGAGACAGCTTCCACTCCCCCTGCGCCTTCAGCCTCCGCAAGGAAGTCACATGCCTTCATCTGTCATGCCCACATCCAGACGCGGTGACGGTCACCCGTCGCCGACCGCCGTCTCCGCCGTCGGGCTGAGCAAGTCGTACGGCGACAAGCTCGTCCTCGACGGCATCGATCTGCACATCCCGGCCGGGTCCGTGTTCGCGCTGCTCGGCCCGAACGGTGCCGGCAAGACCACCGCCGTGAAGATCCTCTCCACCCTCGTCACCGCGGACGCCGGTGACCTGCACGTCGGCGGGCACGACCTGGCCGCCGACCCGCAGGCGGTGCGTGCCGCGATCGGTGTCACCGGTCAGTTCTCCGCCGTCGACGGGCTGATCACCGGCGAGGAGAACATGCTCCTCATGGCGGACCTGCACCACCTGCCCAAGAGCGAGGGGCGGCGGGTCGCCGTCGAGCTCCTGGAGCGCTTCGACCTGGTGGAGGCCGCGAAGAAGCCCGCCTCCACCTACTCCGGCGGCATGAAGCGCCGCCTCGACCTCGCGATGACCCTGGTCGGCAACCCGCGCATCATCTTCCTCGACGAGCCGACGACAGGGCTCGACCCCCGCTCCCGCCACAACATGTGGGGCATCATCCGCGGCCTCGTCGCCGACGGCGTCACCGTCTTCCTCACCACCCAGTACCTGGAGGAGGCCGACGAACTCGCCGACCGCATCGCCGTGTTGAACGACGGCAGGATCGCCGCCGAAGGCACCGCCGAGGAGCTGAAGCGGCTCATCCCGGGCGGGCACGTCCGGCTCCGCTTCACCGACCCGGCCGCGTACCGTTCCGCCGCCGACGCCCTGCGCGACGTCACCAGGGACGACGAGGCACTGTCGCTGTCCATCCCCAGCGACGGCAGCCAACGCGAACTGCGCTCCATTCTCGACCGCCTCGACTCCGCCGGTATCGAGGCGGACGAACTGACCGTTCACACCCCCGACCTGGACGACGTGTTCTTCGCCCTGACCAGCGGCACCGCAGTCCCCGCCCCGTCCAAGGAGACCGTACGATGAGCGCCCTCTCCCTCGCCGTACGCGACTCGAACACGATGCTGCGCCGCAACCTGCTGCACGCCCGGCGCTACCCGTCGGGGACCCTGAACCTGCTGCTCACGCCGATCATGATGCTGCTGCTCTTCGTCTACATCTTCGGCGACGTGATGAGCGCGGGCATCGGTGGCGGCGGCGCGGACCGCTCCGACTACGTCGCCTACATCGTCCCGGGCCTGCTGCTGATGACCATCGGCAGCACCGTGATCGGGGCTGCGGTGAACGTCTCCATGGATGTGACCGAAGGCCTCATCGCCCGCTTCCGCACGATGGCTGTCTACCGCCCTTCGCTCCTCATCGGGCACGTCGTCGGCAGCGTGCTGCAATCCGTCATGAGTGTGGTCCTCGTGGGCGCTGTCGGCGTGGCCATCGGCTTCCGCTCCACGGACGCGACCGCCCTGGAGTGGCTGGCGGCTTTCGGGCTCGTCGTGCTCTTCGCCCTCGCGCTGACCTGGATCGCGGTCGGCATGGGCTTGGCAAGCCCCAACCCCGAGGCGGCCGGCAACATGGCCATGCCGCTGATCCTCCTCCCCCTCATCTCCAGCGCCTTCATCCCCGCAGCCACCATGCCCGACTGGTTCCGGCCCATCGCCGAGTACCAGCCCTTCACGCCGGCCATCGAAACCCTCCGGGGCCTTCTCCTCGGCACGGAGATCGGCACCAACGGATGGCTCGCGATCGCCTGGTGTGTCGCCCTGATCGCGCTCGGATTCCGCTGGTCGACGGCGCAGTTCAACCGCGATCCGAAGTAGCTCAGGGGGTGGGTGGGACGAACTCGGGCTGGTCGAGCAGGCGCAGCCAACTTCCGTCGGACTGGAGCCTCACGACCTGCGCCCGCGCGCCGGCACCGTCCTTCGGCGGGGTCGAGGTGAGGGCGATGTCGCCGCTGATCAACGTCGGCAGAGACTGTTCCGGCTCGAAGCGGGGGCCGTTGGCCAGCACCTTCTCCCACAGCGCGCGGATCGCGTCCCGCCCCACCGTGAGCTCTCCGGGCGGGTAGGCCATCACCGCATCCATTTCGTAGAGCGCGGCAACCCCGGCCGCGTCACCGGCGTTGGATCGCTCGACGAACAAGCGGGTGATGTCCTCGGGCCGCATGGCCTTCTCGTACTCCGGCATGGGTTCCTCCTGACGTAGAACTCCGGCGTTTCTCAGCCTGGTCGCCCCCCGGCCAGAAGTCCAACAGATGGATCTTCTCCAAACTAGAATCTGCAGTCATGGAGCTGAGACAGCTGGAATACCTCGTCGCAGTCGCCGAGGAGCAGAACTTCACCCGTGCGGCCGAGCGTGTGCACATCAGTCAGTCCGGCATCAGCGCACAGATCCGGCAGCTCGAACGGGAACTCGGTGCCGAGCTGTTCGACCGTTCGGCCCGAACTGTCACCCTCACCGTCGCAGGGGAGGCCGCGCTCGAACACGCCCGTGCCGCACTCGCCGCAGCCGGGGCGGTCGGCCGGGCGGTGGGCGAGGTGACCGAGCTGATCCGGGGTCGCCTCACCGTCGGAATGGTCATCGGCTGCACCGTCACCCCGTTGTTCGACGCTCTCGCCGCGTTCCACAAGACGCATCCCGGTGTGGAGATCTCGCTGCTTGAGGACAGCTCCGACCGGCTCGTCGACGGGGTGCGTACCGGCGCCGTCGACGTCGCACTCATCGGGGCCGCCACAGCCGCCCCCGACGGGCTGGAGGCGCTGACCATCATCAGCGAACGGCTCGTCGCGGCAGTCCCGGCCGGGCACCCCTTGGCGAAGCAGCGGCGGGTCACTCTGCGCGACCTGATCGCGTACCCCATCGTGTGCATGCCACCGGGCACCGGCCTGCGCACGGTATTCGACCAGGCTTGCGCCGCACGGAGCCTCCGACCGTCGATCGCCCTGCAAGCCAGCGCCGCGGATGCCATCGCCGACCTCGCCGCCCGCGGGCTCGGCGTCGCCATCCTCAGCAACTCGATGGCCGCGAGCTACCGCGACCGGCTCACCGCCCGCACCATCGATGACGTCGACACACCAGCATTGCTCGCCCTGATCTGGAAGAGCGCACACAACCCCTCGGTACGCGAGCTGCTCGTGCACAGCCGACAGGCATTCACGGACCTTCTGGAGCCGCACCGGTAGAGGTTGACCAACTGCCGACGGCATCAGGGCCGGTAGATCATTTCGATGAGCAGCGCGCCGATCAGCATCCAGGCCCCGATCCCGAGCAGCCACAGCGACTCGGCGAGGAAGCCGACGACGATCAGCACCGTTGCGGCCGACAGGAGAGCGTGCAGAAGCCGCTTCATACCGCGGTCACTACGAGGAAGAACGATCACTCTGCCTCCTCCGGGCATCGAGCTGAAGTGCAGACGCCAGAAGCACCGAGAGTCTCCAACGGTGGGCAAGGACCCGTCATGGGCAGACCGTAGACGTGATCGAGCGCCAGACCGAGGGCGGCGTACAAGCCCCGCCGTTTCATGACGGGCCTCTAACGGGTCTGGTTCGGTCAAGCTGCCGACGCACGGTGCGGAGCCGAGAAATGGCCCGCTGCAGATCGTCATAGGCCCGCTGTTCGTCCCGGGGGCTGAAGCGGACAGGATTGAGGATGCTGTCACGTGCCCTGCGGAAACGGGCGTAGACGTCGAAGCAGCCGAGCACTTCCTCAACGATGGTTTCCTCCGGCGCGGAAGGGGACGAACCTGAAGCATTTTCCGAGAAGGACATCACGGTGCTCCTTCCTCTCGTGCATCCCGCTCCGGCGCTGACGCCGCCGTGTCCCCCTCATCGCCCTGGTTCCCGCGTCATGTACGGCACGGACCACGTCCTGCGACGTACCGATGCGAGTTCGGCTTCGAGCGGGTTCGGGGGGACCGCGAGCACGGGGCACGGTGCATGTGCCAGGCAATGCCGGGCCACCGGCGCCCGTAGCCCCGGGAGCCACCTGCCGCGCGGGCCCGTGCCGACGACCAAGAGGTCGTCGGCGGACCGAACGGCCTCGACGAGCACCGCCCCGGGCTCGCCGCGCACGGTCAGCCCGATCAGCGTGACTCCCGGCCTTCCGGCGGCGAACGCTGTGTCCAGAACCGTGCACAGGTCTTCCACGGCCGCTTCCCGGCACTCCCTCAGCACAGCGGTGCCGTACGTGGCACGGCTGCCCAGCCCTCCGCCGGGAAGCTGCCAGGCCAGGACCGCGCACAGCTCCGCGTTGCGCTCCTGGGCCTCGGCGGTGGCCCGGTGCAGGGCCGCGAGGCTCCCCAGGGAACCGCTGACACCGACCACAATCCTCCGCCGCACTGCATGTCCTCCTGGTCGTCCGGTACCGGACTTCCATTGAACGGCGGTCCGAGGGCTCCGAGCGTCAGTGATCCGTATGAACCGGACGACAGCCGTCAAAGTTGCGTCAGGTGACAGACCACTGCGGACGGGGACGGGCATAGCTTCGACGTCACGCGCCGGGCATCAGCCTCGCGCAGATCCTTCGGAGAAACCCATGTGCCTCTTCCAGTACGACGACGACCCCGACCCCGAAGAACAGGCCCCGGCCGGGCTCCTGTTCGTGCCCGTCCGGCGGGGAACAGCGGGACCCGCGCTGCGGATGTTCCGCACTCCCCTGGGGGAGCGGACCGCAGTCGGCTTCACCCGCCAGGACCTGCTGACCGCGATCCTCGGAGCCGGCCAGTCCTCGATCAGGATCTCCGAGCCCGCGCTTCGCTCCCTCGCTGCTCCTCTCGGCATCGAACGGCTCGTCCTCGACCCCGTCCTTTCGGCTCCTGCTGTCACTGCCGAGCCGGTACGCGCAGCCGACGAGCCCGTCCGCGCGCTGTGACCCACGCTTCGATACCCGTCTCTCGAGGAGATGCCGCCATGTCCGCTCCCGTTCTCACCGAGCTCCCGACCGGACTGGACGACCTGTCCGTCTGGCCGGCCTCCACCACCCGTCTCCCGAACGGAGATCTGAGTGTCGGCGGGGTCTCGCTCGCCGACGTGGCCGACCGGTTCGACACCCCCGCCTATGTGTTGGACGAGGACGAGGTGCGGGCACGGTGCCGGACGTACCGGGCCGCCTTCCCCGACGCGGATGTGCTGTACGCCGCCAAGGCGTTCCTGTCCCGGGCGATGGTTCGGTGGATCGACGAGGAGGGCCTGGGGCTCGACGTCTGCTCCGCCGGTGAACTCGAACTCGCCGTCCTGGCAGGGTTCCCAGCAGCGCGGATGGTGCTGCACGGAAATGCGAAGAGCCCGCGCGACATCGAGACCGCACTGCGGCTCGGGGTCGGACGGATCATCCTCGACAGCCCCTCGGAGATCGCTCGCGTCGCCGCACTGGTCGGCCCCGACGGCCGGCAGAAAGTCATGGTGCGGGTGGTACCGGGGGTCTCCGCCGGTGGGCACGAGAAGATCCGGACCGGCACGGACGGGCAGAAGTTCGGCCTCTCACTCACCGACGGGTCCGCCCAGCACGCCGTCGCCAGGGTCCTCGGCCAGCCACAGCTCGAACTCAGCGGCCTGCACTGCCACATAGGCTCCCAGATCACCGACGTCAGGCCCTACCTGGTGGCCGTGCGCCGGATGGTCGGGCTGATGGCCCGGATCAAGGAAAGCCATGGCGTGACGTTCCCCGAACTCGACATGGGCGGCGGGCACGGCGTGGCCTATCGGCCTGGGGAAGCCGCCCTGGACCTGACCTCGCTCGCACGCCGCCTGGGCCGGGAGCTCTCCTCGAGCTGCGCGGCAGCGGGACTGCCCGTGCCCAGGCTCGCCATCGAACCCGGACGGGCGATCGCGGCCCCGGCCGGAGTGGCGCTGTACCGCGTACTTGCCGTCAAGCACACCGGGTCGACGGTGTTCGTTGCCGTCGACGGCGGTATGAGCGACAACCCCCGGCCCGCCCTGTACGGGGCACGCTACGCACCGCGCCTGATCGGCCGCTCGGCGACGGCCGAGCCGGTCGCGACCACGGTCGTGGGCCGGCACTGCGAGGCGGGCGATGTCCTCGCGGCCGATGTCCTTCTGCCCGGCGACGTCCGTCCCGGCGATCTGCTCGCCGTGCCGGTGTCCGGCGCGTACCAGCTGTCCATGGCTTCCGCGTACAACCTGGTCGGCCGGCCTCCGGTCGTCGCGGTGCACGACGGTGCGGCGCGCCTGCTGGTCCGACGCGAGACCCAGGAAGACTTCCGACGGCGCGACATCGGCGCCTGATCGCGAGGATCCACGCAGCCCCCTGAGCTGTAGGGGGCCCGCCGTCTCGTGCCTGAGTCCCTTCGACGCGGAGGAGTAGCGGGCGCATTCCCGTGCCCCTCGGAGCCGGATTGCCTGCCGAGGGGCCGCTCCGTCCTGTCCTCACGGCGGCAGGACGAGCGGCCGGTGGTGTCCCCGCACAACGCGTCGACGCACGTCGGCGTCACGTGTTCGGCAGCAACGCTCCGTAGCCGGTGGAGGTCGACCGCATCAGGTTGGCGTCAAGGGAGCCCCCGTCCTCGTATGGACCCCGTCAAGGCGGCTTATCACCGGTCAAAAGCCGAGGTTTCCTCATCTTGGCCGCACGGCCGATTCCATTCCTCACGTCAATCAGGAGCTCACGATGGCCGACCTGGCCTTCGTCGTCACCACAGTCGCGGTGTTCGCGCTGGTGGCTCTCATCGCCCGGGGGGTGACCAAGCTGTGACCGCCGAGAACATCGTCGGCCTCATCGTGGCCGTCTCCCTGCTGGGATATCTCGTGCTCGCCCTTCTCCACCCGGAGAGGTTCTGAGCGCCGCTATGAGTCCCCAGACCGCTGGTGTGCTCCAGCTGCTCGCCCTGATCGCCGCCCTCGCGCTCGCGTACCGTCCGCTGGGCGACTACATGGCCAGGGTCTACTCCTCCGAGAAGCACTACCGACCGGAGAAGTGGATATACAAGGCCATCGGTGCCAACCCTGCCGCCGAGATGAGGTGGCCCGCCTACCTACGGGGCGTGCTCGCCTTCTCGGCGGTGAGTGTTCTCTTCCTGTACCTCATGCAACGGGTACAGGGCTCGCTGCCCGGTTCGCTGGGCTTCTCCTCCATCGACCCGGACCAGGCGTTCAACACGGCCGCGTCGTTCGTGGCCAATACCAACTGGCAGTCGTACTACGGCGAGCAGGCCATGGGCCACGTCGTGCAGACCGGCGGCCTCGCGGTGCAGAACTTCCTCTCCGCCGCCGTCGGCATGGCCGTTGCGGTGGCGCTCGTCCGGGGCTTCGCACGGGCACGTACCGGTGAACTCGGCAACTTCTGGGCCGACCTGGTGCGCGGCACCGTCCGCATCCTGGTGCCGATCGCGGTGATCGGTGCGCTCGTTCTGGTCGCCTGCGGTGCCATCCAGAACTTCTCCGGCATCCACGAGGTCGGCCAGTTCATGGGCGGCACGCAGGAGTGGAACGGTGGCGCGGTCGCGTCCCAGGAGGCCATCAAGGAGCTGGGCACCAACGGCGGCGGCTACTTCAACGCCAACTCCGCCCACCCCTTCGAGAACCCCGATCCACTCTCGAACCTGTTCGAGATCTTCCTCATCCTGCTGATCCCGTTCGCGCTGACCCGCACCTTCGGCCGCATGGTCGGCTCGCTCAGGCAGGGGTACGCGATCCTCGGCACGATGGCCACCATCTGGCTCGGCTTCACCGCGCTGATGATGTGGACCGAATTTGCCCACCACGGACCTGCGTTCGACATCGCGGGCGGGGCGATGGAGGGCAAGGAGACCCGCTTCGGGATCGCCGGCTCCTCGATCTTCGCGGTGGCCACCACGCTGACCTCGACCGGTGCGGTGAACTCCTTCCACTCCTCCTTCACCGGCTTCGGCGGAGGCATCACGATGCTGGGCATGCAGTTGGGCGAGATCGCACCCGGTGGTGTCGGATCCGGCCTCTACGGCATGCTGATCATGGCGATCATCGCGGTGTTCATCGCGGGCCTGATGGTCGGACGGACCCCGGAGTACCTGGGCAAGAAGATCGGCACGCGCCAGATCAAGCTCGCGGCCTGCTACATCCTCATCACCCCGGCACTCGTGCTCGGTTTCACCGCCGTGGCGATGGCTCTGCCCACTCCGGGCAACTCGATGACGAACTCCGGGGCGCACGGCTTCTCCGAGATCCTGTACGCCTACACCTCCGGGGCGAACAACAACGGATCCGCCTTCGCGGGACTGAACGCGGACACCCAGTGGTTCAACAGCACCATCGGCATCGCGATGCTCCTCGGCCGCTTCCTCCCGATCGTCTTCGTCCTGGCCCTCGCCGGGTCGCTGGCCGAGCAGAGGCCGGTGCCCGAGACCGCGGGCACATTGCGCACCGACAAACCCCTCTACGCGGGTCTTCTCGTCGGCACCATCCTGATCATCACCGGTCTGACCTACTTCCCCGCCCTTGCGCTGGGTCCGCTCGCCGAAGGGCTCGCCTCATGAGCACCGTCACCCCCACTCACGCTCCGCACGGAGACCTGCCGCCCTCCGGCAACCACGCGGTCACCGACCGCGTCGGCAGCGGCCTCTTCGACCCGAAGCAGCTGCTGAAGTCCTTCCCGGACGCGGTTCGCAAGCTCGACCCGCGCGTGATGATCAAGTCGCCCGTCATGTTCGTCGTCCTGGTCGGCTCGGTGGTCACCACCGTGCTCGCAGCGCTGGACCCGACCGACTGGTTCGGCTGGGCCATCGCCGGCTGGCTCTGGCTGACCACCGTCTTCGCGAACCTCGCGGAAGCCGTGGCCGAGGGCCGGGGCAAGGCCCAGGCCGACACCTTGCGCAAGGCCAAGACCGGAACTGTCGCCCGCCGGGTGATCGGTTCCGACGAGGAGCGGGTCGCCGGGACGGAGCTGCGCATCGGGGACCTGGTGGTCTGCGAGGCCGGCGACACCGTTCCCGGCGACGGCGATGTCGTGGAAGGCGTCGCCTCCGTCGACGAATCCGCGATCACCGGAGAATCGGCCCCGGTCATCCGCGAATCCGGCGGCGACCGCAGTGCGGTGACCGGCGGTACGAAGGTGCTGTCCGACCGCATCGTCATCAGGATCACGACGAAGCCGGGCGAGACCTTCATCGACCGGATGATCAGCCTGGTGGAGGGCGCGGCCCGGCAGAAGACCCCCAACGAGATCGCCCTGAACATCCTTCTGGCGTCCCTCACCATCGTCTTCCTGCTGGCCGTGGTCACCCTGAAGCCGTTCGCCGTCTACGCGGGCGCCGACGGCCAGACCTCGATGATCGTGCTCGCCGCGCTCCTGGTCTGTCTGATCCCGACCACCATCGGCGCGCTGCTCTCCGCGATCGGCATCGCCGGTATGGACCGCCTCGTCCAGCGCAACGTCCTGGCCATGTCGGGGCGCGCGGTGGAGGCGGCGGGCGACGTGTCGACCCTGCTCCTCGACAAGACGGGGACCATCACCCTGGGCAACCGGCAGGCAGCCGAGTTCCTGGCGGTCGAAGGCGTGACGGAGGGCGAACTCGCGGATGCCTCGCAGCTGTCCTCGCTCGCCGACGAAACCCCCGAGGGCCGGTCGATCGTCGTCCTGGCCAAGGAGAAGTACGGGCTTCGGGAACGGGACCAGGGCGAGCTGGCCGATGCCGCATGGGTCGCGTTCACCGCGCAGACCCGCATGTCGGGCGTCGACCTGGACGGGCGCAAGGTCCGCAAGGGGGCGACCGGTTCCGTCGTCGCCTGGGTGAAGGAGCGGGGCGGGGTTGTCGCCGAGGACGCACACGCACTCACGGACGGGATTTCCCAGGCCGGCGGCACGCCGCTGCTGGTGGCTGTGGAAGACGCTCGCGGTCCGCGGATCCTCGGGGTCATCCATCTCAAGGACGTGGTGAAGGAGGGCATGCGCGAGCGGTTCGACGAGCTGCGCCGCATGGGCATCCGTACGGTCATGATCACCGGCGACAACCCGCTGACCGCGAAGGCGATCGCCGAGGAGGCGGGGGTCGACGACTTCCTGGCCGAGGCGACGCCCGAGGACAAGATGGCCCTCATCAAGCGGGAGCAGGCCGGCGGCAAGCTCGTCGCCATGACGGGTGACGGCACCAACGACGCCCCGGCCCTCGCCCAGGCGGACGTCGGTGTCGCGATGAACACCGGTACCTCGGCCGCCAAGGAGGCCGGGAACATGGTGGACCTCGACTCGAACCCCACCAAACTCATCGAGATCGTCGCGATCGGCAAGCAGCTCCTCATCACCCGCGGCGCCCTCACCACGTTCTCCATCGCCAACGACGTCGCGAAGTACTTCGCGATCATCCCCGCCATGTTCGCCGTGGCGTACCCGTCGCTGGACAAGCTGAACGTCATGGGCCTGGCCTCGCCGGAGTCGGCGATCCTGTCCGCGGTCGTCTTCAACGCTCTGATCATCGTCGCTCTGGTACCGCTGGCCCTCAAGGGAGTGCGCTACCGGCCGGCCGGTGCTGACAAGATGCTGCGCCGCAACCTCGGCATCTACGGCCTCGGCGGCCTGGTCGCCCCGTTCATCGGCATCAAGATCATCGACCTGCTCATCTCCCTCATCCCCGGAATCGGCTGATCCGCCATGACCAACACCTCCGTCAGCAACACCGTGCGCCTGTTCGGGGCCGGGCTGAGGGCCCTGCTCGTCCTCACCCTGGTGTGCGGGGTCATCTACCCGCTGGCCGTCACCGGGATCGCCCAGACCCTCTTCAACGACAAGGCCAACGGCTCCGAGATCAAGGACAAGAGCGGGCAGGTCGTCGGCTCCTCCCTCATCGGGCAGACCTACAACCTCCCGAAGAACGACCCGAACGACGCCGAAGAGGCAGCCAGGCCGGACCTGAAGTGGTTCCAGCCGCGCCCCTCCAACGGCCTGGGCAGCAACAGCGTCAACACGCAGTACTCCCTGATCCTCTCCGGCGCCACCAACCGCTCCGGCGACAACGAGGACCTGATCAAGTGGGTCACGGACGCCAAGGCGGCCGTGGTCAAGGACAACTCGACGGCCTCGTACAAGGTGAAGCCCGCGGACGTACCGGCAGACGCGGTCACTTCCTCCGGCTCCGGTCTGGACCCGGACATCTCTCCTGCGTACGCGAAGCTCCAGATCCACCGGGTCGCGGAGGAGAACGACCTCCCCGTCAAGGACGTCGAGGGCCTCGTCGCCGATCACACGACGGACCGGCTCCTGGGCTTCATGGGCGAGCCCCGGGTGAACGTACTCGAGCTGAACACCGCGCTCCGGGACCTGATCCAGGGCTGACGGACCTGGGACGAGGAACCGGGAACCGGTGGGGTGCGAAGGCTCCGCACCCCACCGGCCGGGCGCCGTTCCTCTGGAGCCGGCCTGCCGCGCCGTCCCCTCCGACGCCCCCCTTGCCGAACATCGGGGCCATCCCCTGCTCGCCGAGATCCGCAGCGTCGTCCACAAACGCTCACTTCCCCTCACCACCGGCAACCTGCCGATCGTCATGTCCGAACTCGGCCCCCGCGCGGGGGCCGTGGGCGCAGCGCTCCTGGCCGGTGAACTCGCGTACGGCGAGGCGTCGGTGGCCGGGGACGCCGGGCGGGAAGACGTCACCGGGCAGAGCCTTCTCCGGCACCGACCACCACCCAGGCTTCGCCTCCAGGCCTGGACGGCCCACCGCCCTGAGCAGCCCCGAAGACGGCACGGACCGGTACCCGGCACACACCGCACCGCCCGGCCAGGTCTCGACGGCCTCCCGACGGCCTCCCGAAGGCCTCCTGACGGCCTCCCAATGGCCAGGTTCTCGGGAGCGCTCCCAAATCGGCACCTGCCGGGAGGGGGCCGTCGCATCCGCCTACCTCTCCGACCTGCCTCTTCGGAATCCGTGCGACGCATTTCGCCCCGATGGGTTGTCAGGGACACGCACCGCTCTTACAGTCCCCTACAAACCAGCGGATGGGAGCGCTCCCATGTCGGGTGGTTGCGCGCTCCGATTCCCTGCTCGCCCATCCGGCCATGCGCCTTACCCGGACAGGTGAGGGCCGTCACGGAACGGTGCCCGCACGAGACAGGCCCAACCGGAAGAAAGTCCCCACACAGGCACAGGAGACACCATGACTCGACGTAAGAAACAGCTTGCCTCCCTGGCAACGGTGCTCGCGACGCTGCTCGGCGGGTTAGCCCTGACGCTCCTCGGCCAGGGCAATGCGCAGGCGCACGGCGTGACGATGACGCCGGGGTCGCGTACCTACCTCTGCATGCTGGACGCCAAGACCAGCACCGGCGCCCTGGACCCGACCAACCCGGCGTGCAGGGCCGCGCTCAACGAGAGCGGTGCGACCGCGCTGTACAACTGGTTCGCCGTGCTCGACTCCAACGCGGGTGGGCGAGGGGCTGGTTACGTCCCGGACGGAAAGCTGTGCAGCGCCGGCGACCGGTCGCCGTACAACTTCACCGGATACAACGCCCCCCGCGGCGACTGGCCTCGGACGCACCTGACCTCCGGGAACACGATCCAGGTCAAGCACAGCAACTGGGCGGCGCACCCGGGCTCGTTCCGGGTGTACATGTCCAAGCCCGGCTACTCGCCCACCACCGCACTGGGCTGGGACGACCTGGAGCTGATCGAGACCGTCACCAACCCGCCGCAGACCGGCTCGCCGGGCGCGGACGGCGGCCACTACTACTGGGACCTGAACCTGCCCTCGGGCCGCTCGGGTGACGCGGTGATGTTCATCCAGTGGGTGCGCTCGGACAGCCAGGAGAACTTCTTCTCCTGCTCCGACATCGTCTTCGACGGCGGCAACGGGGAAGTCACCGGCATCCGCGGCTCAGGCAGCACTCCGACACCGACGCCCACGGACCCCACGCCCACACCGACGCCCACGGACCCCACGCCCACACCTACGCCCACCGACCCGCACTCCGGGTGCATGGCCGTCTACAGCGTGACCAACTCGTGGAGCGGCGGATTCCAGGGTTCCGTCGAAGTCATGAACCACGGCACGACGCCGCGTGAGGGCTGGGCGGTGAAGTGGACACCGGGTACGGGCGCCAAGGTCAGCAGCGTGTGGAACGGCGCGCTGACCACGGGGTCCGATGGTTCGCTCACGGTCAGGAATCTCGACTACAACCGGACCATCCCGCCGGACGGCAGCGTCACCTTCGGATTCACGGCGACATCGACCGGCAACGACTTCCCGATCGGCTCGATCGGCTGCGTCAACCCGTAGCCGCTGAGTGAAGCAGTGCCGGTTCCCGCACCGCGCAGGAACCGGCACCTCCGTGCCTCCGGACTCAGGACGGCTCACGACCTCAACGCACCGCGCCACCCCCCGCGTCCACGCACGCCGCACCACCCGCGCACCGTCCGTTCCCCGTGCCCGGCGAGAAGCACTCTGCCGCCGCGCCGGCGCCCGCCCGTCCGGCCGTACGGACTGCCCGGCACCCGCCGGCCAGTCCGTGTCGCCGGGCCCTAAGGAAGGACCCCCATGGCCTTGCCGCAGAGACCCGTCGGACCGGCCCGCGCCGGCCGCCCCCGTCACCTCGCACGCACCGCCGCCGCTCTGGCGGCCACGCTCGCCCTGCTGTCCCCGTTCGGCGCCGCCGGTGCCGCGTCCGCCGCCGAGCAGGAGGCGCCGACCGCGGACGTCGATGTCCGGGTCAACACGCAGGCGTCGCTGGGCCGGCTGTCCGACACCGCGCGTGGTGTCAACGCCGCTGTCTGGGACTCGCACATGAACGACCCGGAAGTGGCCGCCCTCATGAAGACGGCAGACGTCGGGGCGATGCGCTACCCGGGAGGTTCGTACGCCGACATCTACCACTGGGAGACGCACACCGCGCCCGGCGGATACGTCGCCCCCGGCACCGGCTTCGACGCCTTCATGGGCACCGTCCGGGCCACCGGGGCGCAGCCGATCCTCATCGCCAACTACGGCTCCGGCACGCCCGAGGAGGCGGCCGGCTGGGTCCGGTACGCGAACGTCACCAAGGACTACGACGCCAAGTACTGGGAGATCGGCAACGAGATCTACGGCAACGGCCACTACGGCAGCGGGTGGGAGCACGACGATCACGCGGACAAGAGCCCCCGGGAGTACGCCCGTCAGGTCCGCGCCTACGCCGCCGCGATGAAGGCCGTCGACCCGACCGTCAAGATCGGCGCGGTCCTCACCACCCCGGGCAACTGGCCGGACGGCGTCGTGGGCGAGGGCGATCCGGGCGACTGGAACCACGCCGTGCTCTCCGAAGTCACCGACGTCATCGACTTCGTGAGCGTCCACTGGTACGCGGGCGGTTCCGACACCACCGCCGACGCCGCCATGACCCGGCTGACCCGGCTGCCCGGCGAACTGCGGGAGGTGCGCAACCAGATCGACCGGTACGCGGGCGCCGACTCCCCGCGCATCGGCATCGCCC
This sequence comes from Streptomyces sp. NPDC056452, assembly GCF_042796085.1. NCBI lineage: Bacteria > Bacillati > Actinomycetota > Actinomycetes > Kitasatosporales > Streptomycetaceae > Streptomyces > Streptomyces sp. NPDC056452. The sequence goes on from NZ_JBHTRI010000033.1 coordinate 48,701, forward strand.
TCACCGAGGTCAACACCAACACCGGCGGCGCCATGCTCACCGCCCGCCCCAACGGGCTGTTCGCCGCCGATGCCTTCATGACGGCTCTGGAGAACGGTGTGTTCAACGTCGACTGGTGGAACACCCACAACGGGCCGGGCGCCATCACCACCGTCGACGGCGACACCGACTACGGCGACATGGGCATGCTGTCCGGAGGTTCCTGCACGGGTGACGTCTGCCAACCGGCGGCGAACACGCCGTTCCACCCGTACTACGGCATGAAGATGACCAGCGAACTGGGCACCGCCGGCGACACCATGGTCGCCGCCTCGTCCTCCGCACAGGAAGTCTCCGCGCACGCTGTGCGCCGTCGCGACGGGCGCCTGAGCGTCCTGCTCATCAACAAGAACCCCGACGCGGCACGGACCGTGGACCTCGCATACGCGGGCTTCACCCCGTCCGCCGCCGCACCCGAGGTCAGCCGCTACGCGCGCGGCGACAACGACATCACCGACGTCACCGGCAGTGGGGCGTCCGCCTCCCAGGTCACCGTGCCGCCGTACGCGATGCTCACCGTCACCCTCACCCCGCAGCCCGGCACCGGGCCCGGGGCCTCGGTCGCAGGCGCTCCGGGCACCCCGAAGCTGGAGGCGCTGACCGACTCCACCGCGCGCCTGTCGTGGGAGGGGGCGGCCGGTGCGGCCCGCTACCTGGTCCAGGAGCGGGACGGCGCGCACACCCGGCTGGTCGGGGAGGCCACCCGGGCGGCCGGTGCGGCCCGCTACCTGGTCCAGGAGCGGGACGGCGCGCACACCCGGCTGGTCGGGGAGGCCACCGGCACGTCCGTGACCCTGCGGAACCTGCCACCCGGCAGCTCCCACACGGTCAACGTGCTGGCCGCCGACGCCGCGGGACGGATATCCGCCCCGTCCGATCCGCTGACCTTCACCACCGGCACCCCGCCGGACGCCGCCTGCGCGCTGACCTTCCACCGCGACACGAGCTGGGGCAACGGCTTCGTCACCACGGTCACCGTCCAGAACCTCTCGGACACCCCGATCACCGGCTGGACCGTGGACTGGGACTGGCCGACCGACGGCCAGTCGGTGTCCTCCGGCTGGAACGCCACGTTCCAGCAGACCGGTCGGCACGTACGGGTGACCGCACCCGAGGGCGCCGGGCCGCTGGCCCCGGACGGCGCGTCGACGGCTTCCTTCGGTTTCGTCGGTGCCAACGACGGCCCCAACCCCGATCCGACGGCCTTCCGGCTCAACGGCACTGTCTGCTCCGGCGGTTGAGATCCGGTCCGCCCGGGAGCGGCGGCAGGACGACCTGCCCCGGGCGGACCGGTTACCGATCCGGCTCGTCGCCGCCCCCAAGGCGGAAAACAGGACCGCAGCACCTCCCCCGTAGCGCCCGCCCGCACACCCGTGACCCCAACTATGGTGTCCCGCCACATACGCCCCTGACCTGCCCCTTCCTACGGTATGGCGACACGGAAACGTCCCCGCCAACCGTCCGGAAGTGGTATCCATGGCCGCCCCAGCAACCGCTCCCCCACCCCCCTCGAACCTCCGCCGCGTCGTCGCGGCGAGCCTCGTCGGGACCACTGTGGAGTGGTACGACTTCTTCCTCTACGGATCGGCTGCCGCGCTGGTCTTCAACAAACTGTTCTTCCCCGGCTCCGAACCGCTCGTCGGAACCCTCCTCGCCTTCCTCACCTACGCGGTCGGCTTCGCCGCCCGGCCCCTCGGGGCGCTGGTGTTCGGGCACTACGGTGACCGGCTCGGCCGCAAGAAGCTGCTGGTACTGAGCCTCCTGCTGATGGGTGGCGCGACCTTCGCCATCGGGCTCCTGCCGACACACGCCACCATCGGGCTGGCCGCCCCTGTCCTGCTCACCGTTCTGCGGCTGGTGCAGGGCTTCGCCCTCGGCGGCGAATGGGGCGGGGCGGTACTGCTCGTGTCGGAGCACGGTGATGCCAAGAGGCGGGGGTTCTGGGCGTCATGGCCCCAGACCGGTGCACCCGCGGGGCAGCTGCTGGCCACCGGGGTGCTCTCCGCGCTCACCGCGCTGATGTCCGACTCCGCCTTCGAGGCGTGGGGCTGGCGCATCCCCTTCCTGCTCTCCGGGGTCCTCGTGATTCTCGGCTTGTGGATTCGTCTCTCTGTCGATGAATCACCGGTGTTCAAAGCCGCCCTGGCCCAGGCCGAGCAGCGCAGGACCACGGCTGCGACGGCCGAGAAGATGCCGCTCGTCGCCGTGCTCCGTGATCACTGGCGCGATGTGCTGATCGCCATGGGCGCCCGGATGGCCGAGAACATCAGCTACTACGTGATCACCGCGTTCATCCTCGTGTACGCGACCACGTCCGCGGACCTGAGCAAGCAGACGGCGCTCAACGCCGTGCTCATCGCGTCCGCCGTGCACTTCGCCGTGATCCCGGCCTGGGGCGCACTGTCCGACCGCATCGGGCGCAGGCCGGTCTATCTGGTCGGCGCGATCGGCGTGGGGCTGTGGATGTTCCCGTTCTTCGCGCTGATCGACAGCCGGAGCTTCGGGAGTCTGCTGCTCGCCGTCACCGTGGGGCTGGTCTTCCACGGCGCGATGTACGCGCCCCAGGCGGCGTTCTTCTCGGAGATGTTCTCGACGCGCATGCGCTACTCGGGTGCCTCGATCGGAGCGCAGTTCTCGTCGGTCGCCGCGGGTGCCCCGGCGCCGCTCATCGCCACGGCCCTGCTCGCGGACTTCGGCACGTCGACGCCCATCTCCCTGTATGTCATCGCGGCCGCGCTGATCACGGTGCTCGCGATCGTCTGCGCCAAGGAGACACGGCACAGGGACCTCGGCGACATCGACGCGGAGGCCGGAAAGGGGGCCGGGGTCGTCCCGGGTGCCCGGACCGCGCTGCCCGCCGACTCCCGTACTTCCTGAGCCGTTCACGCCGAGGGGCCGGCCGCCACCCGACGGGTGGTGGCCGGCCCTCGGCGTCGTGCGCGTCAGACGCCGGGCTCGGGGGTGGGCTCGAACCAGGTGGGGCCGTCGCTGAGGGCCTGCTTGATGCGGAACAGGGAGAACTCGTTCAGCGGCGGCAGGGAGTCGACGGGGAACCACGCCACTTCCAGCGACTCGTCGTCGTTCACCCGTGCCTCGCCGCCGGTGGCCCGGCAGCGGAAGGTGATGTCGAGGTACTGGCACCGGTCGCCGTTGTCGTACTGCACGGGCTGCAGTGCCTGGGTGAGCACGACCCGTTCCGCGACGCAGTGCACGGCGGTCTCCTCGTACACCTCCCGTTCCGCGGTCGCCGCGGGCTCCTCGCCGGGCTCGGAGATACCGCCGATGACGGCCCACATACCGGTGTCGGACCGTCGGCCGAGCAGCACGCGGCCCTCGTCGTCGAAGACGATCGCCGTGATGCCCGGCAGCAGCAGCAACTGGTGCCCGGCGGTGGCGCGGATCTCGCGGATGAAGTCGGGAGTAGCCATGCGGCGAGCCTACGTGGCCGTGGGGCTGTTCCCGGGGCGTGCCCTCCGGTCGTTCCTGGCACGCGCGGACCGGATCGTCACCCAGCCGAGGCCGGCCACCGCGAGCAGCGCCAGGATGCCTTCGGGCAGGGGACCCATCCGAGTGGCGGGCGTGAGCGAGGACCGCAGCGGCACCTCGTCCACCAGGGCGTCCGCGGTGAACATCCCGGTCTTCTGCACGATGGTCCCGTCCGGCCGGATCACCGCACTGACGCCGCTGGTGACGGGCACGACGACCGCCCGGCCGTGTTCGACCGCACGCACCTGGGACATCGCCAGCTGCTGGTAGGTCATCTCGCTGCGCCCGAAGGTCGCGTTGTTGCTCGGCACGGCGATCAGCTGGCCGCCGTTCTTGACGGTGTCGCGCACGGCGTCGTCGAAAGCCGCCTCGTAGCAGGTGACGAGCCCCACCTTGGTGCCCGCCAGGTCGAATACGCCGACCTTGCTGCCGGATCCGAAGTCGCGCTGGACCCGGTCGACGTCCTTGCTGAAGATCCGCACGAAGGACCGCATGGGCATGTACTCGCCGAACGGCTGGATGTGCCGCTTGTCGTAGGTGTCCACGGGGCCGCTGTCCGGGTCCCACTCGATCAGGGTGTTACGGAGGTTTCCCGTGTCGGGCGCAAGCACGGCGCCGATGACGGTGGGGACACCGATGGCCTTGACCGCCTTGTCGATCACGTCGCGGGCGTCGGCGTTGCGGTACGGGTCGAGGTCGGAGGAGTTCTCGGGCCACAGGACGAAGTCCGGCTGGGGCACCTTCCCCGCCTTCACGTCCTGGGCCAGCTGCTCCGTGCGCTTCGCGTGGTTGTCCAGGACCTGCCGGCGTTGGGAGTTGAAGTCGAGGCCCAGGCGCGGCACGTTGCCCTGGACGGCGGCGACTGTCGCGGTGCCGTCCTCGGCGGAGTCGTCGACGAGCGGCAGGGACGCGAGGGCGGCGACGACGGGGACCGCGACGGCTGCGGCGGCCGCCGCGACGGCGATACGGGGCACCGTGCCGGTGGCGCGGTACCTGCGGATCTGTCGCAGGGCCTCGAAGAGTCCGAAGCCGCACAGCACCACGGCGAAGGAGAGCAGCGGGGTTCCGCCCAGCGCGGCGAGCGGCAGGAACACGCTGTCCGCCTGGCCGAAGGCGATCCTTCCCCAGGGGAAGCCGCCGAACGGCACGCGGGCGCGGACCGCTTCGTCGAGTGCCCAGACCGCGGCAGCCCAGAAGGGCCAGTACGCGAGCCGGGAGACCGCGGCGATCCCGACACAGCCCACCGCGATGAACACCGCCTCGGCGAGCGCCAGGGCGAGCCACGGGACGGGGCCGACCTCTTCGCCCGTCCAGTGCAGCAGCGGGAGCATGAAGCCGAGACCGGCCAGGAGGCCGAGGCCCAGCGCGGCGCGCAGCCTGCGCGCGAACAGGACCCATCCCAGCAGCGCGAACCCGGGCAGGACCAGCCACCACAGGGGCCGGGGCGGGAAGCTCGCATAGAGCAGCGCACCGGACAGGATGGCTGCGGCCGGCCGGACGAGCCGCGGCCACAGCTTCCTGCTGCGGGGCACGGGGGCGGACGGCGGTTCGACTGTGGTGATGGTGGCGCTCACCTGGCGGAGTCTACGGTGGGCGGCTGTGGGAGCGGCATCCCGCTCCGGCCGTCACGACTCCGCGGACTTCCCGGTGGTGCTCAGGTGCAGCCGGTCGCGGATGAACCGTACCGCCGCTTCGGCGTTGTCCACCGTGACGGTGAAGGTCCTGCCGTCGCCGAGTCTCAGCACCAGCCCCTCGCCCCGGCGCACCACCACGGCGGTTCCCTGCTCGGGGCGCCAGCGGTAGCCCCAGCCACCCCACTGGCGCGGGGTGACCTGGGGGGCGAAGTCCGCGCCGACCACATGGGTAAGCAGGATCCGGCGCCTGGGCAGTCCGATGTGGCCGCAGCGCACCTCGAGGGCGTCGCCGTCGACCTTGACGGCCACGTGGACGAAGGCGAGGGTCCCGAACAGGATCAGCAGTCCGGCGGCGAGGCAGCCGATGACGGACATGAGCAGGGGGGCGATTCCGGCACTCCAGGCCGAATCGACAGCGAGTTCGATGCCGAGCGCCAGGCATCCCGCTCCGGCGGCCGCGAGCAGCCACTGGAAGCGGTTGCGGGCCCTGCCCGTCCAGATGGTGGCCGGGGCCTGGCTCGAACCGTGCCTCGCAACGCCGGGGTGGTCCGTCATGCCAAGCAGCGTACCCACGTTCCGCGTCCCGAGGAGGGGGCCCGCAGGCCCGGCAGGCCGCGCGGGAGGGTCAGAGCGCGGGGCTGACGGCCTTGAGGAGCAGGCCCTCCGCGTAGGCCAGAGCGGTTTCGGGCAGGTCGGCGGCGTGTCCGCCGAGGAGGACCGCGAGTGTGCCGACCGGTTCGGCCGACGGAGCGGGTTCGGAACCGATACGGCGCAGCGCGTGTGTGGCGACCGCCACGGCGGAGCCGTGCAGGACGACCCCCGGCCGGCCGGGCTGCTGCACAGCGGCGCGGATGCGCTCGGCCACCAGCTCGTAGTGGGTACAGCCCAGGACCACGTCCGTCACGCCGGGCGGGGTGAGGGCGGCGGCAGCGGCCACCGCACGGTCGATCCCCGCCTCGTCCGCGTGCTGTACGGCGTCGGCGAGCCCGGGGCAGGGGACTTCGGTCACGTCCACCGATCGGGCGAAGTCGCGGATCAGCCCGCGCTGGTAGGGGCTCCCGGTGGTGGCCGGGGTGGCCCAGATGGCGACGGGGCCGCCGCCCGCCGCGGCGGGCTTGATCGCGGGGACCGTGCCGATGACCGGCAGTCCGGGTTCCAGTTCGGCCCGCAGGGCAGGCAGCGCATGGACGGAAGCGGTGTTGCAGGCGACGATCAGGGCGTCCGGCCGGTGGGCCGCGGCCGCGCGTGCCACGGCGAGCGCGCGGGCGGTGACGTCCTCGGGAGTACGGGGGCCCCAGGGCATCGAGCCGGGGTCCGAGGACAGCACCAGATCGGCGTCGGGCCGTATCCGGCGCACCACGGCAGCGGCGGCGAGCAGGCCGATTCCCGAGTCCATCAGTGCGATCTTCACCCGGTCACCATAGTCGACAGCCCTTGCGGCACCGCCGATGTGGGGCAGACTTCGGCGGATGAGCGCCGTTGCCTGGATCGCCGTGGGTTCGCTGGTCGTGTGGGTGTGGCTGCTGCTGGGGCAGGGGTTCTTCTGGCGGACCGACCAGCGGCTCCCCAGGCGTGCCGACCCGGTGCGCTGGCCCTCGGTCGCCGTCGTCGTGCCCGCCAGGGACGAGGCCGAGATGCTGCCCGTCAGCCTCCCGTCGCTGCTCGCCCAGGACTATCCGGGGGACGCGGAGATCTTCCTGGTCGACGACTGCAGCGAGGACGGCACCGGCGCGCTCGCACGCGCGCTGTCGGTGAGGCACGGGGGGCTGCCGCTGACGGTGGTGTCGCCGGGTGAGCCGGAGTCCGGCTGGACGGGCAAGCTCTGGGCCCTGCGGCACGGAATCGCGCTGGCCAGGCAGCGTAAGCCGGAGTTCCTGCTGCTGACCGACGCGGACATCGCGCATGAGCCGGACAGCTTGAGGGAACTGGTCGCCGCGGCCGGCGACGAAGGGGCGGGCGGCTTCGATCTGGTCTCGCAGATGGCCCGGCTGAGGGTGACGAGCACCTGGGAACGGCTCGTCGTGCCGGCCTTCGTCTACTTCTTCGGGCAGCTCTACCCCTTCCGCCGGGTGAACCGGGCGGGCAGCCGGACGGCGGCCGCGGCGGGCGGCTGCGTGCTGCTGCGCACCGGGGCCGCCGAACGGGCACGCATCCCGGAGTCCATCCGGCAGGCGGTGATCGACGACGTGTCGCTGGCACGCGCGGTGCAGCGCAGCGGCGGCCGGATCTGGCTGGGGCTCGCGGAGCGGGTGGACAGTGCGCGGCCCTATCCGCGGCTCGCTGATCTGTGGCAGATGGTCTCGCGCAGTGCGTACGCGCAGTTGCGGCACAGCCCGCTGCTGCTGGCCGGGACCGTTCTCGGCCTGGGTCTGGTCTACGTCGCCCCGCCGGCGACGCTCGCCGCCGGGCTGCTGACGGGCGACGCGGTGGCCGCCCGGGCGGGCGCGGCGGCATGGGCCGTGATGGCGGGGACGTACATGCCGATGCTCGGCTACTACCGGCAGTCCCTGTGGCTGGCACCGCTCCTGCCGTTCACCGCCGTCCTCTACCTCCTGATGACGGTGGACTCGGCGGTACAGCACTACCGTGGCCGAGGCGCGGCCTGGAAGGGGCGTACGTACGCCCGTCCCGAGGCCGCACCGGAGCCCTGAGCCCGGCCGTGGGAGGCCGGGCTCATCCGGCCGGGGTCACTTGCGGCCGGGGGTCCAGTTCATTCCCCAGCCGTAGGCGGCGTCTATGGTCCGCTGGGGGCTCACCCCGCGCTGCGGGACGAGATAGCGTGCCTCCCGCTGCACCGTGAGCTCTCCCCCGTTGTTGGTGATCAGCGCGAGAGCGCAAACGGTGGAGGGCACGGTGCATTCATCGAGAGAGAAGTCGATCGCCGCTCCGTTCTGTGGCTGCAGAGTGACGGTGGCATGCAGATCGGCGAAACTCCGGGCGCCTTCGTAGATGGTTACGAAGATCAGAACGCGGCGCAGCCGGTCCTTGTGGTCGAGGTTGACCGTGAGGTTCTCGCCGGTGGAGAGCGCGCCGGTGCGGTCGTCTCCGTCGAGGTGGATAAAGGGGGGCCGCCGGAGATCGCCGAAGGCGTTTCCGAGCGCCTGCACAACTCCCTTGCTTCCATCGGTGAGTTCGTACAGCGCGCAGAGATCGAGATCGAGGTCGGCGTGCATGGCGACGGCCCTGCCGAGTTTCGCGCCCCAGCTCTTGAACTGCTTGCGCACTTCCCAGTTGAGATTGACGCGCAGGGCCCCGGAGGTGCCGCCCTGCTTCGAGAGGGAGACGGACGGCGCCTCCTTCGTCAGGGTGACCTTGGTCAGCCTCACCGGCTGCGTGACAGGGGGTGCGGCGGGAGGCGCGACCGGGGGCGCGGCCTGCGGGGCGGGGGCGGCCTGGGGTGCGCGGTGGGGCGCCGGGGGCGCCTGCGCCGGCTGCGGGCGGGCGGCCTGCTGAGGTGGTGCCGGCTGCTGCGGTTCGTCGACGGAGATGCCGAAGTCCGTCGCCAGACCCGCGAGTCCGGTGTCGTACCCCTGTCCGACGGCCCGGAACTTCCACGCGCCCTGCCGCAGGTACAGCTCACCGAGAATGAACGCGGTCTCGACCGTCGCGTCCGCGCTCTCGAAGCGCGCGATCTCGGAGCCGCTCGCGGAGTCCACGATCCGTACGTAGAGGCCAGTGACCCGGCCGAAGGTGCCGCCGTCCGCCGAGGCCACGACGACCACGCGGTCGATCGCAGGCTCCATCGCCGCGAAGTCGACAACGAGGCTGTCCGTGACCGCGTCTCCCGCCGTCCGCTTGCCCTCGTGGCGCACCGCGCCGGATGCGTGTGCCGACTGGTTGTAAAAGACGAAGTCCGCGTCGCTGCGTACCTTTCCCGACACGAGAAGTAGCGCCGAGGCATCCACGTCCGGCGCCCCGGGGGAGGTCCGCCAGCCCAATTCGACCTGTACGACCTGAGCAGGCACAGGAACATTGGTTCCCTTTTGCATGGTCATGCTCGCCCCCATCACGAGTCCGGCTGCCCGGAGAGTTTCACGCCAACCTAATCCCCGGCCCGCCGAGGAGCCCACAGTACGGCGGAGACTGCTCCCGGCGATCCGCCGGTAACCCCCCGTGAACTCGCTCTTTACACGATCACAACGCGGCTCGGTGCCCCTTTTTGCCAAGTTCGCTCGCATTGGGGAACGCGGTTCACTCACAACGCGTAAAACAACCCTCTTATCGGGCTCCCCAACCAGCACATCGTGGGCTTAACTTATGTGTCATGACCTCCCCCCGCTCCACCTACGGCGGCGGCTACTACGCCGCGCCGTCGTTCCCCGACACCCCGATCTACGACTCCCTGGTCGCCGAGCGGGGCACTCCTCAGATCGCGCCGATCCGAGTCCCCGCCGCGTACGACACGGGCAACAGCTATCTGCCGGCCCTGCCGTCGTCGCTTCCCGCCCTGCCCGCGGCCCCGTCCAACGGGTCCTACGGCTACCCGCAGCAGGCGCCGCAGCCGCAGTACCAGAACGCCGGCATGCAGCACGCGCCGATGCAGCCCGCACACCTGCAGCACGCGCCCGCCCCGTACATCCCGCAGCAGCCCTCGGCGCCCCGCGGCTACCAGCAGCAGCCGCAGCGCCCCGGCACGGGTTACGAGTCGATGCGCCCGGCTTCGCCCCGGCCCGCCCCGAATCCCTCTCCGTACGAGGACCCGTACAACCGTCCGTACCAGAGCCGGGGGTACTGAGCAGGGGCGCTCCTGCCCGCTGTCGGATTCGGCTGGCAAAATGGATGCATGGTCTCTCCCGTACTCAGGGCTGTCCACATCCACCCGGTCAAGTCGCTGGCAGCGTGCGCGGCCGAACAGGCCGTCGTCGAGCCATGGGGACTCGACGGCGACCGTCGCTGGATGCTGATCGACGGCCGGGGCAAGGTGGTCACCCAGCGTCAGCAGCCGGGCATGGCCCAGCTGTCCGCGATGCCCCTGCCCGGTGGCGGGGTGACCGTCTCGGCGCCGGGGAGTGCCCCGCTGACCGTGGACGTGCCGGAACCGCTCTGCACCGTCGGCGCGGAGCTCTTCAGGGACAAGGTCGAGGTGGTGGAGGCGGCCGAGGCCGCGCACTCCTGGTTCAGCGCGCGCCTCGGTACGGAGGTCCGGCTCGTCCATCTCGACGCGCCGTCGCACCGCAGGCCTGTCGATCCGTCGTTCGGGCGCCCGGGCGAGACCGTCTCGTTCGCCGACGGCTACCCCCTTCTTCTCACGTCGTCCGCCTCGCTGGATGCGCTCAACGCACTCGTGGCACGCGGTGACCACCCGGAGGAGGGCCCGCTGCCCATGAACCGCTTCCGGCCGAACGTGGTCGTGGACGGGACGGACCCGTGGGCCGAGGACGACTGGGACCGGATCGCGATCGGGGAGGTCGCCTTCCGCGTGGCGAAGCCCTGCGGCCGCTGCATCGTGACCACGACCGACCAGCGGACGTCGAAGCGCGGCAAGGAGCCCCTCCGTACGCTCGCCCGCCATCGTCTGGTCGGAAGGGACCTCCTGTTCGGCCAGAATCTGATCCCTGAAGGCACCGGGGTGATCCGGGTCGGGGACCCGGTGCGGATCCTCGGCCGAACGCCGGGCCACCCGGCACCGGCGGGGAACTGACCGGAGTGGCCCGGGCGTTGGACGGCGTGAGGTTGCTCTCTCTTCGCCGCCCCAGCAGGTGATCAGTGCCGTTCCGGGCTATGACGGATACGGAAGGGGGTGCATGACTGTGCGAGCAGTCCTGGGAATCCGGCGGTGGCGGCACAATCCCCTGTGCAGGCCCACCGACCGCCACGAGGCATGGGGGGCACTGGCAGCGCTGCTGCTGATGCTGATCGCCGCCCCGGTGCTCGGCTGGCTGTGCGGTTCACTCACCGACGAGGCCCTCCAGCAGGCGGTGCGGGCGCAGCATGCGCAGCGGCACCTCACCACGGCTGTCGTCGTGCGCGGACCCTCCGGCGTTTCGCGCTTCGCCCAGGACCCCGAGGCCGCCGTCGCGGAACGCGCCGCGCGATCCTCCGCGGTGGCCCGGTGGCATGCCCCGGACGGTACGGCCCGCACCGGCAGAGTGTCCACGGCGTCCGAGGTCACCGCTCCCGGCGCGCGGATACGGATCTGGACGGACGGCCAGGGCAACCCGGTGATCCGCCCCATGGACACATCGACGGCGCGCACCCATGCGGTCCTGGCCGGAATCGGTGCGACCCTGCTCGTGGCGGGTCTGGTGGAATCCGCACGCCGACTGGCCGTATGGCGCATGATGCAACGGCGGTACGGTCGTCTCGACCGGGCCTGGGCCGAAACCGGTCCCGACTGGGGCCGGACCGGGACGGGCTGCTGAACCCACCGGTGCGCGACGTCGGGTGCCGGGCCGCTCCATCTGTTTCACCGGCCTCATGAGCAGCCGACTCGTCAACTCGCCGCCGCCGCGCGCGCTACGGTGGACCGGCCCGCCCGACTCCTCGGCAGGCGGGCCCGGAGCTGCCGCGACACCGGTGGCACGGGCATGCGGACAGGCACGAGGCAGCGCACACGGCACGAGGTGGGGGCACAGCAGCACCATGGCACAGGGCACGGTCCAGGTGACGCACACCGGCACATCGCGATGGCGCCGCCGCACGGGCGAATACGCTTCCCTCACCGCAGCCCTGGAGGCCGCAGCGGACGGTGACGTCCTCACCGTCGCACCCGGTACCTACCGGGAGAATCTCGTCGTCCACCGCGCGGTGACCCTGCGCGGCCCGGAGGGATCCGTCGGTTCCGTGCGCATCGCGCCGGTCGACGGCGTACCTCTGACCGTGCGCGCCTCGGCGGTGATCCAGGATCTTCACGTGGAGGGCCAGGATTCCGCCGCCCCGGCGCTGCTGATCGAGGAGGGCGCTCCCGAGCTTTCCGATCTGCGCGTCGTGACCCGGTCGGCCGCCGGGATAGAGGTGCGGGGCGCGGCCCGGCCCACCGTGCGCCGCTGTACCGTCGACAATCCGGCCGGCGTCGGCATTGCCGTACTCGACGGTGCCGGGGGCGTGTTCGAGGAGTGCGAGATCGTGTCGGCCGGGCAGTCCGGCGTCTCGGTCCGCGACGGGGCGCACCCGAGGCTCGAGCGGTGCCGTGTCCACCACGCTTCCGGGGCGGGGCTGAGCGTGACCGGCGAGGGCAGCGGTCTGGAGGCGGTCGGCTGCGAGGTGTACGAGATCAAGGGCAGCGGGGTGCAGGTCACGGCCCGCGGTGCCGCTCATCTCACCGACTGCACCGTGCACCGCACCTCCGCGGACGGGGTCACGCTGGACACCGACGCGGTCCTCACACTCGCCGACTGTGACATTCACGACATCCCGGAGAACGCGGTCGACCTGCGGTCCCGCTCCGTCCTCACACTGACCCGCTCGACCGTGCGCAGGTTCGGCCGCAACGGCCTGTCGGTCTGGGACCCGGGCACCCGTGTCGATGCCAACCAGTGCGAGATCCACGACAGTACGGGCGACTACCCCGCGGTGTGGGTCAGCGACGGCGCCACCGTGATACTCGATTCGTGCCGCGTCCACGACGTTCCCGATGCCCTCTTCGTCCTGGACCGGGGTTCGCGCGCCGATGTGGTGGACAGCGATCTGTCCCAGATCCGCAACACGGCGGTCTCGGTGAGCGACGGCGCCACCGCCCAGCTCGACGACTGCCGGATCCGCGAAGCGTCGACCGGAGCGTGGTTCCGTGATCACGGCAGCGGCGGAACCCTGAACAACTGCACCATCGACGCCGCCCAGACCGGTGTCATCGTGACCAAGGGCGCCGACCCGACGATCGAGCGCTGCACGGTCACCTCGCCCGCCGAGGCCGGCTTCTACGTCTCCGCCGAGGGCCGCGGCACCTTCGACACCTGCCGTGTCACCGGGAGCGAGGGCTACGGCTTCCATGTCATGGACGGCTGCCGCTCCACGCTCACCCGCTGCCGCACCGAGCGGTGCGCCCGCGGCGGGTACGAGTTCGCGGAGGGCTCGGGCTTCCCGGGCGACGGGCTCAGCGGTGGTCCGGTGGTGAAGGACTGCACCAGCGACGAGAGCGGACTGCGCGGTGCCACTCCCCCGGCCCCGCCGGTCCTGACGGCGACCCAGTCGACGCCCGGACTGCTCGGCGCGATGCCGGGACAGCGCGCCGCCGAACCCGCCGCCCCGCCCGCTCCGGCGGAGCCGGTGCGCGATTCGGGCGCCGTCCTCGGGGAGTTGGACGCGCTGGTGGGTCTGGACAGCGTCAAGCGCGAGGTGCGGGCGCTGACCGACATGATCGAGGTCGGCAGGCGCCGCAGGCTCGCGGGCCTCAAGGCGGCGTCGGTGCGCAGGCACCTCGTGTTCACCGGCTCCCCCGGTACGGGCAAGACGACGGTGGCCCGCCTGTACGGCGAGATCCTGGCCTCGCTCGGCGTGCTGGAGCACGGCCATCTCGTGGAGGTGTCCCGGGTCGACCTGGTCGGCGAGCACATCGGTTCGACCGCGATCCGCACGCAGGAGGCGTTCGAACGGGCCCGTGGCGGAGTCCTGTTCGTCGATGAGGCGTACGCGCTGTCGCCCGAGGACTCCGGCCGGGACTTCGGGCGGGAGGCCATCGACACGCTGGTGAAGCTGATGGAGGACCACCGGGACGCCGTCGTCGTGATCGTGGCCGGGTACACGCACGAGATGGAGCGCTTCCTCACCGTCAACCCGGGTGTCGCGTCGCGTTTCTCACGGACCATCACCTTCAGTGACTACGTTCCCGAGGAGCTGTTGAGGATCGTCGAGCAGCAGACAGAGGAGCATGAGTACAGCCTCGCGGACGGAGCCGGGGAAGCGCTGCTCAAGTACTTCACAGCGCTTCCCAAGGGCCCCGCCTTCGGTAACGGCCGCACGGCCCGTCAGACCTTCGAGTCGATGGTCGAGCGGCACGCGGGCCGGGTCGCCCAGCTCGCCGAGCCGAGCACGGACGACCTCACCCTGCTCTATCCGGAGGACCTTCCCGAACTCCCCTGAGTCTCCCCGCCGGTCTGGTGGGGCACGACCGGTCCGAGCCGTTCCAGGAGTGCGGCCCGCTCCACGGCGAAGACCGGGTCGGCCTGGTAGTCCGAGTGTCCCAGGATCGGTTCGGGCAACGGGTGTTCAGGGGTGCGGCCGTAGACCAGCGGGTCCTTCAGGGGGCCCCGGTCCACCTCGGGGCCCTGGCTCTCGTCGATGCGGACGGGGCCGCCGATCGGGTCCGTCGCCCGCCAGAGGTTGCGCCAGCAGTGCACGGACCGGTGCAGCCCGTCCAGGGGTACCGGTCCGAAGTAGGCGGGGAACCAGCGCCCGTAGAGCCGCTCGATCGGTGAGCCGTAGGTGAGCAGTGCGACCCGGCGCCGTGTCGCGTCGGGCAGCTGCCAGACCGCGGACGCCGCAAGGACGCTGCCCTGGGAGTGGCCCGAGATGACGAGCCGGCCCCGGGTGCGGGCCGTCCAGGCGGACATCCGGGAGGAAAGGTCGGGCACGGCACGCTCCGCGTAGCAGGGCGGCGCGAAGGGATGGGCGGCGCGCGGCCAGAACGTACCGACGTCCCAGAGGATGCCGATCGTGCGCCGGGCGGACACGTCGCGGTAGGCGCGGCGGCCCCAGGTGACGAACAGGACGAATCCGAAGCCGATCATCCAGGACCCGGTCGACTGGGCCGCCTCGGCGAGGGATTCGACGAGGGGAACCGCACCGTCCATCGCCCGGCCGGGCACCTCGCCGGTGAGCCAGGACCCGGCGACCGCTCCGGCGCCGAGGAGCAGGGTGGCGCCCGAGACCAGGGCGACGAGCCAGGGCACTGAGTCGGTGAGGGCGGCCGTGGCCCTGGTCCCCGCGATGGCCCGGGTGCGGGCGCGGTCGGGCCGTGCCTGTTCGTACTCCGCCTCGACCACGGGTCCCAGCCGGCGGGCGCGCAGCCCGGTGCGGACGGCCAGCCAGGCGAGGGGGGCGAGCAGGAGCAGCAGGAGGACCGGGATGACGGAAGCCTGCCAGCTGAGAAGCACGGGCGGCCCCTCTATGGTCGAGCCGGCGCCCATGCCGGGTGTACCGGAGCCGTCGAGCCAGTCGGCGACACGCTGGGCGACCCCGCCGGTCATCACACCGCCGAGCGCGCAGGCGAGCATCGCCACGGCGGGCCCTCCGAGGCCGCGGAGGGTCGTGCGCGGCTCGGGAACGCGGTGGTACAGGCTCAGCGCCACCGCGGCGAGCAGGACGACGAGAGCGCCCTGTCCGACGGCGAGCACGCGGAAGGCGGTCTCTCCGGGGAGGGTGCCCGAGGACGCCCAGGCGGGACGGGACCAGGCGGCGTACACCGTGCCGACGAGCAGCAGCGCGAGCGCCGTCCCCGGCAGGAAGGTGATGACGGCACGGTCGAGGGTGTTGTCGAGGCGTCGCTCGCTGCGGCCCCGGCGGCAGACCACCGCGACCACCACCAGAGCGCACACGGCGAGGGCCGTCTCGAACAGGCCGCCGATCACCGCGGGCACGGGACCGTCGGTGACCCTGTCGTGCCGGGCGGCGGCTCCCCCCACCGCGGCTGCGACGGTGAGGAATCCGGCGGCGGTGTGGGCGGCCCGCAGCCGGGCGACCAGTCGGCGGCCGTACCAGAACCCGGGCCGGCCGAGGGCGGGACGGACGGGCGGTGCGGCGGACGCGGAGGTCTCCGGGGTGTGCGCGGTGTCCTCCTCATGTTCGTCCCCGCTCAGCGGGCGCTGCGACTCGTACGCGCTCCAGGTGCGGTTGGACAGGTACCAGAGCAGTCCGACCAGGGCCGTGGGCACGAGTGCGGCGACCGCGAGCCGGCGTCCGGGCTGGGACCACCAGCCGCCCTGCTCGGTCGACAGGAAGCCGAGCCAGGACCGCCGGCCGGAGCAGTCGGGTGCACCCGCGCACTGCCAGGCCACCAGGTCGAGGGCGACCTCGCAGACGGCGGCGGTCAGCAGCACGGTCAGGCTGAGCGCGATGAGCCGCACCACCGTGCCGTACAGCCGCACCGACACGGTGCGGCCCCGTGCCGTGGGCCGCATCCAGTGGGCGAGGTTGACCACCATGAAGGGGAGCAGCAGCAGCCACAGGGCGCGGGAGCCGTTTCCCGAGGTGAGGTTGGACCAGCAGTAGGCCTCGGCGACGGGTCCGTCCCGATGGCGTTCGGGGTGCTGTTCGGCCTCGATGTCCTCGGTACGCCGGTAGATGGCGGCCGTCGCGTCACCGGTGATCCTGGTCGTACGGGGGTCGCCGAGCATCTCCTGGGGAGTGGCTCCGCCGACGCCGTGGACGAGCAGTTCCAGCGCTGCCCCGGTGCTCTGCGGGGCCTGGGTGGCAGGGGGCAAGGTCGTCTGCTCGCTCTCTGGTCCTGCCGGCCTGTCGGCCGGCGGGGAAGGGACGGGGGCACGGCGCGGAGCTACGGGCTGACGCGCAGTCACCACCATCTCCGACGGAGGGTGCCTGCCGCATCGCTCTCACCGAATCTCCCCAGTGACGCCGCCGGCAGGGCTGCGTGGCAGGATGAGGGCGTCCCGCAGGCCGGTGTCGGACCTGCGGCCAGAGGGAAGGACCGGACCCGGCGTTGAGCGATAACCAGAACCTGCTCGCGGAACAGCGGCGCGCGCTCATCCTCGACGAGGTGCGCAAGCGCGGCGGGGTCCGGGTCAACGAGCTGACCCGCAGGCTGAATGTCTCCGACATGACCATCCGCCGGGACCTGGACGCGCTGGCCCGACAGGGCGTCATCGAGAAGGTGCACGGCGGGGCCGTTCCGCTGGTCGAGGCGAGTACGCACGAGCCCGGGTTCGAGGCCAAGTCGACGCTGGAGCTCAGCGCCAAGGAGGACATCGCGCGGGCGGCGGCGGCAATGGCCGTGCCGGGCAGCGCGATCGCCCTGTCCGGCGGCACGACCACGTTCGCGCTGGCCCGGCACCTCCTGGACGTTCCGGCCCTGACCGTGGTGACGAATTCGGTGCGGGTCGCCGACGTGTTCCACGACGCGCAGCGGCCGACGGCCGGGGGTGGCCCCCGGGCCGGAGCGGCCACCGTGGTGCTGACCGGCGGGGTGCGCACGCCTTCGGACTCACTCGTCGGGCCGGTCGCGGACCGCGCGATCGGCTCGCTCCACTTCGATGTGCTGTTCCTCGGGGTGCACGGGATCTCTGTCGAGGCCGGTCTCTCGACACCGAACCTCGCGGAGGCCGAGACGAACCGCCGCTTCGTGCGCGCCGCGCGACGCGTCGTGGTGGTGGCCGACCACACCAAGTGGGGCACGGTCGGCCTGAGCTCGTTCGCGACGCTGGACGAGGTGGACTCCTTCGTCACCGACGCGGGGCTGCCGGACGGCGCCCGGCAGGAGATCGAGGAGCATCTGCCGGGGCTGGTCGTGGCGGGCGATTCCGCACCCCGGTAGCCGCGCTCCAGGACGCGTGGGTTCCGCTCAGCCTCTGACAGGCCGCGGACGTCCTAGGATCGGGCCGTGGCCGTCTTCCGGATCGAGCGTTTCACTCCCCTCCCCGCCGCCGAGGCGTGGCGGCGGGTGACTGCCTGGGAGGCGCACGCCGGCCCCGTGCCGATGACGTCGGTCACCGTCCCGACAGGTACGCCGACCCGGGTGGGGACGGTATTCGTTGCTCGTACGGGTCTCGGGCCGTTCGGGTTCGACGATCCGATGGAAGTGGTGCGGTGGACGCCGCCGGTGGCCGGCCGTGCCGGGATCTGCCGGCTGGAGAAACGCGGCCGGATGGTGCTGGGCAGGGCGTCGATCGATGTCCGGCCGACCGGCGAGGGTTCGCACGTGGTGTGGGTGGAGGAGCTGCGCGTACGGCTGCTGCCCGGGTGGGGCGATCCGCTGCTCTCGGGTGCGGGCCGCCGGGTCTTCGGGCGGGTGCTCGACGCCCTGCTCGACAGCCCTTGAGCCAGGACCTGCTCGGAGCATCTGCCTCTTCGTCGCGCCCGAAGGGTCGTCGTCCGAGAGGCAGTGAAAAGTCTCTCGTGGAGTCTCCCACCTCACGACATTCTGTCCCTGACCGGTCTCACGGATTCATAGGCGTTCGGCTTTCTGGCGTGCCGCAGGGGGAGGAACTCGGCCGGCCGGCCCTTGAGTGCCCGCAGCGCCATAAGCTCCCGCAGAAGGGGCAACCGGCATCCGGCGGTCACGGTCACCACCGCCGCCCAGAGGCCAGCCCGCTCTGCGGCTCATCCCGCCACCACCAGCGGAATCCGTCAGCGGCCCGGCATTTCCTCGTCACCTGCCTGCCGAGCAGGGCGTTCTCCCGCAGACGTCGTCAACTCAGGCGCATACAACGTGGCCAATGGTTCGGGGCCCGCATACTGCCGACACCTGCATCGCCGGGGGGACCTTCCAGCGTCGCCGTTACTGACCTTATCTCCGTTGCCGTCCTTGACGGATGCGTAGCAAAGCCCCTCCTTGGCATCGTGATACGCAAGGTGATGCCCACATCCGCAGACTGGTTCGGGCCCTGCCAGCACCTTCTCCTTCGCCCTTCGGCGATCGGCTATGGCCCCCTTCACACGGTCATACGCTCCGCCGGCCACATAGCCGCTCGCCAGGATCACTAATGCGACTTCGAACCCCGTCACAGTTCCCCCCACCTCGACTGATGACCTGATCATGACAGTCACGCCTGCGCGAACTCCACCAAGGATCAGAAACAGTCACGAAAAGAGCGTTCTCAATACCGCCTGACGAGCGTTGCCGACGACGGCCCACGAGGGGCCGTTTCCAGCCCTTCGCTCCTATCTGATCCCAAATCGACTCCGCTCACCCCTGATTGCGCCCTGTGACGAGCCGATGCTCGGCATACCGAAGACCATCCAGGCCCGAGCGTCAGCTCCGGCTGGAGGCCCAGTTTGCGGACAAGCTCCGGGTGGGACAAGCCGTCCTCGCTGGTGACAGTCGCGGCGCGCCGGCAGCCGCCGGAACCGCAGCTGGTGCCTTCGTCAATCATCGTGATGCCTGGCGGCAATGAGGGGGGGGCTTGGGACGACGGGGCGGCCGAGACTTCGCTGATCATCGGCGCGTGCAGGAGGCCGACCACGAGAGCGAGGGCGAACTGCGTCCCCAGGAAGCCGCGTCGAGGGTGGTTGACGGCTTCTCAGCGAACGTGCGGTCCCTTGCCGTTGCGGGAGAACCGCATCGGCGCGTGTCGCGTCCATACCAGTGATCTTCGCGGGCGGCCTCGTGAGACGACGGAGCACACCTCCGCCCCGGCGTCTCCCGAGCCTGAGCCCGAGAAGTCCTGACCGAGTGGCACGTCTCAGGGGGAAGACCCATGCCCAACCCGCCGCAGCCCTGGTATACACCGGGCTCGCCGCAGCAGCCCGTTCCCGGCAACCCGTATGCCTCGCAAGGCTTCGGGCCACCGCCCGGACCGCCACCGCGCCGGCGGCGCTTCGGCGGAGCACCGGTCATCGCGGCCGCCGTCGCCCTTCTGCTCGTAGCCGTGGGAGGAGGGGTGTACGCCCTCGTCGACCGGGGAGAGGACGGGTCCGCCACCCCCGTGGCGAAGGAATCATCCAGCCCCTCCGCGCCGACGGCCCCGCCCGGTTCCCCGGCGGTCAGCACCCCGCAGGCGAAGCACATCCCGACCCCGGAGGAGATCAGTGCCGCACGGAAGCCGGGGGACGCAGCGGCATGGGTCGTCGACGACAGCACCGATCTTCCCAGGGGGCGCCAGAAACTCTACGACCTGTGGATCGTCGGCGACACCGTCGTCCAGGCCCTGCACAGAAGGGTCGCGGCCTACCGCCTCTCGGACGGTGCCGAGGTCTGGAGCATGCCGTTGCCCACCCCCGTCTGCGAGACACCGGTCAACCCCACGCCCGACGGCAAGGTCGTGCTCGTCCACCACAAGAGGGCCGACTCCGGGAGGAACAACCGGTGCAACCAACTGCAGATGGTCGATCTGAGGACCGGGAAGCCGGGATGGCACAAGGAGCTCCCCGAGACCGGTGACGGGGACAACACGTTCATCGTGCACAGCGCCATCAGCGCCGGTACTTTCGCGATCGCCCGGAGCATGAAGGCGACCGCCTATCGGGTCGATGACGGTACCGAGTTGTTCGACATCCCCTGGGAGAACCCGGGGAAGTGCTTCCCCGACGACGTGGCGGGCGGTTCCCGGCTCCTGGTGAAGTCCGACTGCGCGATCGACATCGACCAGAGCAAGAACCACAGCCAGCTCCGCGAGATCGACCCGCTCACCGGCAAGGTCCTGTGGCGCCACCGGACCAGGACCGGATGGCAGGTCGGAAGCATGATCTCCGTCGATCCGGTCGTCTTCACCACGGAAAACGCCGTGGA
This sequence comes from Streptomyces sp. NPDC056452, assembly GCF_042796085.1. Taxonomy (NCBI): domain Bacteria; kingdom Bacillati; phylum Actinomycetota; class Actinomycetes; order Kitasatosporales; family Streptomycetaceae; genus Streptomyces; species Streptomyces sp. NPDC056452. The sequence goes on from NZ_JBHTRI010000033.1 coordinate 69,197, forward strand.
CCACATCGACGACTGGCGGGTCGTGGCCCTGGGCCCGGGAGGAAAGCCCGGTACCACCATCGACCCACGGGGCAAGAGTATCGAGCGATGCGCCGGGGACGGGAGCGGCGGCGACATCCAGCCATGTCGCGGCACCGCGGTCGGCAACGGCCACATCGTTCTGGGCGGCAACGACAGGATCGGCTTGTACGACCTGGCCACCGGGAAGTTCCTCTGGGGGGTCAAGAACAACGATCTGCGCACCTTGCACCCACTGCGTGCGGAGAAGGGCAAGGCGGTGCTCGTCTACGAGTCGGCCACACCGAGCCGCCCCGGCCGGACCTTCCTGATGGGCCCGGGGGCCGCAGGTACGGAGAAGGTGGTGCTGCGACACCCCGCATCGACCACGGCGCAGGAGTACGAGATGGCCGGCGGGCGGCTGGCATACGCCGGCGGACGGGTCGTCCTCACGCCGGCGGGCCTGAGCGGCGACGACGACCAACGTGAAGCCCGCATGCTGTCCTTCGCTCCCGGCCCGCCCTGACCGGGCACCGGGTGGGTCGACCACCGCGCACGCCGGGCACTGGGCTTGTTCTTTTGTGACGCCTCCGCGAACGCTTCCCTCCGGACAGCATCAGGCAGAGGACTCACCCTCACGGCTTCGTCGTGGTCACGTGCACCTCGGTCGGAGCACATGATCAGACGAAGGCCGCCCGCGCGCCCGGCGAATCCCCAGGTGAGCGGCTCGGTTCGAGGCCGCTGGACAAAGAACAAGCTGAGGGTGCCGCCGAGGCCCCACGGCTGAGGGCGGCTCACCGGACGACGGTCCGGCTGTCTTTCGCTCGATCATGCGGTGATCTGTGCAGGTGGGCTCGGGGCGGACGAGAGTCGCACTTCGGATGGGTACGACGAGAACGAACGACCCCGGCTCAGGCGGGCCAGCTGCCGGTGGCCAGGAAGTGGTCGATGGTCCGCGTGTACGGGTCGATGTCCAGGCCCTGCTCGCTCAGCCAGCTGTCGGAGTAGTACTTGTCGAGGTAGCGCTCGCCCGGGTCGCAGAACAGCGTGACGATGCTCCCGGTGCTGCCCTGGCCGACCATCTCCGCGACGAGCTTGAACGCGCTCCACAGCCCGGTGCCGGTGGAGCCGCCGGCCTTGCGGCCGATGGCCCGCTCCAGTGCGCGCACGGCCGCGATGCTCGCCGCGTCCGGCACCTTCATCATCCGGTCGATGGCGCCGGGCACGAAGCTCGGCTCCATGCGGGGCCTGCCGATGCCCTCGATGCGTGATCCGCAGTCGCTGGTCGCCAGGGGGTCCTGCCGGGTCCACCCGTCGAAGAAACAGGAGTTCTCCGGGTCGGGTACGCAGATCTTCGTGTCGTGCTGCATGTAGCGCACGTAGCGTCCGATGGTCGCCGAGGTACCGCCGGTTCCGGCCGTGGCGACGATCCACGCGGGCTCCGGGTACCGCTCCAGCCTGAGCTGCTGGTAGATGGACTCCGCGATGTTGTTGTTGCCGCGCCAGTCCGTGGCCCGCTCGGCGTAGGTGAACTGGTCCATGTAGTGGCCGCCGGTGCGGGCGGCGAGGGCTGCGGACTCCTCGTACAGCTTCCGCGAGTCGTCGACGAAGTGGCACTGTCCGCCGTGGAATTCGATCAGCCGGCACTTCTCGGGACTGGTGGTGCGAGGCATCACCGCGATGAACGGGACACCGATCAGCTTCGCGAAGTACGCCTCCGAGACGGCTGTCGAGCCGCTGGACGCCTCGATGACCGGCTTGCCGCGACGGATCCAGCCGTTGCAGAGCCCGTAGAGGAAGAGCGAACGAGCGAGCCGGTGCTTGAGGCTGCCCGTGGGATGCGTCGACTCGTCCTTGAGGTAGAGGTCGATGCCCCACTGCTCGGGCAGGGGGAAGCGCAGGAGGTGGGTGTCCGCGGAACGGTTGGCGTCCGCCTGGACCTTGCGCACGGCCTCCTTGAGCCAGGCACGGTAGTCGGGATCGCTGCGGTCGATGTCCGTGGTGGTCGCGATCTCGCCGTCACGTCTGTGCTCACTGGTGTCCATCAGCGATCTCCTCCTCGTGTCACCGGTACCCGACACCACCACGATATTCCCCCCACCTGCGCAAACGATCGCTTTGATACCCCATAGCCCTTCCTTGGCCCTGCGTGGCAGCAGGTGCCCGTGGTGCCTGGGATCCGCTCCCGAAACGCACGGTTCCGGCCTGATGCGACCTGGTGCAAAGGCCCCGATGCGGGCAGACTTCCCATCAGAAGCCGGTACAAGGGGGGCGAAGTCGCCATGTCCGAGGCAGAGTTCAGTGCGAGTGGAGTCAGGATCGAGCGGTGGACCCGTTCGCTGACCCGGGCCGGTCAAGTCGTCGTCAAGGACGGCCGGCTGGCGCTGCTGACCAGTAACGGCCGGGAGATCGACAGCGCCCCGGTGACCACCGTGAGCGCGGGCAAACGATGGTTCCTTGCGGCGGACTCCGCGGTCGCGCGGGTCAACGGAGTGCGCTACCGGCTGACCATGGGGCAGCGCAACCGAAGGCCCGGCGGGGCCGCTCCGGTGCGCAGGTTCCTGGAGGCGCTGCGCCGCGCGGGCGGGCGGCGGACCTGACGCAACGGTTCCGTACGGACACCGCGAGTTGCGGACCCCAACCCCCTGAGTCACGCTGGTAACACGTCACTGATGGTGTACCGGCGGTGACCGCGCAAGCCGCTCCGCCGGGTGCCACAGGGCGGACCACGCACGACCAGACCAGAAACAGCAGCGCGCCACACTGCTGGATCCGTTCCTTCGTCTTCTTCCGGACCTATTTCGGGGAGTCGCAGCCGTGATCAGCGAGCCAAGCAGGCACTGCGCGGTGGAGCTCCAGGCCCTGCCGTCGCGGATCGGTCAGGTCCGCAGAATCATTTCGGCGCAACTGCGCTACTGGCATCTCGATCCTCTGATCGATCCGGCAGCGCTCGGCGTCACCGAACTGCTGACCAATGTCCACCGGCATGCACAGCCGGACAAATCGTGCACCGTCGAGATCGAGCTGCTGCTCGACCGCCTCACGGTTTCCGTCCACGACCACGACCCACGGCTGCCGACCGTGTGCGATGCCGATGCGTCCGCCACTTCGGGGCGCGGACTGGCGATGATCGCCGCGGTCAGCGAGAGCTGGGGAGTACGACCGACCGACGACACGGGCAAGGTCGTCTGGTTCACCCTTCCGGCCCCGTCCTTCGCCACCGCCCTGGCTCCTCTCCCGGTGTACGGGTCGATGACCGACGGTCCTTTCGGCTCCGGACGGGACACCCTCGTGGAGCACACGGCACAGACCCGGGCCCGGTCGGCCGTCGTCGGCTGACCGGGCAGGGGGCGAGCGCGTCACTTCCTCGGCGCGATCGTGCGCGCTACTGCGTGGCGATCGCGCGGAGCACGTCGAGTCGTGCGGCGCGCCGGGCCGGCCGCCAGCCGGCCAGGGCGCCGGCGGCGAGCCCGACCAGGGCCACGACCAGCAGCTTCAGCGGCGGCAGCGCGAAGACGAACGCCGTGTCGCCGGTGCCCTCCGACGCCTTGACGAGGACCCAGCCCAGGAGCGCACCGAGCAGCAGGCCGCCCGCCGTACCGAACGCGGCGACCAGGAGCGATTCCCAGCGCACCATGCTCCGGAGCTGGCTCCTGGTCTGTCCGACCGCCCTCAACAGGCCCAGTTCCCTGGTGCGTTCGTGGACGGCCAGGGTGAGGGTGTTGGCGATGCCCAGCAGAGCGATCAGCACGGCGAGTGCCAGCAGCGCGTAGACCAGCGTGAGCATCATGTCGATGCCGCCCGCCGAGGACTCGGCGTACTCCTGACGCGTCTGCACGTCCGGGTCTCCGTAGGCCGCAGCGATCTTCTCGACCGCGCGCTTCCCTTCGTCGGCCGAGACGCCTTCCCTGAACGAGACGGCGACCAGGGTGTCGGACTCCTGGCCCCTGTGCGGCGCCCAGGCCTCGCGGGTGATGACGTAGTCGCCCGCCAGCTCGGACTGTTCGAAGACGGCGCGGACGGTGAAGTCCGCTTCCGTGCCGTCGGTGAAGGTGAGCCGGGCGGTGGATCCGGTGTCCAGGTGCCGCTTGCCGGCCTCGGTGTCCGAGAGGGCGATGCCGTTCGTGCCGAGCGAGTCCAGCGAACCCTGGACCGCGCCTAGAGCGAACACGTCGGCGAGGCGGGCCGGGTCGGTGACGGTCAGCGCACGGCCGGAGCCGTTTACCTCCGCAACGCCCTTGCCGAGCCCGACCGCGGATTCGACCTCGGGCTGCCGCTGTACCGCAGGGGCGAGACCGGGGCTCAGTCCGCTGCCTCCGGCGCCGAACGCGGGTGCGCTGATGGCCACATCACCCGCGAAGGACCTGTCGACCGTCCGGTCCATCGTCGCCTTCAGTGAGGCGCCGAAGACCGTGAAGAGCGAGACGACGGCGACACCGATCATCAGCGCGGTGGCGGTGGCGGCGGTCCGCCTGGGGCTGCGCAGCGCGTTGCGCCTGGCGAGTCCGCCGGTGACGCCCCGCAGCCGGTCGAGCGGTGCGCCGAGGATGCGTACGGCGTACGAGGAGGCGACCGGGCCGAGCACCACGAACGCGGCCAGGGCCAGAACCGCGCCGGCTGCCGAGAGCCAGAGGGAGGGGGCGGCCAGGACCCCGGTCAGGATGACGCCGACGGCCGCCGCCAGGAGCACGCTTCCGGTGAGGGTCCTGCTCCGGGAGACCGCGGAGTCGTCGACGGTGCTCTCGCGCAGGGCCGCAAGGGGGGCGGTACGTCCTGCCCGTACCGCCGGCACGAGTGCGGAGGCCAGGCAGACGAGAATGCCGACGCCCAGGGGCAGCAGCATCGAGAGACCGCTGATCACCAGCGCGCCCTCGGGGAACGGGAATCCGATGGCCGGGAACAGTGCCTGCAGTCCGGCGGCGATCCCGATGCCTCCGGCCAGGCCGGCGACGGACGCGGCAGTCCCGACGGCGAGGGCCTCGACGAGGGTGGATCCGACGACCTGGCGCCGGGCGGCGCCCAGCGCCCTCAGCAGGGCGCTCTCCCGTGTCCGCTGGGCGACGACGATCGCGAAGGTGTTGTGGATGGAGAAGGTGGCGACCAGCAGGACGATGCCGGAGAACACCAGCAGGAGCGTGGTGAACAGGCTCAGGAACGCGCCGGAGATCATGTCCTGGTTCTCGGCGGCCGAGGCGTCGCCGGTGATGGCTTCGGTGCCTTCCGGGAGCACGGGCGTGAGCGCGTCCACCAGTTCCTGCTGACCGGTGCCGGGCCCCGCACGCACCTGGATGCTCGCCGCCTCACCGGGCTTCGGGGTGAGGTACTTCTCGGCGTCGGCCCGGGTCAGGCCCGTGTAGGTGACCTGGGCCATGCCGTCCTCCCCGCCGAAGGTGGCCAGGCCGACGACGGTGACGCGGACCGGGTCGGGGGTGCGCAGGACCGTGGTGTCGCCGATCTCCAGGCCGCCCCGCTCGGCCGTACCGCGGTTGACGACGACCTCGCCGGGTGCGGACGGTGCCCGTCCGTCGGCGAGACGGTACGGGTTGAGTTCGGGATCGGCGATCCAGTTCCCGGCGAGGGTGGGCGGCCCCTGGCCGCCGATGGGTTCGCCGTCGGCCCCCAGGAGCTGCCCCGCCCCCTCGATCTTCGGAGCGGCCGCGGCGACACCCGGTACCTGTTCGATCCTGCGGACCAGATCGGCGGCGACGGGCTGCCGGGTGCCCTGGGCCTCGCCGGCGACGGTGACCACGTTGGTGCTGCGGACGACCACGTCCGTGCCCTGCGCGGCGTTGCCGAACATGGTGTCGAATCCTGCCCGCAGGGTGTCGCCCATGACGAGGGTTCCGGCGAGGAAGGCGACACCGAGCAGGACGGCGGTGAAGGTGCCCATGAAGCGCCGCTTGTGGGCGCGCAGGGAGGAGAGGCTGAGGCGCAGCGAGGCGCGGGTTCCGGTCATGGCGTCACCGCCGGTGTGCGGGCCGCGGTGTCGAAGGCCTTGAGGCGGTCGAGGACGCGTTCCGCCGTCGGGCTCTGCATCCGGTCGACGAGCCTGCCGTCCGCGAGGAAGACGACCTCGTCGGCGTGCGCGGCCGCGACCGGATCGTGGGTGACCATCACGACGGTACGGCCCGTCCGGCGTACGGTGCCGCCGAGGAGCCGCAGCACCTCTTCCCCCGCCCGGGAGTCGAGGTTGCCGGTCGGTTCGTCGGCGAACACGACATCGGGGCTGCCCGCGAAGGCGCGGGCCACGGCGACGCGTTGCTGCTGACCGCCGGAGAGTTCGCTCGGCCGGTGGCGCAGCCGGTCCCGCAGCCCGACGGTGTCGATGAGGGCGTCGATCCACTCACGGTCGCCACGCTCCCCCGCGAGGTCGAGGGGGAGCGTGATGTTCTCGGCGACGGTGAGCGTCGGGACGAGGTTGAAGGCCTGGAAGACGAAGCCGATGCGCCTGCGGCGCAGCAGGGTGAGCCTGCGGTCGTCGAGTGCTCCCAGCTCGGTGTCGCCGATGAAGGCGGATCCGGAGGTCAGGGTGTCGAGACCGGCGGCACAGTGCATCAGGGTCGACTTGCCGGAGCCGGAGGGCCCCATGATCGCGGTGAAGCGGCCGGCCGGGAAGCCGACGCTCACTCCGTCCAGGGCCCTGACCTCGGTGTCGCCGGTGCCGTAGACCTTCACGGCGTCGGCGACCCGGGCAGCTGCGGTGCTACCGGTGGTGGTGTGGGCGGTGGTCATGCCGGTCCGTCCTTGTCGAAGCGTCCGAAGGGCTCGTCCAGGACGGAGAGCCGGCGCCAGTACTCGTCCTCGTCGATCTCGCCTGCGGCGAACCGCCTGCCGAGGAGGTCGATCGGCGAGTGCTCGCCGGTGCTGCCCCGGCGGACGCCGCGGGACTGCCACGGGCCGCGGCGGCCACGCCAGACGGTGCGGCGCAGCAGGGTGACGACGCCGACGACGACGGCCGCCCAGACGATCGGGAAGAAGAGGATCCAGGGTCCGGGTCCGCCGGAGTGGGCCAGGGTGTTCATCTCGGTCAGCTCCCTCGGTCAGGGGGTTCGTTCGCGTTCTTCTGTCGCTTACGAGCCTGTCTCCGGGAGGGGGTCCGGGGCGTCGTACGGCCAGCGGCAGTGCGCGTACCCCCGTGGGAGTACGCGGCGCCCGCGCGTCTGCTCCCCGCATCGGTCCCGGCCGCGCGGGGACGTTGTACCTACTGGTATGTACAGTGGAGGTATGAGCACTCCGGACCGTCTGATCGAGGCCACCCAGGAGCTCCTCTGGGAGCGCGGCTACGTGGGCACCAGCCCCAAGGCCATCCAGCAGCGGGCGGGTGCGGGCCAGGGCAGCATGTACCACCACTTCGCCGGCAAGCCGGATCTGGCGCTCGCGGCCATCGACCGCACCTCGGCGCAGTTGCGGGAGGCCGCGGGGCGCGTGCTGGACGGACCCGGAACGGCGTACGAGCGGATCTCCGGCTACCTGCTGCGCGAGCGCGATGTGCTGCGGGGCTGCCCGGTGGGGCGGCTGACGATGGATCCGGACGTCGTGTCGAGCGACGAACTGCGCGCACCGGTGGACGAGACGCTCGCCTGGCTGCGGAGCCGGCTCACCGAGATCGTCCAGGAGGGCCTGGACAAGGGCGAGTTCACCCCGGGTCTCGTTGCGGGCGAGATCGCGGCGGCCATCGTGGCGACCGTCCAGGGCGGCTACGTCCTGGCGCGCGCCTCCGGGTCGGGCGCCGCCTTCGACTCGGCGGTCACGGGGCTGCTCTCCCTGCTCGCCGCACGCACCCCGTCGGCCTGAACCGCGAAGTCGGTTCCCTGCCCGAGGAGTCACCCCATGCACGCCATGCAGTACGAGATCACCCTGCCCGCCGACTACGACATGGAGATCATCCGCAGTCGCGTCGCGACGAGGGGGCACCTCCTCGACGCGTTCCCCGGCCTCGGCCTCAAGGCGTATCTGATCCGGGAACGCGGCGGGGGGTCACCGGTCAACCAGTACGCCCCGCTGTACCTGTGGTCGGCCCCCGAGGGGATGAACGCCTTTCTCTGGGGCCCCGGATTCCAGGGCATCGTCGATGACTTCGGCCGCCCCGAGGTGCAGCACTGGACGGGGCTCGCGTACCTGGACGGTCCTGCCGCGGGCGCCCCCGCCCGGACGGCGGTCCGCCGCCGGGTGCCGGTCGCGGACACGGAGCGGCCCGCCGGGGCGGTCGACGCCGCACTGGAGGAGGCCCGCCTGCGGGCCGCGTCTCCCGGGGTCGTCGCCACGGCGCTGGCCGTGGATCCGCGCCGCTGGGAGCTGCTCCACTTCACCCTCTGGGAGCAGGAGCCCGCCGCGGCCCCCGGTGACCGTTTCGAGGTGCTGCACGTGTCGGCGCCGGAACGCGACCGGCTGGGGCGGGACAGGCAGTGGTGACCCGGGTCCGCACCGTCCTCGGCGACATCCCCGCCGAGGACCTGGGTGTCTGCGACGCACACGACCATCTCTTCATCCGCACCCCGCTGCTGCCCGGCCAGGAGCTGGACGACCCCGGGCGGGCCCAGGAGTTGCTGCACAGCTTCCACGGACTCGGGGGCCGGTCGGTGGTCCAGTGGACTCCGTACGGGATGGGCAGGAGGCCCGGCGACCTGGTCGCCCTGTCCCGTGCGACCGGGATCCAGGTGGTCGCGGCCACGGGGCTCCATCAAGCCGTCCATTACCCAAAGGAGTTGCTCGGCCGGATCCTGCCGGAGCTGGAGGCCCTGTTCGTCCGGGAACTCACCGAGGGCATCGGCGGTACGGGAGTGCGGGCGGGGTTGATCAAGGTGGCCGGATCGTTCCACGGCATCGACGCCCACGCCCGGCTCACCATGGCGGCGGCGGCCGGGGCCCATCACCGGACCGGCGCGCCGATCGCCGTGCATCTGGAGCTGGGTACGGGTGCACTGGACGTACTGGACCTGCTGTGCGGGGAGTTGGGGGTGGATCCGGGGCGTGTGGTCCTCGGCCACCTGGGCCGGTTCCCCGACGGCGTGGTGCAGCGCGAGGCCGCGCGGGCGGGTGCGTTCCTGGCCTTCGACGGCCCTTCACGGGCCAACCACGCGACGGACTGGCGGCTGCCGGACCAGCTCGCGGAGCTCGCCGATGCCGGCTTCGGCGGCCGGTTGCTGCTCGGTGGCGACACCACCGTGCCCGGGACGCCAGGGATGCCCCACCTCCTGCGAAGGCTGCGTCCCCGGCTGGAACAAGCCCTCGGGAAGGACCTGTTGCACTCCGTCCTCGTCACCGCACCGGCGCGCGCCTTCGCGTTCGCCGCCCCGCGGGAGGGGCCCCGCCCCTGATCAGGCGAGGGCGGCGAGCGGGTCGTCGAGCACGGGCTGCCAGGCCAGCTCGGCGGCGCCCACCAGGCTGTTGTGGGCCAGCGTGCACGACAGGATCGGCACACTGCCGCTGCGCCCCCACAGGCTGCGGTCGGCGACGACCGCCCTGAGCCGTTCGGGGTCGGCCTCGAGGAGGTCGCGGTGCAGTCCGCCGAGGATGATGCGGTCGGGGTTGAGGATGTTGACGAGTCCGGCCAGGCCCAGGCCGAGACGGTCGATCAGCTCCTCGGCGGCTGTCCGTACGCAGGGGTCGGCGTACTCCGTGCGCAGCAGGTCGCCGGCCTGCTTGAGGAGCGACTCCTCGGGGCCGGGTTCCCGGCGCGCCGCGGTGAGGAAGGCGAGGGGGTCCGTCTCGACGTCCAGACAGCCACGTCCGCCGCAGTGGCAGGGCCGCCCCTCGGGGTTCACCGTGAGATGCCCCACTTCCAGGGCGAGTCCCGAACTCCCGCTGTGCAGGCGCCCGTCCAGGACGAGCGCACCGCCCACTCCACGGTGTCCGGTGGCCACGCAGAGCAGGTGCTGGGCGCCGCGTCCGGCTCCGTGCCGGTGCTCGGCGAGGGCGGTGAGGTTGACGTCGTTGCCGGTGAACGCCGGTCCGGTGATACCGGCCGCGCGCACGCAGGCGGTGAAGATCTCCCGGACGGGGGCGCCCGCGGGCCAGGCGATGTGCAGGGGGTTGAGGGCGGTGCCCTCGGGTTCGGCGACGGCGGAGGGGACGGCGAGCCCGGCTCCGACGCAGCGCAGTCCGCTGTCCCGCAGCAGCCGGGCACCGGCTTCGACGACCTCGCCGAGGACCTGCGCGGGATCGGCCATGACCGCGACGCAGCCGGGTGCGGTGGCGACGATCCTGCCGCCGAGCCCGACGAGTGCGGCCCGGAAGCCGTCGGAGTGGACCTGCGCGGCGAGTGCGACCGGCCCGCTGTCCCTGACGGCCAGCCGGTGCGAGGGGCGGCCCTGCGAACCGGCTGCGGAGCCGGGGCTCGAGTCGACCCGGATGAGCCCGAGCGCCTCCAGCTCCGCGGCCACCGCTCCCGCGGTGGCACGGGTGACACCGAGTTCGGACGTCAGCACGGCACGCGTGGGCGCGCGGCCTGTGTGGACCAGCTCCAGCGCGGGTCCCAGGGCGCTGCGGCCTCGCTCCAACTTCTGCCGGGTGGTGGTCGACTTCCCGTTCATGGGGGCGAGTCTCCCATGATCCGGAGCCACCGTTGACGCCCGTACGCCCCACATCGTTCACCGGACCGTCACGGGGTTCTTCATGTTGCGTACGGCGTCCGCGCGGCCCTATGCTGAGTTTGTGCCGCAACTAAACAAACTGCGGACGGCCCTACCGGGGGGACTTGGCGGAGACACCGCCCCACCCCCGTCGGCCCGCCTCCGTACCGCGCTGACCGTGTTCTTCGCCCTCGACGGGTTCCTCTTCGCCGGCTGGGTGGTCCGTATCCCGGCCATCAAGCACCAGACCGGAGCCTCCCCCTCCACCCTCGGACTCGCCCTGCTGGGCGTCTCGGCGGGTGCGGTGATCACCATGATGCTCACCGGCAGGCTCTGCCGGCGCTACGGAAGCCACGCCGTCACCGTGGCCTGCGGTGTGCTGCTGTCGCTGAGCATCGCCCTTCCCGCGCAGACGCATTCGGTCCTGGCTCTCGGGCTGGTCCTGTTGCTGTTCGGAGCCGCCTACGGCGGCATGAACGTGGCGGCGAACAGCGCGGCCGTCGATCTCGTCACCGCCATGCGCCGCCCGGTGATGCCGAGTTTCCACGCCGCGTTCAGCCTCGGCGGCATGGTCGGCGCCGGGCTCGGCGGCCTGGTCGCGGGCGGCCTGCCGCCCTCGACGCACCTGTTCGCCCTCACCGGAATCGGGCTGCTCGTCACGGCCGTCGCCGGCCCGGCACTGCTGCGCCACCGGCCGGCCACCGCCGTCGCCGCCCCGATGCGGCGGACCTCCGGTACACGGGAGCGCCCGCAGCGCATGGACGGCCGGGCCCGCCGGATCGTCATCCTCTTCGGCGTCATCGCGCTCTGCACGGCGTACGGCGAGGGCGCGCTGGCCGAGTGGGGCGCGCTGCACCTCACGCAGGACCTGCACGCGAACCCGGGGCCCGCGGCAGCCGGTTACTCCCTGTTCGCCCTGACCATGGCCATCGGCCGGCTCACCGGCACCACGCTCCTCGAACGGTTCGGACAGACCCGCACCCTGGTGGTCGGCGGGACGACGGCCGCGGCGGGGATGCTGCTCGGAGCCCTTGCCCCCACGCTCTGGCTCGCCCTGCTCGGATTCGCCGTGACCGGCCTCGGCCTGGCCAACATCTTCCCCGTCGCGGTCGGCAGGGCGGGCGCGCTGGCCGGTCCGAGCGGAGTGGCCGCAGCGTCGACACTCGGCTACGGCGGGATGCTGCTGGGACCGCCGCTGATCGGCTTCCTGGCCGACTGGTTCTCCCTGCCCGTGGCGCTCACGACGGTGACCCTGCTCGCCGCGACCGCGGCGCTGCTGGGATACGGCGCACGCCGCGCAACGCACACATGAGCGATTGAGTAGGCGTACTCAGGCACGGACGGCTTCCCCGGCGCACGATGGAGACATCAACCGACCACGGGGAGCGGACATGAGCCACCAGCTGATGAGCAAGCGGCAGCTGCGCGCACTGGCACGACTGACCTTCGGCAACACGACGTCACGGATCTACCTCGGCCTCGTCCTCGCGGCCACGGTCTTCGTCGCGGTGGACACGCTGTTCGTGGCCCACGAGGATGCTTCGTTCGCCGGGGTCTGGGTGTTCTTCCTCGCGGCGCCGACGGTCTTCGTCTTCCTCGTCGGCAGCTCCGTGGCAGGCTCCGACACGGGCGGTCCGGCCTGGTTCGTCTACCTCGCCCTGATCGTGTCCGTCCTCGTGCAGGCCTGCGCCCTCGGCTGGTTCGCACGGCTGGTGCGCCGCGGCGGCCGCAGCAGCTCCGCCCACCCCCAGGGCGCCTGACCGACCTGCCACAATCTCAACGTGGAGACAACCGAGCACATAGCATCCCTCGCCCGGGAAGGCCGCCTGCTGGCCGGGGCGGCCGGCGAGGCGGGCCCGGACGCACCGGTTCCGACCTGCCCGGGCTGGCAGGTGCGCGATCTGCTCAGGCACACCGGCGTGGTGCACCGCTGGGCGACCGCGTTCGTGACCGAGGGACACCGGACGTACGTTCCGGACGGCGGCGAGCCCGATCTGGACGGCGACAAGCTGCTCGAATGGTTCACGGACGGGCACGCGCTGCTGGTGGACGCGCTGCGGGCCGCGCCCGCCGACCTCGAATGCTGGGCCTTCCTGCCCGCACCGTCCCCGTTGGCGTTCTGGGCGCGCAGGCAGGCGCACGAGACCAGGATCCACCGGGTGGACGCCGAATCGGCGCGCGGCGGAGCACTGACACCGGTGGAGGCGCCCTGCGCCGTCGACGGCATCGACGAACTGCTGACCGGCTTCCACGCCCGCCCCAGGAGCCGGGTGCGCAGCGGCACACCCCGGACCCTGCGGCTGCGTGCGCCGGACGCGGACGCGGTGTGGACCGTGCGGCTGTCCGCCGAACCGCCGCAGACAGTGCGTGGCGCCGCCGCGGAGGCGGAGCAGGCCGACTGCGAGGTGAGCGGAACCGCCTCGGAGCTCTGTCTGGCCCTGTGGAACCGTCTGCCGCTCTCGTCCCTCGTGGTGGGCGGGGACCAGGAGGTCGCCGTTCTGTGGACGGAGAACTCCGGAGTCAACTGGTCGTGAACGGGCCGGCCGCACCGGCCGGGACGGTCCCGCTCAGCCCCGGTGCTCGCCCAGCATCCGGGAGAGCACCGCTCGCTGCAGCGGCCTGACCTCCGTGTGGAGGGTCCGGCCCTTCTCCGTCAGCTCGACCCGTACGCCGCGACGGTCCTCGCTGCACATCCCGCGGCAGACCAGCCCGTCCCGCTCCAGCCGGGCGACCAGCCGGGACAGCGCGCTCTGGCTGAGATGGACCCGGGAGGCGAGCTCCTGCACACGGTAGGCGCCGCCGCCGTCGTCGGCCGCGCTCTCCGCGAGGACGTCCAGGACCTCGAAGTCGCTGGCCCCCAGGCCGTGCTGATGGAGCGCACGATCGAGCTCGGAGAGGGTCCTGGCGTGCAGCGCGAGAAGAGCCCGCCACTCGTCGACGAGCATCCGGTCGGACGTGTTCGCTGCCATGTCCGCACGCTAGCAGAGCACAGGGAGGTCGTTGCGTCGGAATTATATGCACGCGCATGGAACGAGTGGAGCGGTGGCCGCCGAGGGCTCCTTGCCGCCGGCCACCGCTCCTGTGACACTTCGGACATGGGGCGACGCACTCAGGCGGACCGGGACGCGATGACGGTCGAGATCGGCTACGCACTGGTGAGCGGAGCCCTGGTGGCCGCGGCCACGTTCGCCGGGATCTTCCTCCCTGCCCTGTTCCTCGATCTAGCACCTACGGGTGAGCGCGTCCTGTTCCGCGTCGGCGCCGTGCTCGGTTCCCTGACGTTCGTCGTCCGCGTGGTGCACGTGCTGTGGCGCTTTCCTCGGGCGCCGCACGAACAGCGCGTCCCGTCCGCTCAGCCGAGCCAGCCGGGCCGCACGAGCCCCGACTCGTAGGCGAGCACGACGAGCTGGGCCCGGTCCCGTGCGCCCAGCTTCACCATCGCGCGGCTCACATGTGTCTTGGCGGTCAGCGGACTGACGACGAGCCTGCGGGCGATCTCCTCGTTGGAGAGCCCGATCCCGACGAGGGCCATCACCTCCCGTTCCCGCTCCGTCAGCTCGTCCAGGGCCGTCGCCGCGGCAGGCTCCTTGGACCGGGCGGCGAACTCGGCGATCAGTCGGCGCGTCACTCCGGGCGAGAGCAGGGCGTCGCCGCCGACCACCGCGCGTACCGCGCGCAGCAGTTCCTCCGGTTCGGTGTCCTTGACCAGGAAGCCGGAGGCGCCGGAGCGGATCGCCTCGAACACGTATTCGTCCAGCTCGAAGGTGGTGAGCATGACCACCTTCACCTCGTTCAGCTCGGGGTCGCCGGTGATGGCGCGCGTCGCCGCGAGGCCGTCCAGGTGCGGCATGCGGATGTCCATGAGCACCGTGTCGGGCCGTAGTTCACGTACGAGGCGCACCGCTTCCGCGCCGTCGGCCGCCTCCCCCGCCACCTCGATGTCGGGCTGGGCGTCCAACAGGGCACGGAAACCTGCCCGGACGAGCAGCTGGTCGTCGGCGAGCAGTACGCGGATCACGATGTCTCCTCCGTGGGCCGGGCCGGATCCCGTGAGTCGGACGGCAGTGGGAGCTGGGCCCGCACGCGGAAACCGCCGCCGGGCCGTGGTCCCGCGTCGATCGTGCCACCCAGGGCGGCGGCCCGCTCCCGCATACCGACAAGACCGTTGCCGCTGCCCCCGGCGTCGCCGCCGGTCGCGGGCCCCTCGTCGTCGATACGGAGCCGGATGCCCTCGCTCCCGTACGCGATCCGGACCTCCGCGCTGCGCGACCCGGAGTGCCGCACGACGTTGGTGAGCGCCTCCTGCACGATGCGGAAGGCCGCGAGATCGGTGCCGGGCGGGACCGCGCCCGGCGCCCCGTCCGCCTCGACCGTGACGGTGAGGCCCGCAGCGGCTGCCTGGTCGACGAGTTCGGGGAGCCGGTCCAGTCCCGGGGCGGGGGCGCGGGGCGCGTCGCCCGGGGCGCGGAGATTGGCGAGGACCTGACGGACCTCGCCCAGTGCCTCCTTGCTCGCGGACTTGATGGTGGTGAGAGCGGTGCGGGCCTGTTCCGGATCCGAGTCGAGCAGCGCCAGTCCGACGCCGGCCTGGACGTTGATGACGGAAATGCTGTGGGCGAGGACGTCGTGGAGTTCACGGGCCATGCGCAGCCTCTCCTCGTCGGCCCGCCGCTTCTCGGCCGCCTCGCGCTCCGCCCTGGCCGCCGCCCACTGCTCACGGCGTACCCGCAGCAGCTCCGCGGCGGCGACGATCGCCACCACCCAGGCGGTGACGAACGCCTCCTGCCCCCAGGGGGCGGAGTCGTCCCCGTCCGGCGGCAGCCACTGGTACAGCCAGTGCGACATCAGCACATGGCCTGCCCACAGCGCGCCGAGCGACCACCAGGCGGCCTTGCGGTGCCCCGAGACGATCGCGCTGAAGCAGCCCACGGCAACGGCGAGGAACACCGGGCCGTAGGGATACCCCAGCCCGAGGTAGACGAGTGTCGCCGCCGACGTTCCGGCGACGGCCACCACCGGGTGCCGGTGCCGCACGAGCAGAACGGCGACGGCGGCGAACAGCAGCAGCCGCGCGACGAGGTCGACCGGCTGACGGTCCTGGCCCTGCGCCGCGAAGTTGGTGCCCACCATCACGAACACACCGAGCGCCACGGTCGACGGCCACGGCAGCCGCGCGGCGTACCGGGTCCGCACTCCGGACAGCCACCGCGGCGGCCCCTCGTCCCAGGGGCCGCCCGGTCCCCTGCGGGGTGCCGCGCTTGTGTGCGCTCGCTGCTCGTCCATACCGGCAACGCTAGACGGGCCACCCCCTGCCGGGCGTCCGCCGGGCGTGGTGATCACACGTACTCCCTGGGGAGTACCTCGTCCGGGCGGGCCGGCGCCTGCGGGGGCCCGCCCCGGTGCAGGCCCTGCGCCTGCGGGGGCCGCATCAGCGCCGCGCGCTGCCCGCCCGGTCGGTGGTGGTGGTGGCCGGACCGTCCAGGAGGCCCACCGAGCGGGCGAGATCGTGGGCGCCGCGGCGGAACAGCAGGTCCCGCGCCTCGACGACCCGGTTGAACTGGCCGAAGACCTCGAAGGAGATCAGGCCGAAAAGCTGCGCCCACGCCGGGACGAGCGCGGCGACGACACCGGGCGGGAGGTCCGGGGCGAGGTCGGCAGCCATGCGTTCGGCCTCGGGGCGCAGCTCGCCGGCCAGCGGCGGGACGGCCAGACCGTCGCTGAGGAAGGCGTCGCGGACGAGCCCGATGAGGACGAGCCCCACGCGCGACGCGGGACCGATGGTGTCCTGCGGGGCGGTGTAGCCGGGGACGGGCGAGCCGTAGATCAGTGCGTACTCATGGGGATGGGCAAGGGCCCACTCCCGTACGGCACAGGCGACGGTGGTCCAGCGGGCGGTGTGCGGTCCGGTGGAGCCGCCGGGCGTCGCGCGAGCCGCCTCGGCTGTCTCGCCGACCGCGCCGTACGCGTCGACGATGAGGGCGGTGAGGAGGTCGTCGCGGCTCGGGAAGTAGCGGTACAGCGCGGAGGAGACCATGCCCAGTTCGCGTGCGACGGCGCGCAGGGAGAGCTTCGCCGCGCCGTCCGCGGCAAGCTGTCTCCTCGCCTCGTCCTTGATGGCGGCGGTGACCTCGGTGCGAGCTCGTTCCCTGGCTCCTCGGATGGTGCTCATGGGCTCATTCTGACACGGAACGGATCACTGACCAATAACGAGAGCAGTGCTCTTGCTTTTGAGCACCCATTACGTGCACACTGATCTCAAGAGAGAGCAGTGCTCACGCTTGCGAAGGGGATCCCATGTCCGCACATGTACAGAAGCCTGGCTGGTTCACGGTGAACATCCTCAACCGGACGGTCGCCTGGATCACCCGGCGCGGCATCAGCGTCTGGGGATCCCGCGTCCTGGCGGTCCGTGGCCGCAAGAGCGGCGAGTGGCGCCGCACCCCGGTCAACCTCCTGACCGTGGACGGGCAGCAGTACCTGGTGGCGCCCCGCGGTCACGTCCAGTGGACGCACAACATGCGGGCGGCGGGCGGCGGCGAGCTCCACCTCGGAAAGAAGAGCACGGCCTTCACCGCCACCGAGGTCCCCGACGACGAGAAGCCCGACCTGCTGCGCGCCTACCTCAAGCGCTGGAAGGCGGAGGTCGGGGTGTTCTTCAACGGCGTCGGCCCGGACTCGTCCGCCGAGGAGCTGCGCCGCATCGCCCCCGACCACCCGGTCTTCCGGATCACGGTCGAGGGCTGAGGCGGCTGAGGCGGCTGAGGCACCCTCAGTGAGCCGAGGCCCCCGTGGACGGGAGCCCTCAGCGAACCTCGGAATCCTCGGACACCGGCACTGTCTGCTCCCGGAGCGCCGCCTGTTCCCGGAGTTCCCTGCGGTCCATCACCGACAGCGCCCGCTGTGCCATCGGGTGCGAGCGCACCAGCTCGGCCAGTGACGTCGTCCCCCGGGTGACCCCGGCGAACGCGGTCCAGGCCGGGCGGAATCCCGTCAGCACCGCGTGGAGAATTCCCGGGCGCCGTTCGAACAGCTTGAGCATCCGCCGGCCCACGCCCATCTCGACGCCCAGCCCCGCCTTGATCGCGAACGCGTAGTTGAGTGCCTGCCGCCGGGCGTCGACGGCGTCGTGGGCCTCGGCGATCCGCACCGCCCACTCACCGGCGAGCCGTCCGGACCGCAGGGCGAACGAAATGCCTTCCCTGGTCCACGGTTCGAGCAGCCCGGCCGCGTCCCCGCAGACCACCACCCTGCCGCGGGAGAGCGGCGAATCGTCGCTGCGGCAGCGGGTCAGGTGACCTGAGGAGATCTTCGGCTCGAACCCGGCAAGCCCGAGCCGCCCGATGAAGTCCTCCAGATAACGCTTGGTCCCCGCGCCGTCGCCGCGCGCCGAGATCACCCCGACCGTCAGCGTGTCGCCCTTCGGGAAGACCCACCCGTAACTTCCGGGCATCGGGCCCCAGTCGATGAGCACCCGCCCCGCCCAGTCCTCCGCGACCGTCTCCGGGACCGGGATCTCCGCCTCGAGGCCGAGGTCCACCTGGTCGAGCTTCACCCCTACGTGTGCTCCTATGCGGCCCGCGCTGCCGTCCGCACCGACGACCGCCCGGGCGAGAACCGTCTCCCCGTCGGACAGCACCACGGCGACCGTGCGCCGGTCGGGTACCGCGGGGCCGTGCTGCTCCACCCGCGTCACCGCCGTACCGGTGCGCAGCTCGGCGCCCGCCTTCTGCGCCTCCTCCACCAGACCGGCATCGAACTCCGGACGGTTGATCAGCCCGAAGAGCATGCGCTTGGACCTGCGGGTGCGCGACAGCTTCCCGTTGAGCGAGAAGGTGACCGCGTGCACGCGGTCCCTCAGGGGCAGTTCGAACCCCGGGGGCAGGGAATCCCGCGAGAATCCGATGATTCCGCCGCCGCACGTCTTGTAGCGGGGAATCTCCGCCTTCTCCAGCAACAGCACCCGACGGCCTGCGACGGCTGCCGCATACGCCGCGGAAGCTCCCGCCGGACCCGCACCGACCACGACGACGTCCCATACGGACGACGACTCTTCCGGCTCACGTCCGGCGTCTGCGTTCTCGCTGCTCACGATGTGCTTCTGCTCCTGATCCCGACCAGTGGCCCCAGCTGCTCACGGCATCCTACGGCGCGTTGCGGCCGAGCCCCGCTGTGGGAGGATCAGCCATGATTTCGTCGTACACGCAACGCCGCACCCACGGCGTCGCACACCGTGGCGCACACACCGCGCCATAGACCTAACGTCGTACCCATCAGGAGCGTGCCCATGACCGCCCGTCCGATTTCCGAGACCGTTGCCTCGCTGATGCCCCGCGCGAAGGCGGAGCTGACCGAGCTGGTGGCTTTCCGGTCGGTGGCGGATCCCGCGCAGTTCCCGAAGAGTGAGTGCGACGCGGCGGCCGACTGGGTCGCCGACGCGCTGCGGGCCGAGGACTTCCAGGACGTCGCCCTGCTCGACACCCCGGACGGAACCCGTTCCGTGTACGGATTCCTGCCCGGACCGGCCGGCGCGCCGACCGTGCTGCTCTACGCGCACTACGACGTCCAGCCGCCGCTGGACGAGTCCGCCTGGATCTCCCCGCCGTTCGAGCTGACCGAACGCGACGGCCGCTGGTTCGGCCGGGGTGCCGCGGACTGCAAGGGCGGCTTCATCATGCACCTGCTCGCGCTGCGCGCCCTCAAGGCGAACGGGGGCGTGCCCGTCTCCGTCAAGGTGATCGCGGAGGGCTCGGAGGAGCAGGGGACGGGCGGCCTCGAACAGTACGCCGAGGCACACCCGGAACTGCTCGCCGCCGACACGATCGTCATCGGTGACACCGGGAACTTCCGGGTCGGTCTGCCCACCGTCACCTCGACGCTGCGGGGTATGACGATGCTGCGGGTGCAGCTGGACACCCTCGAAGGGAACCTGCACTCCGGACAGTTCGGCGGTGCGGCCCCGGACGCGCTGGCCGCGATGATCCAGCTGCTGGCCTCGCTGCGCGCCGAGGACGGGTCGACGACGGTCGACGGGCTGACGTCGGACGCGGAGTGGGACGGACTGCAGTACTCGGAGGGCGAGTTCCGCAAGGACGCCAAGGTGCTCGACGGCGTGGGGCTGATCGGCACCGGCTCGGTCGCCGACCGGATCTGGGCGCGGCCCGCGGTGACCGTCATCGGCATCGACTGCCCGCCGGTGGTGGGTGCCACACCGTCGCTGCAGGCGAGCGCCCGGGCTCAGGTCAGCCTGCGGGTGCCTCCGGGCCAGGACGCCGCGGAGGCGACGAAGCTGCTGACCGCCCACCTGGAGTCGCACGCCCCGTGGGGCGCGCGGGTCTCGGTCGAACTGGTCGGCCAGGGACAGGCGTTCCGTGCCGACACCACGAGCCCGGCGTACACCTCCATGGCGGAGGCCATGCGGGTGGCCTACCCCGGCGAGGAGATGCAGTCGTCCGGCATGGGGGGCTCGATCCCGCTCTGCAACACCCTGGCGGGGCTGTACCCCGAGGCAGAGATCCTGCTGATCGGGCTGAGCGAACCCGAGGCCCAGATCCATGCGGTGAACGAGAGCGTGTCCCCTCAGGAGCTCGAGCGCCTGTCCGTCGCCGAGGCGCTGTTCCTCCACAACTACGCGGAGTCGAAGAGGGCCTGAGGGAGCGCGCCTCCGAGGACCCGCCGCCCTGAGCGGACTCCCGGGCGACGGGCTCCCCACCGGTGACGGCGCCGGGTGGGCCGAGAGGCGGCCGGCCTCTCAGCCCACCGGCACACCGGCCTCCAGGTTGAGCACGGTGGACCGCTCGCGGGCCCTCAGTGCCCAGCGCAGCCGCTCGTAGCGGGTGGGCGGGAGCATGACGGCCGCTTCCTCCTCGGTGACGAAGCGCCAGCCGCGCAGCTCCGAACCGGGGAGCAGGAGCCGCGCGGCGTCCTCGCCGCTCAGGCGCCCGCCGTCGAAAAGGAAGCGCAGGCCTCCGTATCCGGGCGGTCTGGGCGCCTCCCAGTCGACGAGCAGGAGTTTCGGTACGGTGCCGAGGCGGAGCCCGAGCTCCTCGGCGACTTCCCGTATCCCGGCTTCCGCCGGCGCCTCGCCCGCCTCCACCACCCCGCCGGGGAACTCCCAGCCCGGTTTGTAGGTCGGGTCGACGAGCAGGAAGCGGTCCTGCTCGTCGAAGAGAAGGACCCCGGAGGCGACGGTCTCCGCACGCGGCTCGGGGGTCTGCACGATCTCGCACTCACGGGCGTCCCCGGTGCGTACGGCCTCGGCTATCCGCTCGGCGGTCTCGTACGGTGTGAGGGCGCTGGTGTCGATCGTGTGGGCGTCCGCGGTGATCCACTCGAGTGCCGCCCGGTAGGGCTCGATGTGCTCGTAGGCCCACTGCCGGATCCGCTCGCTGTGCTCGGGATCGTCCGCGAACTCCTCCCGGCCGGCGATCCGTCTCCGCAGGATCGTTTCCTCAGGTGAGAGCAGTACATGACGCACCGGAATGCGCCGCGCGGCGAGTCCGCCGAAGATCTCGTCGCGATACTCCTGCCTCAGCAGCGTCATGGGCACCACGAGCACCCCGGACAGCTCGGCGAGCAGAGCGGCGGCCGTGTCGACCACCAGACGGCGCCAGATCGCCAGGTCCTGGAAGTCGGTCACTTCGGCGAGCTTCTTCTGGGGCAGCAGGTGGCGCAGTCCCCCGCCGATCAGTTCGGGGTCGTAGAAGGTGCTGTTCGGGATCAGATCGATCAGTTCGCACGCGGCGCTCGTTTTGCCCGCACTGAACGCACCGTTGATCCAGACGATCACGGTTCCCCCTCTTCCGTAGCCCTCTGTGGCTTGCCCGCAACACCCCGCTGCGGAAACCCGCCCGGGCGACGCTGTTGCACGGAGTCGGCAACCGGCGCCTGTCGGAGGGCGTCCCACTGTACGAGCCCGGCCGCCGGCGCGGCCGTAACGGTGGGCGGCCGGACGTCGTTGGAGCGATCAGCACAGCAACGACGAGGGGGGTGCGCGGTGCGCCGTACGGTACTTGAGCAGTTTCCCGCGGGGGGACCGCGGGGCAGCTGGCCCGCGGAGGAGTTCGCGGCCGCCCGGCGCTGCGAGGGCATGGCCGCCGAGGTCGTGATGGACCTGGAGCGGGACGCGTTCCTGGTGGTCGTGCCGCAGCAGGCGACGGACCGGCGGCGTTGAGCCGGGCGCGGGGCGCCCCGTCCGGCAGGCCGCTACTGGGCGGCGACGGCCCGTACCCCGTTCGCGCCTCCGGGACGGACCGCCGATGCGGCAGCCGCCGCGCCCACCAGTCCCGCGTCGGTGCCCATCACCGCGGGGGCGACCGTCAGCTGCTGGACGAAGGACAGGGTGGCGTAGTCGCGCAGGTAGCGGCGCAGCGGGGCGAAGAGCACCTCGCCCGCGCCGGCCACTCCCCCGCCGATCACCGCGATGTCGATCTCGGCCAGCGTGGCGGTGGCGGCGATTCCGGCGGCCAGCGCCTGGGCGGCCCGCTCGTACGAGGCGACGGCGACCGGGTCGCCGGCCCGCGCGGCGGCGGCCACCGCGGCTGCCGTGGCATCGCCGTCCGGGCCGGGGAGCCAGCCGTTCTCCAGGGCGCGGCGCGCGATGTTGGGCCCGCTGGCGAGGCGTTCGACACAGCCGCGCGCACCGCACGGGCAGAGATCGCCGTCCAGGTCGACGCTGATGTGACCGATGTGCCCGGCGTTGCCCGAGGGGCCCGGGTGCAGTTTGCCACCGAGTACGAGGCCGCCACCGACGCCCGTGGAGACCACCATGCAGAGCGCGTTGTCGTAGCCGCGGGCCGCGCCGAGCCAGTGCTCGGCCGCCGTCATCGCGACGCCGTCGCCGACCAGCGCGACGGCGAGTCCACCCGTCGCCTCGCTGACCCGCTCCACGAGCGGGAAGCCCCGCCAGCCCGGGACGTTGACGGGGCTGACCGTGCCGTTCGATGCGTCGACCGGCCCTGCGCTGCCGATGCCGACCGCGCTCACCCTGTTCCAGAGCGTGGAGCCCGTGAGCTCGGACAGGACCTCGCTCACCGCCCCCATGACCGTCTCGGCGTCCTCACGTGCGGGTGTCGGCCGCTGTGCCCGCAGGAGAAGGGTTCCGCCGCCGTCCACCAACGCGCCGGCGATCTTGGTGCCGCCGATGTCGAGCGCTGCGACGAGGTCGGTATGCATCGGTGTGGTCTCTCCGGATGGGTGAGGAGGGGGCGAAGGTGCGGACCTGCGACTTCCGTACGTGGTCTGCATAGTCTCCATTCTGTTGACAACGTTGTCCAGGGCCTATGCTCGACGCCACAGGCTCCGAGCCCTCCCCAGCACCGCATGCGGGGCGCCGCCGGAACCTCCCGCACCCGACGACAGGACAGCGCACCGTGGCCGAGACCACCCGTCATTCCGAGTCCCGCTACGGCAACCGGCCCACGATGAAGGACGTGGCGGCCCGTGCCGGAGTGGGCCTCAAGACGGTATCCCGGGTGGTGAACAGCGAACCCGGTGTCACCCCCGACACGGAGCGCCGCGTCCAGGAGGCGATCGAGGCCCTCGGCTTCCGGCGCAACGACAGTGCGCGCGTGCTGCGCAAAGGCCGCACGGCCTCCATCGGGCTCGTCCTGGAGGATCTCGCCGACCCGTTCTACGGCCCGCTGAGCCGCGCGGTGGAGGAAGTGGCGCGCGCCCACGGTGCGCTGCTGATCAACGGCTCCAGCGCCGAGGACCCGGAGCGCGAGCAGGAGCTCGTGCTCGCCCTCTGCGCCCGTCGCGTCGACGGCCTCATCGTGATTCCGGCAGGCGACGACCACCGCTACCTGGAGCCCGAGATACAGGCGGGTATCGCCACCGTGTTCGTGGACCGTCCGGCGGGCCGGGTCGATGCCGACATGGTCCTCTCGGACAGCTTCGGCGGCGCACGCGAGGGCGTCGACCACCTGCTCGCGCACGGCCACCGCAGGATCGGCTTCATCGGCGACCAGCCGCGCATCCACACCGCGACGGAGCGACTGCGCGGTTACCACGCGGCCATGACCGACGCCGGGATCACGGTCGAGGACTCCTGGGTCTCCCTCGGATCCACCGATCCGGAGCGGGTCGGGGCAGCCGCCCGGGCCATGCTCTCGGGTCCCGAGCCGGTCACCGCCCTCTTCGCGGGCAACAACCGTGTGACGGTCACCGCCGTGCGCGTCCTCGCGGAGTACGAACGCCGGATCGCCCTGGTCGGCTTCGACGACATCGAGCTGGCCGACCTGCTCGGCATCACGGTGATCTCCCAGGACGCCGCGGCGGTCGGCCGCACCGCCGCGGAGCACCTCTTCCGCCGCCTCGACGGAGCCGACCACCCTCCGGTGAGGGTGGAGCTCCCGACGAGGCTCATCCCCCGCGGCTCGGGCGAACTGCCGCCCGCCTGACGCTTCCGTACGGGGCCCCCGTGTCTCTTGTCATCGAACCTTGAGCAGGTTCACCGAAGCTTGATGATCGATAAGTTCGTGTCATCGAAGGTTGAGCAGGCACTCGGCGAGCAGGTCGACGACGTCGCGCCAGGCTCGCTGCGCGTGCTGTGGGTGGTAGCCGACGCCGGGGACCGTGGGGTGGTCGACCGGCGGGTGGTGGAATGCGTGCAAGGCGCCACCGTAGACCGCGAGGCGCCAGTCGACGCCCGCGGCCTGCATCTCGGCGGTGAACGCGTTCCGTTGCGCGGGCGGCATGATCGGGTCTTCCGACCCGACCCCGGCCCACACCGGGCAGCGAATGCGCGCTGCCTCGCCCGGTCGGCCGGTGGTGAGTGCGTTGACTGTCCCGATCGCGCGCAGGTTGACGCCGCCGCGCCCGAGTTCCAGCCCGACGGCGCCCCCGGTTCCGTAGCCGACGGCGGCGATTCGGTCGGGGTCGGTCCGCGGTTCGGTACGCAACACGTCGAGCGCCGCATGACCGATTCCCCGCATCCGGTCGGGGTCAGAGAGCAGCGGCATGCAACGGGCCAGCATCTCCTCGGGGTCGCCCAAATAGCGCCCGCCGTGAAGGTCGAAGGCCAGCGCTACATATCCCAGCTCGGCGAGAGCATCGGCCCGACGGCGCTCGACGTCGCTGAGCCCCATGCCCTCTGGTCCGAGCAACACCGCAGGCCGGCGGTCGACACCGGCCGGGAGCGCGAGGTGCCCGACCATCGTCAAACCGTCCGCCGGGTACTCGACCGTACGCGTCGTAATCGTCGTCATGAGACTGGACGGTAGTGACCGTCGACCCCGGTCCGGCCGATGTTCTGCCGCTGGCAGAATCACCCCCCGACAAGGTCGGCGAACACATCACTCAGCCTTCGGGGACAACACTCAAGGTTCGATGCAACGGACACCCCGGCTACGGCTTCGTCACCGTCAGCCCGCCGCGCCGGGGCGAGGCGAAGGCGTCCAGGTCCGCGCGGGTGAGGCCGGTGAGCCGGGCCACCTCCGCGGTGTCCAGGGCGCCGCAGTCGATGCCGCGCAGCAGATAGCCGCTGAGCGCCTTCGCGGTGGCCGGCTCGTCCATGACGTCGCCGCCCGCCTTGGCGACATACGCGGCGAGGCGGGAGGCGGCCTGCTCGAGACCCTCCCGGTAGAAGGCGTAGACGGCCGCGTAGCGGGTCGGCAGGTGCCCCGGGTGCATGTCCCAGCCCTGGTAGTAGGCGCGGGCCAGAGCGCGGCGGGTGAGGCCGTAGTGGAGGCGCCAGGCCTCGTGGACCTGCTGGGCGGGGCCGACGGGGAGCACGTTGGTGGACCCGTCGCACACGCGCACGCCGGTGCCCGCGGCTGCCACCTGCATGACGGCCTTGGCGTGATCGGCGGCCGGGTGGTCGCTGGCCTGGTAGGCGGGGCTGACCCCGACGCAGGCGCTGTAGTCGAAGGTGCCGTAGTGCAGGCCCGTCGCACGGCCCCGCGCGGCGTCGATCATGCGGGCCACGGCCGCGGTGCCGTCCGCGGCGAGGATGGACTGGCTCGTCTCGATCTGGATCTCGAACCCGAGACGGCCTGCGGGCAGCCCGTGAGCCTGCTCGAATGCCTCGAGCAGTCGGACGAAGGCGGTGACCTGTTCGGGGTACGTCACCTTGGGCAGCGTCAGTACGAGCCCGTCGGGGAGGCCTCCTGCCCGCATCAGGCCGGTGAGGAAGATGTCCGTGGTGCGGATGCCGCGGTCGCGCACCCCGGCTTCCATGCACTTCATGCGGATGCCCATGTACGGGGCGGCGGTCCCGTCCCTGTACGCCTCGGACACCAGCCGGGCCACGCGGGCGGCGGCCTCGTCCTCCTCCGCGTCCGGGCGGGGCCCGTAGCCGTCCTCGAAGTCGATGCGCAGGTCCTCCACGGGCTCGCGCTCCAGCTTGGCGCGTACGCGGTCGTGGACGGGCCCCGCGAGCTCCTGCGGGATGCCCAGGACCCCGGCGAGTGCGGCGGCGTCGGGGGCGTGTTCGTCGAGCGCCTTCAGGGCCTGGTCGCCCCAGGAGCGGATGGTTCCGGCGGTGAAGATGTCGGCGGGGACGTACACGGTGTGGACCGGCTGGCGCGTGCCGGGGTCTCCCGGATAGCGGCGGGCGAGTTCGGCGTCCACCGCCGCGAGGGAGGCGCTGATCTCCTCGCCCACCGCGCCGGCGAGGCTCGTTGCCACCTTCTCCTGCTGACCCATGACCGTACCCTCCACGCTCTCGCAGTTTCCGCTTCCCGGAAACACTCATTCGCATAGTGAAGTTATAAGCCCGTCTACCCTTGCGTCAATGGTGATCGGAAACGGTCCGGGGCCGCGCGGTGAAGAACACCGCGCGGCCCCGGACCGTCGAACAGGCACTGCTCCTGGCGGGTCAGCCCTTGCGGGTCTTGACCTCGTCGGTGAGCTGGGGGACGACGTTGAAGAGGTCGCCGACGACGCCGTAGTCGACGAGGTCGAAGATCG